>NZ_JAYXBQ010000009.1:0-30411 GCF_039668335.1 Mycobacterium sp. SM3041 | reverse complement strand
TCATGTTCCAGGGCTCACCGTACGTGGTCACCGAGTCGCCGGTCTTTGCTATGAGTCGGGCGAACGGACGAACCATCACACCACCAGCTGCACCAGTCACGGTGCCGTGGGCGTTGGCCACGGCCACCCCGCCGGCCGGGCCGGACACGTCCACCGAGAACGTCGCCACCTCCTGGACACCCGGACCGTTGCCCAGGTCCGCGGAGATCGACGCGCCCGGGAACAGGTTCGGCGTGATGACGCCACCCCAACGGTTACCGATGCCGATACCAGGAAAGAAAGTCTCCGGCGTCACGTTGTCGAGCAGGATGTTCGGCGTGGTGTAGGCGAAGTTGATACCCACACCCAACGACCACGGAAAGCCGATCTGATAACCCAATTCCAAGGTCCCGGCGAACTCGTCGCAGGCCTTACCGGCGCAGCTGTACTTGGCCCGACCCGAATGGAACCACTCACGTGTCAACCGGTTGTGGTCCATCGGAAACACCCCATTGAGGAAGGTGTCCCACTGCTGCACCGTCAACGTCCGATCCTGGCCGTCGGCCAGACTCTGCTCATTATCGAGGCTCGCATGGGACGCGCCCGCGCCCAGCAATAGCGACGACACCGTCGCGCCGGTCACCACCAGCAGCCGACTGAAAGCCTTCATGGTCTCCTTCTGGGCCTTGGTTTGATCGAACTGCGCACCGCTGCTGGCGACGAGCGACGTCGACCGGATTCGAGAGGCCGTCGGTGCTTCCCCGACTGCGGCGCCGGCGCCGAGTTTTGTCCTAGGCCGCCGCGGGGCCGCAATCCAACCTGACGTAGACCGTTGCCCGCGGCGGGTACGCGCCGCGGGTAGGCCTGAGGTTGGGGGTGGCTTTGACCCGCGACACCGAGGTGACCGCGCAGTGTTCCATCGGGCCATCACCGACCTTGCTGACGATGACGCGGTTGCCTTCCGATTGGAGCCGGTCAATCGTCTCGCTCGCCGAGCCGTGCGACGGCGGGGACGCTGCGGCGGCTCCGGTTCCCAGCACGAGCACGGTGGCCACACTTGCCGCGCCGAGCGCGAACATGCCTGCAGTTCTTCTCATGATGTGTCTGCTCCTTGACTGCCGGACTCTGCGCCGCCATGCGGCGACATGCTGCTGATGTAGGAATGCCTGTCGGTGAACCAGGTCTGAATACCCGTCACCTGAATGGCAGATGTGTGTATTAGCCTCCAGCGCAGGAGGATTCGCTGACCGCGGACTTCGGTCGCCTATGGCCACGAACGCGCAGACGGTGTGGCCGGATCGCGTCCGCCAGTGCCGACCGTGGTGTCCGCGGGCGGGACCACCCGAGCGACCCGTGTTGAGCGTTCATGAACATGCGTTGGATGGTGACGGCGTTTGCCTCCCGGTAGATCGCGGCCCGGCGGATGTATCCGTTGTCAGCCGCAATATGGTTGCTTCGTAACGGATTAGAGAAGTGCAGTGATCCAGTTACTGAGTTAGACCGTATTTTGCGGTGTTGCACGCGTCAATCGCGATGAACGGACGCATAGAGGATTCATACCAAGATCGGCGCAGCCACGTCGCAACACCGCGAAGGCGGCGACAACCTGTCAAAAGTGTTGGTAATTGGTGTGTTAGCGCGTCCGCTTCACCCGCGGCCTGCCCGCGCTGCATCCAGGCCCCTTTAGAGTTCCCTATGAACTACGTGACAACTACGTACTGAGGTTCAACGATGAACAGTGCGTGTACCGGTGCGCCGACCCAGCCGCACCGGTCAGGCCAAGGCCGTTGCTCGCGATGTGCGTATCCCACTGGGCTACCGATGATTTCGGAGCGCGCAGCGGTCTGGAGCACAAACGGGGTGTGCAGCCGCAATGTGGCGGCCGCCCATGTGGAATTCTCTGAAAGGAAGACCCGACATGATCCGAAACCGAAAGGTGCCTCGTCCGACTCGTGTGCTGATCGGCGCCGTTGCCGTCGCCGGCGGACTCGCACTGGGCGCCGGTGTGGTCCCCGCTGCAGCGCTGGCGGCACCGGGGTCCGGCCCGAGCGTCGACTACGGCTTCAACCGGCCGCACGGGGGTGGACACGGCCATGGTGGACACGGCCACGGTGGACCGGGGTATGGCGGGCCGGGGCATGGTGGCGGCGGTCACGGGTTCGTTCCGCTGGCTCCGCCGCCGCATCTGTGCGTACCGTTCGTGGCGTGCTGAGGATCTCCTGTCGTCGGGCAGGCACGGCCGCCTTCTAGATCGACGGTGGCTTCATAGTTTTGCTGGGGGCGCCAGAGGCCCGGGGTGGGCATTGTTGGCCAGCACATGTGGCCGGGGCTGGTCCAAAACAGCAGTCGGTCAACGAAACCCGATTCGTTTCGATGCCTGCGGCGAGGGCGCAGCCGCCGTCCCGTACCGGCTCCCTGCCGGGCCCACCGGCGGTGGGTGCGCGGTGCCCGGCCGCGCGGTGCAACGCGCGCTAGGACCGATCCGGGGTCGGGGTTTCGGCGTCACGAATCGGCGACCGCATGCAGGCGTCATACGTCAGTCACAACCTCGGAAGGGGGAGCACGTTGCTCCACGCGTACCACATGACTCCACGCACACCACAAAGGGTGCGGATGTGAAGCGAGCAATTGAGCAGACATTCGCCGGCGTTGACGAGGTGGGCGTTTCGCCGCCTAGTCCTGCGCTCGTGACCAAGCCAAGCGGACTCGAAATGCACACCGGCTTGTGCGTAGGTCAATGGCCGCGCACCCTGTCGACGGCCGTCACACCGACGTGACAGGGCAGCGTGAAATGGCCGCAACGGCAACCGTTCCAGTCTCGTCGGCGTCACGGCTCGCGTATTGTGCCGTGCTCGCCGGCATTGCCGGATTTATCAATTCGGTGGCATTGTTGGTGTGGGCGTTTCCGGTCGGCAACCTCACCGCATTGACCACGCAAGCGGGCATGCACAGCACGTATCCGCTGATGTACCAGGGCCGCATGATTGCCGCGATCGTGTTCGGATTTTTCCTGGGCGCGACGGCAGCGGGTCAGGTGCTCGCTGCCGGGAGCGCAGTTGTAGGCCCACGTCACGCCGTGATCTTGATGGCCGAGGCTGGTTTGCTTGTCGCCGCCGCGGGCGTGGAGCACCCGATCGCCAGGGCCGCACTCGCCGCGGCCGCGTGCGGACTACAAAACGCGATGACGTCCAATTTTCCTGGGATGCCGGTGCGCACCACGCACTTTACTGGAACGATCACCGACCTCGGGCTACTGGTGGGTCGCAGCTCCCGTCATGGACTGGACAGGTGGAAAGCCGCTGTGCTGACCGCCACGGGGGTACTGTTCGTCGGCGGTGCGGCAGTGGGCGTGCTGGTCGGAAACCGGATCGGTGACCACGCGCTGATTCCTCCCGCCCTGGCGTGTCTGACTATTGCCGCGGCCCTGGTGCTGCAGGACCGTCGACGTAGCACCCGAGCGGCTGCGGTGGCCGCCGAGGCCAAGCCCACCGACCCAGCCTTCCCTTCGCCGCCATCGCCCACAGGTTCACGCGGGATCGCCCGCGTGGGGTAAGCCGCCGGAGAAGTCCCGACACGGCCGAAGGGTGCCACCTGGTGGAATATGGTGCAGGACAGCGTCATCACACCATCCTCGACACCAGTGAGCTGAAACGTGCGGCTACGCCGACGGCATCGCCGTGTGTCTCGCACCGCCATTGCAACAGTCCGCTGGCACGCATCCACCCGGCAAAGGTACGGGCGTGCGGCGAATCCATTCCCGCCCAGGTGATCCCGGGCGAACATCGGCAACAACCTCGCAGTCACCATCGCCAATCATGTCGATCGCTCGACCTTCATCTCGAATCGGGCTATCGCTCCGACGCACCAGTGTGACAATGCACGACAAGAATCGTTCTGATCGACACTGAAACCAAGCACTACCAACGGCATACGTTGCAACGCTGTAAGTCGATTCTCGGTGTCAGCGACGGGATCGAGAACACCGGAAAACGGCCACGGCATGGTCAGTCCGATAACCGTCGACAGACAGCTCTCACATCGCTTAACCAGGCCGCTTAACCGCGCCCAACGATGTCCACAAAAGCGGGGTAAACCCCAGGGGTAGTGCCGATTTCGTGAGCGTCAGGAAATCACCCCGCCCCTGCCGCCGCCACTGGGGCGACGAGTTGACACGCCCGCTAGCCTATCCACGGCAAATGCGGAGGTCCACCGCCAGGTCCAATGTTGGGATTGTTGGGCGGCGCCGGCGGCGGGACGTGGATCTGCGCGTGGCCCGGCGAGGTGCATTCGTGAACGCCGGTGGACGGTTCCAGGCATTCCTGTGGCTGTGCCACTGCCGATGGAGCAGTGAGCGCGATCGCAGCGCCGAGCGTGGCTGCGGCGCCAGATGAAAGCATCAGGCGGAATAGGGTTTTCACGGTAGTTCTCCTGTCGTTGCCGCTACAACCAGCGTCGCGCCAACTCCGAAGAGGACCCAGTGCCAAAAGTCCCTAATCCCGCCGCCATGGGACACCACATACTGCCGTACGACATAGGCCAGTGGTCGGTGCCCGCGTGGTGGGTCCAACGGCCCGGGCGCCGCAAGGGCGCCCGGCCCGGGCGCCGCAAGGGCGCGTCGATTAACGGCGCGGGGCGCGGATAAGAGCCGCTACCGAGCTCCGACTCCCGCCTGCGGTCGGCGTTCCAGCGCCCTTCGTATTGTCAACGTACAGAATCGATGGGACGTCGTGGCAACGGGATTCGCAGGGACATGCAGCTTTGCGCTGCGATCAGCCCAGTGCGGCGATGAGGTCGCGACATGCCTGTTCACAATCTCGACATTGGTCAGCACAGGCTTTGCAGTGCTGGTGGTGCGCTGCATGGCGTTCGCACTCAGCGCCGCACACCCGGCAGGCAACCGCACAGCCTGCGAGCATTGCTTTGGCCAACTCCGAGTCGAATCCGGTCAGGCGCGCGTTGACGTTCGCAGTGACAGCGCACACGTCGGCGCAGTCGAGGTTGACGGCGATACACACAGCAAGCTGATCGACCGACGGCTCGCTGAGGCACGCATCGGCGCACTGGGTGCACGATTGTGCGCAATCCCTGCACGCATCGAGGCATTGCGCCAGAACTGCCGTGAGATTGTCGGGGGCCCTGCGCGGATGGGTTTCGAGGATCGTGCATGAAGTGCTCATTGGTGTGCTCCATTCTGCTGGGGACGGTCCGATGGGCCTACCCCGATAGCGTGTTGTGAAACCGCCCTTGAGCCGTCGGACTACACGTGCGATGTCGCCTGTCGCGCCTCAGCGGCCACGGAGCGCGTCGTGCGTTTAGGGTTTCGCCAACACTGCAACGCGAGGTCACCCGTGGCGCGCGCCGGGTGTCCACCGCGCGGTGAGCTCTGGGTGAGCACGGCTTCGAACAGGAACCCGGACGCTGCTGTGTGAATACGCTCACGCCGACAACGCCGGCTTCGACTGGAAAATGGGTCGCCACGCATGATCGGCAACCGGTCATACGATGGCCCTAACGCCTCAGGGGACCCAATGAGTTCGGCCCGCCACGCGCAGCGCCGTCCGGGCCGTTACCAGGGAGCATGCGATGTGCCGACGCGCACGTCGTAGGTCTCAGCCCTGCGCACCGCCGGCCGCAGCATGTACCCCACACCGCGGACCGTGTGGATCGTCGGTTCGCGTCCGGTGTCGATCTTCTTGCGCAGATACGAGATGTACAGGTCCACGATTGTGGGCTTGCCGCCGAAGCCATAGCTCCACACCCGGTCGACAATCTCATTGCGCCTGATCGCCCGACAAGGATTGCGCATCAGATATCGCAAGAGCTCGAACTCGGTGACAGTCAAGGAGATCGGCTCACCAGCACGGGTCACTTCCCGGCTGACGCTATTGAGTTCCAGGTCACCGACGGTGAGCATTTCGTCGGCCACCGGCGCCAGCTGACTGGCGCGGCGCAGCAACCCGCGCAGCCGCGCCACAAGCTCCTCTGAGCTGAAAGGTTTGGACATGTAATCGTCAGCACCACCGACCGCTCCCGACATCCGGCATGTCACCGAATCCCGGTCCGCTAGAACCAAGGTGGGCGTGTACCGCCGCGTCTCGCGAATCCGCTGCAGGAGCTGCCAGCCGTCGGCTCCGGGCAATCTGACATCGAGCACCAACACGTCCGGTTCCATCTCGGCGACCTTGGCTACCGCATCCCGGACATTGTGCGCAATCTCGACGACCCACCCCTCGTAGTGCAGGGCCATCTTCACCCGGTTCGCCAGCGACGGCTCCCCATCGACCAACAGCACCCTGATCATCGACCCGGCGCCCCTCTCCCCGGGCGTGGGCTGGCCAAGTCCCACAGCATCGTCGTAACGCTCTCGTAGTGGCACCGAGGTCGCAATCATTGTCTTATCTTGTTGGTCGCACAGAACATTGTCACCCCGTTCATGCTAAGTTCAAATGTTGATGGACCTTTACGCTTGCGCGAAAGGTTGTGCCATGCAGTCGGATTGGGCATTGCTCATCGCAAGATCGACCGCCAGTATCAGGTACGCCACGGGTATCGACGCATGCGGACTGGGGCCAACCGACGACCGAGCGGGTTCTCCGTATCCGGCTTGGGATATCACGGTGCAAACGATTGTCGTCGCGGCCGTCAATCGTCAACGGCTTTGACGGACGGTTGAATCGACTTTCGGCGCATGCGCATGCGGTTGCCTGCTGGCGAGCCACAACTGCAGAGTCGACCCCCGGCTGGCCGGCCACACGGCCCCAGGAACCTGGGTGCCATGGGTTTCCAGGCTTCGGGTGCCCGGGGTCGCCCTCATCGCAGGTCCACGGACATTGCTCGCCGAATGTTGATCAGATCGCGACTGATGTGACGACGTGTGACTGGCCGAGGCGCTGGGTGCAACCATGGTCATCATGCCGAAAATCGCTGCGGCCGCGAGGATTGTCGATCCACCTCTACGCATTGCTCCTGCCCTTCCCGCTTGAATCATCTACGTACGTACTACGTTTCTTGGTATCACCGGATCGGCCGCAAGTGTGTTCTTACTAAGCAGATACATAGATTGCTGCCGTGCCGGCAAAGCAACCGCCGGCTGCGATCGAGCTGGGTGTGGCGCCGGGCAAGTCGAGGAGGGCAAGAGCGATAGGGGTTTCGACAATCGGTCGGCGTCGAGGTGGCCGTGATGGAACGGAGCTGATCAGATCAATCCCGAGCTACCAGGGGTTGAGTTGGCATGCGTGGGGACGCGTTTGGGACCCCGCTGGCGAGTGTGAGATCGCCGACACCACGGCGACCTCACCCCGGGATGATCGACGCGCCATGGGGTGCTGCGCTCGCGAGCGCACCGGCAAGCATCGGTACAGGCCCGAAAACTGTCGCGCTGTGAGTGCGGCGCCGCATGTGCGACGCGCTGCCCGGCGGCGCCAGTGACGGTGGTACTCAGGCATGCCGTCCAGCAGATCAACGCCTGGGCGTCCGATCGGCTGCGAGCGATCGCCGATCTCACCGCCCGCGCCGCCATGGCGGTCACTCACATCCTTCCGTATACCCATACCGGGTAAGACGGAGGCGCATCGGGCGGTTGCGTGAGCATCGATGCGAGGCCGATCCAACGACGCCTGCGCGAATACCCGCTAGGCGGTATACGCCGTGGTGGCAGGCATCCGCTCGGCATGTTCAGTAGGAGGAACACGCCTTGCCACATACCCCAGCGGGGTATACATTCGACGTGTGCATTGGTGGGCGTACCCCAGGTGGGTATTCATGTCGCAATCGCAACAAGAAGGAGTGTGCACCATGACGACCATCGAATTCGAAGTGAGCGGGATGACCTGCGGGCACTGCGAAATGTCGGTTCGCGAAGAGGTGGGCCGGGTGCCCGGCGTGAGCGGAATCGAGGTCAGTGCCCAGACGGGACGCCTCGCAGTCACCGGGGCCGACATCGATGTCGATGACGTCGTGTCCGCGGTCAGTGAAGCCGGGTATGCGGCCGTGCGGGTCTCATGAACGCTGCGGGACGGCTGGCGGCGTACGGCGCCGGATTGGTGGTGGCGTTCGGCGGCGCGTTCGCCGTGTCGAACGCGGTTGTCCCTGGCAGTGCTGTTCACGCGTGGCAACAGGAAAGCCAGGCGCCGGGCCATGGCACGCACCGGCCCGACGCGGCTGCACCGGAGTTGCCCGGCCTGTCCCTGAGCCAGAACGGATACCTGCTGTCGGAGGTGAGCGCACCGGGCGCCGTTGACGTCGACGGGGTTCTGCGATTCCGGATTCACACCGCGAGCGGGACGCCGCTGACCACATTCGCCACCACCCACGATCGTGACCTACACCTGATCGTGGTGCGGGCCGACGGCAGCCAATTCCGGCACGTTCACCCGACGCTGGACGCAGCGACGGGAACATGGTCGATTCCCTGGCGGTGGCGGGCCGCTGGCACATACCGCGTGTTCACCGACTTCCAGCCGGCCGACGCACCCGCTGCACCGAAGCTGACCTTGACCCGCTCGGTGGAGGTCGCGGGAGCGTTCACCCCCGTGGATCCGGGCATTGCGCGGACCGTCGACCAGGTGGCGGGGTACACCGTGACCCTCGCGGGCGATCTGGTTGCCGGTGCCACCCGCAATCTCGCTGCGACCGTGTCGCGTAACGGGACACCCGTCACCAACCTGCAGCCCTATCTGGGTGCGTTCGGCCACCTCGTGGCGCTGCGCGGCGGCGACTTGGCCTACCTGCACGTGCACCCCGAAGGCAGTGAACCCACGCCGGGGCAAACCGGTGGACCTACGATCTCGTTCGCAGCCGAAGCCCCGACTCCCGGAAAGTACTTGCTGTACCTGGATTTTCAGATCGACGGAACGGTGCGCACGGCTACGTTCGTCGTAGACGCACAGTCTGGCGATGGCAGCCAGCCCGCCGGCGGCCAGCGAGACGACAGTCATGCCGGTACGCACTGATCGAAACATCAACGCCCATCGAATCATTGAGAGGAGCGGCACCATGACTGTCTCCACGTCTACCTCCACGTCGACAACTGGTACCCATGTCGAATTGCAGATCAGCGGAATGACCTGCGCCTCCTGCGCAAACCGGATCGAACGCAACTTGAACAAGCTCGAGGGCGTCGAAGCCACCGTCAACTACGCCACGGAGAAGGCAACCGTCAGCGTGCCCGACGGATACGACCCTGCACAGCTCGTCGAGGCGGTCGAAAAGACCGGCTATACAGCCACTGTGCGACGGCCCCGAGAGGACGAGCACGAAGAGCACCAAGACCGCGATGAAGACCCTGAGCTGATGTCGCTGCGCAACCGGCTCATCGGATCAATCGTGCTGGCCGTACCGGTCATTGCGGTGGCGATGGTTCCGGCGCTGCAGTTCACCAACTGGCAGTGGGCCTCACTGACGTTGGCTGCGCCGGTCATCGTGTGGGCCGCATGGCCGTTCCACAAAGCCGCGTGGGCCAACCTCCGCCACGGCACCGCCACCATGGACACGCTGATCTCCATGGGCACACTCAGTGCATTCCTGTGGTCGCTGTATGCGCTGTTCTTCGGAACCGCGGGAACCCCGGGCATGAAGCACCCGTTCGAGCTGACCCTGCAGCCCTCCGACGGAGCCGCCAACATCTACCTCGAAGTCGCGGCCGGCGTCACGATGTTCATCCTGGCCGGACGCTATTTCGAAAAGCGGTCCAAGCGCCAGGCCGGCGCGGCCCTGCGGGCCCTGTTGGAGCTCGGCGCCAAAGAAGTATCGGTGCTGCGCAACGGCATTGAGACGAAGATCCCGGTCGGCGAGCTGGTGGTCGGCGACGAGTTCGTCGTGCGGCCGGGCGAGAAGATCGCCACCGACGGCGTCGTGGTGTCGGGCAGCTCGGCCGTGGATGCCTCGATGCTGACCGGTGAATCGGTACCGGTCGAGGTCGGCGAGGGTGACGCCGTCACCGGCGCAACCGTCAACGCCGGCGGGCGACTGGTCGTCCGAACCACCCGCGTCGGCTCCGACACACAACTGGCGCAAATGGCCAAGCTGGTCGAGGACGCCCAAACCGGCAAGGCCGAGGTGCAACGCCTGGCCGACCGGGTCTCAGGGGTGTTCGTGCCCATCGTCATCGCCATCGCGGTCATCGCCCTGGGTGCGTGGCTGGGAGCCGGGTTCCCGGCCGCGGCCGCGTTCACCGCAGCAGTCGCGGTGCTGGTGATCGCGTGCCCCTGCGCCCTGGGGCTGGCGACACCGACGGCGTTGTTGGTGGGTACCGGCCGCGGCGCCCAGCTGGGCATCCTGATCAAAGGCCCCGAAGTGCTGGAGTCCACCCGCACGGTCGACACCGTCGTGCTGGACAAGACCGGAACAGTGACGACCGGCAAGATGACGCTGGTCGATGTGCTGACCGAGCCCGGCGTTGACCGCGCCCAGTTGCTGCGCCTGGCCGGCGCTTTGGAGAACGCTTCCGAGCACCCCATCGCTGCGGCCATCGCCAAGGCAGCTGCCGAGGAGACCGGAACCCTGCCCACCGCGGAAGGTTTCGCCAACATCGAGGGCAGAGGTGTCCAGGGCATCATCGACGGCCGCGCTGTCGTCATCGGACGCGAGGCGCTGCTGGCCGATTGGTCGCAGCACCTGAGTTCTGAGGTGGCACAAGCCAAGTCCCGTGCCGAGGGCCAGGGCAAGACCGTCGTTGCCGTCGGGTGGGACGGCGCCGCGCGGGGTGCTCTGGTGATCGCCGACACCGTCAAACCGACCAGCGCCGAGGCGGTTTCGCGATTGCGTGAGCTCGGGTTGACGCCGGTGCTGCTGACCGGTGACAACGAGGCCGTGGCCCGCCAGATCGCGTCCGAGGTCGGTATCGACGAGGTGATCGCCGAAGTACTGCCAGAAGACAAGGTCGACGTGGTGGCCCGGCTGCAAGCCCGGGGCAAGATCGTCGCGATGGTCGGCGACGGCGTCAACGACGCGCCCGCGCTCGCGCAGGCTGACCTGGGACTGGCGATGGGCACCGGGACTGACGTCGCGATCGAGGCGTCCGACATCACCCTGGTGCGCGGTGATCTGCTCAGCGCCGTGGATGCAATCAGGTTGTCCCGCAAGACATTGTCGACCATCAAGATCAACCTGTTCTGGGCGTTCGCCTACAACGTGGCAGCGATCCCGGTAGCGGCGCTCGGCATGCTCAACCCCATGCTCGCCGGCGCCGCCATGGCGTTCTCCAGCGTGTTCGTCGTCGGCAACAGCCTGAGACTGCGCGGCTTCACGAGCATCTCGACAGGCACCGGCCGCTAACCCGTGCACCCATCCCAACGCCCCGAAGGAAACACCATGCCCGGTCCCACCCCGCCCGTCTGCTGCTGCAGCGGGGCCACCCCCGAGATCAACCAAGCGGCCGAAAACCTCAGAGGTACAAGGAATCTCCTTGATGCCGGAGACCAGGGTGTGCGCGCGGCCGGCGGGCACTCTAAAGGTCCGCAATCGGACGCGGGACCCACAACGAATGACACCGAGACCGACTCTGGCGTCGACATTGACGACGGTGGTCGGTCGTCGTCACACCCTTGACACCGCGCAGTCCCCGTGTTCGGGCAACCAGTGAAGTCGTGGTAGCCCGAAACCGCACGAAGCCACACCTTGCCCCATGGACGGATACTCGTGCGTTAACACGTGGCCTTGCATAGGGATTCGTCCCGACCGCCCATGAGACCCGCGGCGCTGCAGGGTTCCCCCGCTCGAAGATACTCCGGGTTCAGCACCACGGTTCACCCGATCCAGTCAGACCGGTGATCGGTCGATGTTCCCGATCCGATCAGTCACCTCGGTGCGACCAGCGGTGCCGGTCGGCCTCGGCCCGGCCCTCATCGTGGCTACCGCCACGACAAGCACAACCTCAACGAGCGCGGTGGAGTCATCCGGCGCGCCATCACCGCCTGGATGAAGATGAAACGGTTATGAACCACGCCCGACCGGCACGCACAAAGCGCCGCACCGGCAACGTGGAGGTGGCATAGGGCGCCCTGCGGTGGGCCGTGGATGATCCCTCGGGACTGGCTGCTACCTGGAGGGTGTCAAGGTGAGTACCTCGGCGTACCGCCCCGCACGTCATCACCGGGGCGGCACTATCGTGACAGTGCCGACGAACCGACGGCGCTGGCCGCCCCGAAGCTCACCGTGCGCGAAAAGCTGTCGGGTTCAAAGGAGCTTCACGCGAACTTCACGCTGACGTCGTCGCATCGCGGACCAAGGTGGCGTCAGCGCAAGTACGTCGCGGGTATTCGCCCGCCCGCGCGGCACCTGGTACTAGTGTACGTAGTATCTACGTAGGCTTGAGGAAAGGTGAATGGCTATGGTGCGTGCGGTCCGGCGGCTGATCATGGCGGCGGTGGCGCTGTTTGCGCTGATGACGATGGGGGCGCCGCTTGCCGCCGCGGCGATGAAATGTCCGCACCAGCTTGGGTCACAGCAACAGTTGACCGATGCCGGTGGGGCGGCGACCGCCGAGTGGACATTGACCGACCTCCGCCCGAGTAGCGATGCCGCTCCGGGCTACCCGCTGGCCGGGCGGTTGTGGGAAGCGACGGTGACGGTGCGCGCTGCGGCCGGTGCGGTGACACCGGTGATCCCCAACTTCGGCGCGATGGGTGCCGGGCACACGCAGTACCCGGTCCTGTGGCAGTTGGCCACCCCGGCCGGTATCTCCGCCGCCACCCTGTCCGAGGGCCAATCGGCCACGGGCAAAATCTATTTCGATGTCACCGGGCCCGATCCGATGGCCGTGGCGTACAACGCCGGTGGCCCGAAGCCGGCGATGATGTGGTGCAACATGGCGGCCATGGCGCCGATGATGTCCAAGCCCATGACGATGTCCATGCCGATGGATGACTGCCCGTGCTGCGACGCCGGCTGCCCCGGCTGTCCCGAGCGGCGCTGACCGTCACTGCGAATCGGAACGTGCCAGCCGTCCGTTCTGCCGGCGACCGGGCTACGGTCACCCGCAGAACGACGGCGGCCCGGCCGTCAGGGCCGGTAGTTGAGACTGGTCATCATCCCGGCGGCCTGGTGATAGGTGTTGTGGCAGTGCATCATCCACACACCCGGATTGTCGGCGACCAGCGCGACCGCGAGCTTCTGCTTGGGCAGCACGACCGCGGTGTCTTTACGAGCGCCGAGGCTGCCGTCAGGTTTGATGATCTGGAATGTGTGGCCGTGCAGATGCATGGGGTGCCACATCTCGGTGTTGTTGGTAAAGGTCAGCACGGCGCGCTGGCCCTGGTTGATCTGCAGCGGCTGGGTTTTGTCGAATGCGGCGCCGTTGATGGTCCAGTTGTATTGCATCATGTCGCCCGCCAACACCGCTTCCAGGTTGACGTCGGGGGTGCGTGCGCCAAGGTCGACCGGCGCGGTGGCGGTGAACATCGCGACCGTACCGACCCGCTTGGTCAGCTCGGTCGGCTGAAAGCCGGGATCGGGCGGGCTTCCCGTGCCCGTGGACAGCAGGGCACGCGCCACCGCGTTTTTGCCTTCAGCCAGCGCCACCAGCGGAAAGACGCCGTCGGCGGCGGTGACCAGGACGTCGTAGCGTTCGCCCATCCCCACCAGCAGGGCGTCCACCTCGGTCGGGATCACCGCAAAACCGTCGGTGTGCGTGACCGTCATCGTGTGCCCGGCCAGCGCCACCCGAAACGCCGTGTCCGACCCGGCGTTGATGATGCGCAGGCGGATCCGCTGGCCGGGTTTAGCGGTGAACGTGGTCGGCGCACCCGGGATACGCCCGTTAATCAGGTAGTAGGGGTAGTTCACGTCGCCCGCGTCCCCACCGAGCAACGCGCTGGTGTACATCCCGCCCATCGGCGCCATGCCACCGGCGCTCGGAGTACCTCCCATGCCCGGCATATCGCCCATACCCGGCATATCCCCCATACCGGGCATGCCGCCCATGCCGTTCTTGCGCAGCTCATCGAAAATCTGCTGCGGCGTCTTCCCGATGCCGTCAGTCCAGTCATCCAGCACGACAATCCATTCGGCGTCGTAGCCGCCCGCCTCGCGCGGGTCGTCGACGATCACTGGGACATACAGTCCGTAGTCGGCGTCGAGTTCAACGTGCGGATGAGCCCAGTAGGTGCCCGAATGTGGTACCGAGAACCGGTAAGTGAACTCCTTGCCAGCATCGATGTTCGGGGTGGCCGGCGGTGCACCATCCATGTCGTTGCGCAGCGCGATGCCGTGCCAGTGCACCGACGTGGGGTGATCGAGCCGGTTGGTCACGGTGACCGCAAGCTCATCGCCCACGTTGGCTCGGATCACCGGAGCCGGGATGGTGGCGCCGTAGGTCAGCGTGCGCAGCGTGGGGCCGCCCAGGTCCACGGTGGCCGCCTGCGGGGTCAACGCCGCGGTGACGGCGCGGCCCGTATGCGGCCGCGCCGCCTCCGCCGCGGCGATCGCGGCAGACAACCCGCCACTAGGCGCGGCGGGCGGGGCTGGTGGCCGGCTACTGCAGCCGGCGAGCGCGAACCCACCCGCGATAGTGGCGGCCAGGAAGCCGCGGCGGCCCAATTGCACGTTTAGCGGGGACGGGCCCATTGCGATCCTTCTCTCCTGTATCCAGCACATCAGTCACGCCGGCCACCGTCGAAGGCCCGACCAGCGGAGTCAAAGAACACACTGGCCAATATACCCCAATGGGGTATATTGGCCAGGCGCATGGCGACCCGATTTCCGACCACGGAAGGACTTCGATATGAGCACGATGATGGGGGCGATCGGTCATGCACTGGCCCTGGCCGGTTCGATGACGTGGGAGATTCTCTGGGCGCTGATCCTCGGGTTCGCGCTGTCGGCGGTGGTGCAGGCCGTCGTCCGGAAATCGACCATCGTCCGCCTCCTCGGCGACGACAAGCCCAAGACCCTCGCCGTGGCCGCGGGACTCGGTGCGGCATCGTCGTCGTGCTCGTACGCGGCAGTGGCGTTGGCGCGCTCGCTGTTTCGCAAAGGCGCCAACTTCACCGCGGCGATGGCATTCGAGATCGGCTCCACCAACCTCGTCGTCGAACTCGGCATCATCCTGGCGCTGCTGATGGGCTGGCAGTTCACCGCCGCCGAATTCGTCGGCGGCCCGATCATGATCGTCGTGCTGGCGGTGCTGTTCCGCTTGTTCGTGCGCAGCCGCCTCATCGACGAGGCCCGCGTGCAGGCAGACCAGGGCATCGCGGGCTCGATGGAAGGGCATGCGGCCATGGACATGTCGGTGCAGGGCGAGGGCTCGTTCGTCAGGCGCCTGTTCTCGGGACCTGGCCTCACGTCGGTCTCGCATGTGTTCGTCATGGAGTGGGCGGCGATCCTGCGCGACCTGATAATCGGTCTGCTCATCGCCGGTGCCATCGCTGCGTGGGTGCCAAATGCGTTCTGGGAGAACTTCTTTCTCGCCGACGATCCGACGTGGTCGGCGATCTGGGGGCCGATCGTCGGGCCCGTCGTGGCGATCGTGTCGTTCGTCTGCTCCATCGGGAACGTGCCCCTGGCGGCGGTGCTGTGGAACGGCGGTATCAGCTTCGGCGGCGTGGTCGCGTTCATCTTTGCCGACCTGCTGATCCTGCCGATCCTCAACATCTACCGGAAGTACTACGGCACCCGGATGATGCTGACGCTGCTGGCCACGTTCTACGTCTCGATGGTCGCGGCGGGTTACCTCGTCGAATTGCTTTTCGGTGCAACGGGTCTCATTCCCACGCAGCGCAACGCCATGGTGATGGAGAGCGGCATCTCCTGGAACTACACCACGTGGCTCAACATCGTCTTCCTGCTGCTCGCCGCGGGTCTGGTGTTGCGCTTCGTCCGCACCGGCGGCATCCCGATGCTGCGCATGATGGGCGGCTCACCCGACGCGGGGCACGACGGCGGCCACGGTCATGAAGGCCATACCAGTCACGATCACCACCAGCCAGGTTTGCCCGCCAACCATGACCACGTTCATCACTACCATCGAGAGAGCGACGATGAAGATCATGACGACCTCGGCCATCACTGAAAATCCAACCTGACTGTGCTGGTACCGATTCCGGCCGATCGGAGGCAGGCCAGTCGGCCCGCTGGTGAGTTGACCGACAAGGATGTGGAGAGCGCGACGATGAACACAACCCCGCGGCGGCCACGCCGCAGCCGCACACGCATCGGGTTGATGGCGGCGGTGGTGATCCTGGTCGCGTTGGCGGTGGCAGTGGTGATCGTCCTCAACACGCGCGCTTCGGGGCCTGTCAACTCGATCGAGCGTACCGCGCAAGACCGGTGCGACGCTGAGGTCCGCAACCGGCTCGTCGCACCGGCGGCCGCTACGCTGTCGAACACCGACGTGGCCACCAGCCCTCTCGACCCGGACGCCAAAGACCTGTTCACCCTCACGCAAGGTCCCCTCAGCGGCATCGATCACTCCCGCATCACGGTGTGGAGCGTGACGGTCGCAGTAGACGCTCCCAACGAAGTCGGAGGCAGCCTGCACGACCGATACGACTGCCGCGCCTACTTCGTGGACGGCACTCTGACAGACACCCTCGTGCTCGCCGGCCACGACCACTAACAACGACCTCTCGATCCACTGCGTCTCTCTGCAACGGGATGTTCACGGCCGGCGTTCCGTGGGCCCGGTCGAGCTGGGCGATCGAGCCGTTCGACCGTCGATTTCAGTTCCGCCACCGTGGTATTGAGCCCTTTGGATCCGTGCGCCCTTTCCGATATAAGGCGGCGCGGCGCCATGCTGCCGTCGCGCCCCGCGCCGAGCACGGGGCGTCGTTGGCTACCGGTGGTGTTTGTGGCGCGCGGTTATGCTGTGCTGGCTACACCTCGCGACCGTTTAGCGTGGCGTCATCCGGCGCGAAGCAATATCGGTCACAGGCCGCCCCTGCAGCTTCGTCGCCCGCTCCGCGGCAAGGAGTTGAATAACGTTGGCGTACAACGTGATTTTCCGCTCCAACTCGGCGCAGTGTGCTTGTAGCGCTCGATGTGCTTGTTGCAGATCATCGAACGCGTCGGCGGTGCCCCGGTACGGGGCCGGCGTCGTGCCTTCGTTGCGGACGTGCGCTTGGAACATCTCTTTGAGATCAACGTGCTGATGGGTGAGGTGCCATCGCGCAACACCGGCCTCGACGGCCAACTGGGATACGTTGAGCCGACCGGTTGATCGCAGCGGTTTGCCGGCCATCAAGCGGTCCATGGCCGCTACGATCTTTTTGCGTACCGGGTCTGTTTCAGTGGCCGTCATCGTGGTCCTTGATGATTGTCTCGATCCGATCGAGTTCTCGTTGTTCGCGTTGGTGCCGTAGTGGTGGGGCGGCTCGGTCCAACACTGTTGTTGCAAGCCGGTCCCGGTGTTGGCGGACTGTGGCCATGTTGCGATCGGTCCGAGCAATGTTGCGGCAGCTGGGCCGGCAGTCGTCGATGTCGGGTGTCACGAGCGGATCGTCGCGGGCTCCTCGCAGCTGGCAGGCCGCTTTGGTCGCGTCGAATACGCAGGTCATTCCCTCGCCGTGGTAGATCTGCAGCAATGGATTGGACAGCAAGTCGCGGGTTTGCCTCTTGCTGGTCAGGGTGTAGCCGGCGAAGCGGCCGTTGGCTGCGCTCAGACGCTGGCGGTAGGTTTGTGAGGCTGGTCCGGATACGTGTTCCCCATCGCTCAGGGCCTGCTCGTCGTCGGCGAATTGTTCCAACCTGGCCAGGAAATCCTCGAAGGCCAGCTCGTCAGGGAAACCTGAGTCGTAGGCGCCGGCGTAGCCCTGAATCATCCGTGTGTGTACGTGACCGTATTGGATCGACGCGGCGACCAGCCCGCGAGGTCGGCGGCGGATGAACCATGCCAGTGTGCGGCGAAATCGGCTGATGGTCAGCTGGCCGTGCGGGTCCGGCGGAATGGGATCGATGTGGTGGTGGGCACACAGCCGGTCAACGAAATCGATGAATCGGTGCACACTGTCGGTGGCTGCCTGAGTGTTTAGCGCTAGTCCCCCCGATCGACGCGGGGCGTAGATGCGTGTCAGATCGAATCGATTGGTGAACAGTAGTTCTTCGTCGTGGAGGCGTTCGAGTACCCGGATGGCGTCGGCAACCGGCTGCACCACCACCCACGGGTCGGCCCGCTGTAGGCCGGCGGGCACTTTGTTGCCTTGCTCGTCGACGGCGTTCTTGAAATAGACGCCTGACATCAGATACATGTCGTTGGCATCGTCCCGTTCGATGCAACCACGACGAATGTTCAAGACCTCCGCGGGCCGAGCACCGGAGAGGTAGGCGACCACGATCAGGCAGGCGGTGTGCAGATGCCGGATCAGGTGGCGGGTCTGGTTGTAAGAGAAGCGTCCAGGATGCCAGGGCCGTCCCTGCAGTGTGGCGATGATCGGGGTGGACAGGTACGCGTCATCATCGATCGGCAAGCCTGAGGTGGTTAACACCGACCGGGCGGTCGAGTAGGACGCCGCCGGCAGCCGTGGGATACCGATGAGCCGGCCGATATAAGGGAAGTTGATTTCGCGCTCACCTTGCTCGTTGATCCTGCCCGGCAGCAATCCCTGTTCTTGCCGAAGCGATTCGGCGTATTCGGCGACGATCTTGATCGCCCCACCCTGTGGCAGCCGGGTCCTGTCTTGCTCCGCAATGGGCGTCACGTCCGGCCCGCGTGCATGCAGGAAGAGGAACTCCTCGTGGGCGGCGATGATGTCATCGGCAAAGTCTTCGACGAATCGCAGTGCCCACAGTAGTAGTGCCTGCATCGTGTTCTCGTTGATTCGTGGCGTGAGGTTCTCCATGTATGAGCGGGCATTGCCCAGAAGGGCGCCGGCCGATTCACCGCCCCAGGGCGGCATCTCGGGTAGCCGCATCGATTCCGGTAGTGCCGAGCGGTATCCCCAGAGTCGACGGACCTCGCCGACGCATCGGTGCATCTGCTCGACGCTGGGCTGAGTGCTGCCGACGTAGACCAGATAGTCATCGAGCAACTCGGGTGTCACTTCGCAGAACGCTGTAATACGTTGTTTGTGAAGCCAATTCAAGAACGTGCGGAACGGATACCAGCACATCCTGATGGTGTACAGCGATGGGCGTGTGGCCGTGGTCCTTCGGAGCTGCATCGGCGGGTCGGTGTTGACCAGCACCCACACGTAGCGTTTTGCGCATTCTCGCAAGGATTTTGGGGCCAGCTTGAAGTTGATGCTGGTGATCTTCGCGCTTTCCTCGAAGATTCCGTGATCGAAGCGCCACACATCGTCTGCATACCGAGACAGCACAGCGGTGTCGGCATCTGGGCGTAATACGCGCCGCAGGAGAACCGGTGTGGTCGGGTCGGGACATTCAACCTGGTCGTGGTGGCGCGTAGCGCGCCGATGCGGTGTCGTCATCGCATGTCCAACTCCCGGTTGAGGAATCGGTCCACGATCTCGCGATGGTCATCGGTGGTGGCGGCGCGCGCTGCGCTGAGTTGGTCTTCGTCATAATTCGACAGCAGATCGGATAGCTGGGCGTGTGGGAGGGCAAAACGCGTCGTCCACGTCAGCGGGGTCATCTGGTGTCGACGTTCAGCCAGACGATCGAACACCAGGGTCTGCACGGGCAGGTGCCGAGGCAACGCGCGAGCGCATGGACAACTGAGGCACAGCATGAATGAGGCGCGGCACGGCTGGCCCGGGTCACCGTAGGGTCCGTGGTGATTGTCGATGCAGGCATTCATCACGGTGTCCAACTTGCCCTGGAGCATGCGGCGAACATCGGTGTGGGACAACGATAATTCCGATGCCAACGCCGTCGGATCGGCGTGCGCCTGAGCAACTTCGGCCGCCGACAGCGCGGACATGACGGGCAAGGCGCGGGCTTTGGCGACCTGTTCGCTCAAGGCATCGGCGACAACTCGGCGGTATTCAACCAGGTTGCCGCGGTTTCGCCCCAGATAGTCGTCAATGAGGGTTTGTTCGGTGTGCGCCACCGGTTTCTGGTGTAGCTCAAGGTAAGTCATTCGTAGTCGAACTAGCGACACCTCGAGTGGCTTGGGTGGTACGCCCTCGACAGAATCGCACAGTAGCCCCTGTTGTCGCGACCATGGCCGTATCCATCCTTCAGCCGATCCATGCGCGCGGATACCCCTACCATGGGCGCCATTTGAACAGTAGGCAACCATCAACCGGCCACTGCCTTCGATTCTGCGCGTCGATGCGGTCAGCTCATACAACAACATGTAGACACCGAAGGCCGTGTGCAGTTCATCGCGGCGCGACAGCGTGGTCGGGTCGTCGGGGATGCTGATCCAATCTGGAACGGCGGCAAGTGCGACGTCCATGTCGGCGCGGCTGCCACGACGGGGCTTGCGCATCCCGACAATGGCGGTCTTCGGTCCGCCCGCATCGCCGTCGGCGCGGTGATGTGTAGCAGGACATTTCATGATGACGTACGGATTTTGCCCGGTCAGCACGGCCAACAACACGGCACCGGCGCTGACTTCCAGCGGATTCAAATGTGCCCACCGAATGATGTCCCGGGTCCCTCCGAAACCGCGCACCCACTTGGCAGTCAACTGCGCCTTGCTCGGGAAGTCGCCGCCTCGGCGTGGCACGTCGGCGTGCCGTTCCACATAGTCGAGCAATTCGAGTCGGCGGGTCGGATCATCTAACTGGCCCAATCGGTACTGCTCCAACAACGCACGATTATCTCGGATGCGTTGCGCGGCCCGCCGCAGGTCGGCGCGCGCCGCTGCGGCGATCCGCTGGAATTCGGTACGGCTGTAGCTCTGGTGACGCTTACCGGACCGCACTGGTCGCGGATGGGGCTCGGCGAGTTTGGCCACCATGTCCGGATTCCACGAATCGAGCTGGCGCAGAGTCATTTTCACTCCGCGCGACTCCTCGGTGAGCTTCCAGATGGCACCCGCAGCGCGACGCTCGGCCAAGAAGCCGTCGATGTGGCGCGGACGCAGGCCCGATCGGCTCACGGGTGGACGCGGTAGACCCGAAAGATATTGCGCAAAGTGGTGCATCGCTCGAAACGCGTCGCCGATCGACGCCATCGACCGTAAAGTGCCGCCCGGGCCTGTGCGTTTGGCGAACGCCTCGGCAAACATGCGTTGCAGCTCCGGGCTCACCGGCAAACGTGAACAGTCGAAGTCTTTTGGCTGACTGTTGCCGTCCTCGAAGCAGCGGACCGTCGTTCCGTCGGCGAGAACACCGCGCGGTGTTGCGTGTGCTGGTTCGGGAAGCCGAGCGGCGCGACCACGCCGACTCATTTGCGCGCCACCGGGTCTCCGAGGACCATTGCGTGGCCGCCGAAAAGTTCGGCCATCAATCCCGCCACCGGTAAGCCCTGGGTCTGCGCAAGCAACACCTCGACGTCGAGCGCCCGGAAGGGTTCCAGGTAGACGTTCCTGGTAGTTTCGACATGCCGGTGCCCCAACATCGTCTGCACCAGGTGCCAGGTATCACCGAATTGGACTCGGAAATCACGGGCCTCCTCCTCTGAGAGGTGACCGAGTCTCGAGGAATAGACCAGTTTCCCAATGGAGAACCACCGCAGGGCGAAGGAGTGCCGCAGCATATGCGGTGTGCAGGTGAAGTTCTCCACACCCAGTGCGGCGATACGATCGTTCGCTGCAGCGAACGTGTGGTGCCATCCGTGCGCGTCGCGCGGGAGACCATTTTCGTTCAGCCACAACCACAATGGCTCCAGACCAGCTTGCGTGCGGCGAAATAGCCTGCGGCGCAACGCTGGACCGGTCGTGTTCCAAGCGCGGTCGATGAATCCACCGTTACCGTCGGGCAGTCTTACCGTTCCTGGTCGCTTCGCGACGCCCACGACGATCGCGTCGCCCAGTTGCGCGTAGCGACCGCTCTCTTGGGCGCCGCGAACAGCCCGGGCCCTGGAACCCTCCACATACGCACAAATCCCCGCCAGCACGTGCCGCGGCATCCAATACGGGTGGCCATAGCCACCCTTGGCACATTTGTCGGCCAAGTGACACTTATAGAAGGGCCGGTCGACACCCAGTGTTGGAAGTTCATCGATCGTGACCGAAGCCCATTCCGACAGCCGTAACCCCGTTCCATACAGTCCGTCGAAAAACGCGACATCGCGCTGCTCATTGCGGGTGCGGCACGATCGGTCCCTGTGGCCCCGAAGATCCCGGCCACGCAACCCAACATCGCGCCAACGATCTACCGCGGCAGGATCGAGCCATCGAACTCTGGCCGACCGCTTAGACGGCGGCGAATCAACGGACAGGAAGATGTCGACGACATCTGCGAACCGCTCCGCGGCCCACGAATAGAATTTCTTGCACGCCGCAATATCCTTCGAAAAAGCCGAAGCGCCAACAGGAGTCAGGTTGTTCGGGTCGGTGCGCCTCCAGAACTCGAAATCCTCTGTGTCTTCCTCGGTCGCTTCAGACCACACGCGTCCACTGGTCTGCAAGAAGTTCAGCCACAAACACAGCGACTGTGCGTAGTCACGGTTTGTGTTACTCGCAAGCACTCGCATCCGAGCGGAAGCCAAGAACGCGTTGACTCGAACATCGACAAACCCGTCGCTGCGTATGAGAAAGCGCTGTCCATCAACGTCTTTCCAACGCGACAACACGTCGCCGATGTCAGGAATCGGGCCCGTGATCTCCGTCGGCCAACCGTGAGCGAGCACGTTGATGTCGTAGCGAACCACCGACCATGTCTGCATGTTGGCTCCCAGCCCGAGGGTGGAGCGAGCATAGCAACAACAAGTCAGTGGCTATAGAACAAACAGTGCCAACAGGTAGCGCTCCAGGACCTCGGCCTGGGCGACGAACAGTACTGGACGCTCCCCGTCGTCTTCATCGGACTGGCTCAGCTGCAGGCGGTCGACGCCGCGTCGGCGGATGAAATACCGTGCGGAACTATCGGTTTCGGAGCGGAACACCACGGTGCCGTCCTCGTCCTCGGCCATGGTGTAGTTGGCGGTCTGCGCCCAGGCCCGTGTTTCGGCGCTGACGATCAGCGGTGAGGTCACGCCGACGATGCCCCCACCGAGCTCGCGCAGCCCGTGCACACCCCGGTGTTGTCGGGATAAGCGTGCAGCCATGCGCACGGGCCGATGACGGTGTCGCACGCGGCGTAGTCGGTGCAGCCGCAGGCCCGGCACACCCGCGGATAACGCCATTCGATGCGGGTGATCTCCGTATCTGGAGTGACACCGTGATGGGTGGCGCAAAAGAATTCGACGAACTCGGCCGGCGACATGCCGGGGAAGCCTTCGGCAGTGACGTCCTCGGCAGTGATGGTGTTGAGGGGTTCGCGGCGCACGGCGACGACGTCGACGGTGACGATGCGGTCGAGCTGCTCGCCGCGGCGACGCCCGCGGACTTTGGGGCACAAGGTCAACTGATCGCCAGGATTGAGCATCTGCCATCCGACGCGGCGGGTGACCGTCTTGCGTCGGGAGCGCACCGCGTCAGTGGTGAGTGCCACGCTCATCAGCCGCGCCATGATGGCTTACCGCCGCCCCGTACGCGGATCGACGCCCCGGTCCCTGCGGAGAAATTTCACCAGGAAGTAGCCGGCGACGATCGCGGCGATCGCGAAGGCGAACACGTAGCCGATGTGGTAGCCGGCGCCGCGGAACATGGCGTTGATGAACTGCTGGAACGGGTCGGAGTGGTGGGCGGCCATCAGCAGGTGGTGGGTCATGGTGGAACCTTCCTGTGGAGTGAATGACGTTGGGGGTCAGTGTTGTTCGATGGTGATGGTGGTGCGGCGGCGTCGGCCGCCCCGTGGATTTTTGGTCTCGTCCCAGACGTTCTTGAAGGCACGCACGGACGACCGGGTCCAGAGCCGGCCGGTGGGGGTCTGCAGGACCGGGCGGGGGAAGTCGGGGCCGGCGGCGAGCTTGTCTGCGCGCTGCGGTGACACCCCCAGCTCCGCGGCGACCTCGGTGAGGCCGATCAGGTCGAGGTCGATAGGTGCGGGATGGGCTTTCTCGGCGGCCGCGTCCGCGCTGGACAAGACATACAGGCGGGTCGGCTTGAGCAGGCCGGTGGCGGCCGCTGCGGTACCCAGGACGGCCGTGGTGGCCTGATCGAGCGTGTCGGCATCCACCTCGAGTGTCACCTGCAGCCTGCCGTCGCTGTGGTCGTAGTTGAGGTCGACGGCGCCGATGGTGTCGCGCAGTGCGTCGGTGTCGGCGGGGGACAGGCCTGGCGCGGTGTAGGTCAGGTACGAGGTCCAGTTCATCGGTGCCGTTTCTGTCCGGGCCGCCGTCTCCGGCGAACCATAACTGTTGATCGGCTCAATGGTATGGGTCATGCGGGCCGGGCCTCGGCAGGTGCGTCGCCGGCCGCGTGGGCGGGGACGTCGACGCGCAGTTTGGCGCGGGTGAGCACGGTTTGCAGCTGGCCCTTGTAGTCGCCGGTGCCGGACACGGTGGCCGAGACGATGGTGACCTGATCGCCGCGGTCGACTCCGAACAGGCTGGAGCCGGTTCCGGTGGTCTTGAGGACTTGGCCGGTGGGGAGTTTGAGAACCACCAGGCGCTTGTAATCGGTGCCGTAGCCGCGGAATCCGTCTACCTCGAACGAAATGGCGACCTCGACGCGGCCGGTGAGGTCGCGCAGTTTGTCGCCGACGGCGCCAGCAGGAGTGTTGTTCAGTGCGTCGCGGCAGGCCTGCTCGGCGTGGGCCTCATCCCAGGCCGCGGCGTACTCCTCGGCGGCGTAACGCGCGGCATTGGCGGCGTGGTTGGCCACCTCTTGGTCGTGTCGCAGTGTGGCTTTGACGTTGCGGCGGACCCGGGCGCGGACGGTGGACACCTTCACCAGGCGGTACCCGGCGCCCATGCAGGCGAAGCAGCCCTTGATGGCGCCGGCGCCGCGGGGGTTTTTGATCTTCCAGCCCGAGACGCCGTGAAAAAGGCCGTCGCCGCCGCACTTCCAGCAGTCCTCCCGAACCACGTCGGAGCCGATGGCGGTGGGGTACGGGTCGGTGTACACGCGGGGATCGTCGCTGCTGATGGGTACGGCGGTGATGACGCTCATGGTCTCGGATCCCTTCTGTGTGACGACCTGGCGAATGCCACGATACCCGACAACTATTGATTGGATCAACAGTAACGGTTGACTCAATTAATAGTTTGTGGTGAAGATGGAGACATGAGCACGAACAGCACCGCCACCACCTACACCAAGGCCCAGGCCAAAGCACACGACGCGAAACTGGCCGAAGCCGCGGCCACCCTGTACACCGCGCAGGTCCGGGCGAACAACGCAGCCAACGACATTCACCGCGCAGCCGGGGATACCGAGCGGCGCCGCGGCCGCGGCCGCAGCAGTGAGCTCACCTGGACCATGACGCTTGCCGACGCGACCACCGCGGCCGAGGCGGTGGCCGGCGGCAACGTCGAAAGCCTCGGCCCGGTCGCCGCGTGGCGGCTGGAACGTGCACCACAGCGCGCCGCCGATGCATTGGCCGCTCACAAGGCGACGCGTGACGCGGTCACCGCTGCCCGTGCCGTGGTCGAGCAGCTCGAGGAGGTGTGGCTCACCCACGGCCAATGGAGCCGGTTTTTCGTGGTGCAGGGCGGGCACATTCACAGCTCGACGATGTGCCACAGCCTGCGCATCACCACCCGAATCGGTTGGCTCCCCGACCTTTCCGGCGAGTCCGAGGCCGACGCCGTCGCGGCCTATGGCACCGTTCTGTGCAGCAAGTGCTTTCCCTCGGCACCCGTGGAATGGACCACCAAAGCGCCCAAGCCGCTCGACCCATCCGAGTGCCCGGGCTCGCGCAAGTACGTGCCCGGAGCCAACCTGCGGCTGTGCAGCCCCCGCGGAACCTGCCCGGAGTGCGGGCAGTACGTCAGCGTCACGAGCACGGCCAAAGCCCGCAAGCATGACCGCCCAAAAACCGCGGCCCCGGCCTGACTGGCCGGGGCGAAGCCCTGCTGACCTGGCCCCAAACCGATCTATCGACCGTGTCCACCCGACCTGTTACGCTCCGGCCATCGTGCCCGAACGCACGCGATTTGCATTGCGCTGCAAACCGATTCGGGCCACCCTCGGCCGACGTCGCTCCACCTCCATACGAAGGGAAGTAGCTCGACATGACCGTCCTCGACGACGCCCCCACCCGCAACGGCCACACCGTGGCGACGACGGTAGCCACCACCGCCCTGCCGGCCGGTGCGCCGGCAGCGGCGCCAGCGTCGGCCCCTATCCAGGTCGACATCCCGGCTGCTGCCGCCCCGGCACCGGGCCCGGCCGCGCCGGCCAAAACGCCCGAGCAGCGCGCCCGGTCCCAGGCCCGCCAGTTCTTCTGGGGGTGGTTGCTGTTCGCCATGGCGGTGTCGATCGGCGGCAACGTCATCCATGCCTGGATGAGCGCACCGGTCGATCGGCGGTTCCTGGCGGCGATTGCGGCCGCGGTGCCTCCCGCGGTCCTGCTGGGTTCGACGCATTCGGTTGCCCTGTTGATCCGCACCCGCCGGCGTGACTACCGACTCGTTGACGCGATCGTGCTCGGGGTCGGCATGCTCCTGACGGTCGGTGTCGCGGTGTGCGCGTTCACCATGTCGTTCTTCTCCCTGCGTGATCTGATGCTCATGCTGGGCGTGCTCGGCAGCGTCGCTTGGCTCTGGCCCGTGGCGGTGGACCTGTCGTTGATCTGCTCCACCTTGGGTCTGCTGTCGCTCACCGAGCCGGAAGCCGGCGCCGCCGAGAGCTCCGCACCGTCGACGCCGGTCGCGGCCGCGGTCGAGGCAGCTGTGACCAACAACGGTCCGAGCACCCCCGCTGAACGACGGCTGTGGTGGGAATCGATCGCGGCGGTGGTCCGCGAAGAGGTCTCCGATTACCGCAAGGTCGCCGACCTGAGCCCCGGGAAGCTCGGGGAAGTCCTGCAGCGGATGTATGACGAGAACGAATCTGGCCGCAGCATCACCGATTCCACTGGTCTTCACCACCGAGAGGTCAAGGCCATCAAGGAATCCGCGGATGGCGTCCTGGCCCGCACGGCTGTCGTGCCTGCCCCGGCCGGCGCGGCCTGAACCACCGGAAGGTAACAACGTGACTGACATCGTGAGCTTCATCTCCGAGCACAGCACCGCGGTGATGATCGGTGCCGGCGCCGGCATCGTGGCCGCCAAAGTGCTGCACGCGATCGAGCGGGTCAGCCGCCTGGTGCTGAGCGCGGTCGTGCTGGCCGTGGCCGGTGGCGGTGGTGCCGGGTTGGCCTCGAACGCATTGAGTTCCCTCACGACGTTGAAGTAGATGTCGCTGACCACCAGCGCCGACACAGCTTTATGGCGTTGGTGGGGAGCCGGTTTCATGATTTGTCGGTAGCGCCGTGTAGTCTCGCTATCGCGGAGCAAGCCATTGGGGCGGGCTCGAAAATCCCAGCGAGGGGAACGGTCTCCATGGCCACTGCACCAATTTTCTACCTTGGTACCCACATCGACGGTTGGCTCAATCACGTTGGTGTGCCGCTGTTTGTCTCTCACCGGCGCCTCGCGCGCCGGAAGGCCCTGCCGAAAGCGCGGATGGGCTGGGCGCTGGACAGCGGCGGATTCTCCGAGCTGTCCCTGTATGGGGGGTGGCGTACCACCCCCGAGGACTACGTGGCCGCGGTGAAGCGCTACGACCGGCAGATAGGCAACCTCGAGTGGGCCAGCCCGATGGACTGGATGTGTGAAGAATCGATGCTCGCCAAGACAGGTCTCACCGTTCTGGAGCACCAGCGCCGCACCGTCGCCAACTTCGTTCTGCTCGAACAACTCTGGCGTGACAGCGATGACCAGTGGCACCCCGAGTCACCGTTCATGCCTGTACTCCAAGGCGGTCAAACCGCCGAGACGTACCTGCAGTGCTCGGATATGTACGCCGCGGCCGGCGTCGACCTGTCCAACTACCCGCTGGTCGGTGTCGGCTCGGTGTGCCGGCGCCAGCACACCGGCGAAATCCGCGACATTCTCGAAGCGATCCGCGACCGTGACCCGGAAATTCCGCTGCACGGGTTCGGGGTAAAGACCCTGGGGCTCAAGCTCTATGGCGATCTGCTGTGCAGCGCGGACAGCCTGGGGTGGAGCTTCAACGCTCGAAAGAACCCGCGTCTGCCGGGGTGCGCCCACACCAGCTGCTCCAACTGCGTCAAGTGGGCGCTGCGGTGGCGCCGTGGCATCGTCGCCGGCAGCGGCTGCGCCGAACACGGCGAACCCTGCGACGGCACGATCGGCGCTTGCCACCTGCGCGACCTGTGGGCCATGCGTGAACAGGCCGCGGCTGCCGCGACGACCGCCAGCTGAACGACCGAACGATGGAGGCGAGCTTGATGACCACCGCGAAAAGGCCGAGGTGCATTCTGCCGGGCTGCACCAACCCCAGCAGCGAGCAAGGCCGACCCTGCGACGAATGCCTGGCCACGTGCAGCGATTTCCTCCGAATAGGCGCCGGGCCGGCGATGACAGCCGAACAGCAAGACGCTCGCGACGACGCGATCCGACATCGATACATGCTGCAGCACGAATGCGCGGCCCGCGCCATCGCGCCGGAGGACATGTCCCGACCGATCGCTGACCCACGGCCGGCAGAGCCTGAACGTAAGCGCAACCAACGTTGCTGGCTTTGCGAGGAGCGGCACACCTGTACCAAGTGCGAGCGCGGATGGGAATGCGATAACTGCCGCACAGTTGCGTAGCCCGGCGCAATTAGTGTGTTGAGGGCGCCCAGCGCAGGGGAAAATGGATAGACAGCCCGCCACGAACGGTCGTGGTAGGCACCAATCGAGGGGGGAATGCGGCGGTGCGATCCGACCAATGGCTTAAGACGGCCGCGGACACGCCGCTGCGTGAGCTCGTTGCCGGCCTCGACGCAATCGGTAGAGCACCCATCCCGTACGCGCGTATGCCAGTACGGGCCCGCACCGCCTTCGGCGCCGAATTCTCCACCTGGGGCGACATCGCCGGCGAGACGGTGCAATCACTGCTGAGCTATCCATACGCCGGCGACGCGACGGTCCTGGCGCTGGTGGACGCGGCCGAGGACACCGTGAAGCGTTACCGGATGCCGGCGGCCATCACACGGGTCGGCGCGGCCGCTGCCACCCAGCGCCTCTTCGACGAGCTCGGCGAAGCAGACCGACTGATGCTGTCCGGGCGGCTGTTTGGGGCGCAGCAGTGCACCATCCAAGACATCGCCGAGCAGCTCGGCGTCCATTGGGCCTGGGTGAGCAGGAACCTGCCGCGAGTGCAGGCCAGATTCGCCGAACTGCTCACCGACCCAGCTCATCGGGAAGTCGGGGAGTGCGCCCGAGAGCTGGCCGGCCAACTGGGTTCGTACACCCCGGCAAGAGCGGTGACCGCCGCCCTGCGGCAGCGCGGTATCAAGCCGGGCAGCGAGGTAGCCCACATGCTGCTGTACGTGGCCGGGCCGTACACACCGGCCGGTGACTGGTGGCAGACCGCAGGTGGTCAAGAACGGGCCGCGGCAGCAGCCGACGCTGTATTCGCCCGCTACGGGGCACCGCCGGCCGCCCAACTGCACCAGGCCCTCGAACAGAGCGGCATGACCCCGGCCAGCGCCGCGGCCTACGCCAGCAGCCACGTCCAGGTGAAGCGGTACGGCGGGAAGTACGTCCCGTGGGGCGACACGGCGGCGGTCCGAGCCGCGGCCGTGCTGCACATGCGCGGCACCCCCGCCACGATCGATGAGATTCTGTCCGCGATCGGATCCGACATCGACCAAACCGAGGGGTCGTTGAAGACCCTGCTGTACAAGGACAATCGCTTCATCCGCACCAGCCGGCGTCGGTGGGGGCTGCGGGTCTGGGACGTCGAGGAGTACTCCGGAATCGCCGCCGCTATCGGTACCCGCATCGACCGCGCCGGCGGCAGCATCCGTGTTGACGAGCTCACCGCCGACGTCCTAACCAGCTTTCCCGACGTCGCCGAGGCGTCAGTTTTCTCGTACACGCACACGCTGGCGTTCATCATCAAAGACGGCATCATCAGGCGCCGCAAAGCAGGTGATCGCTGGCCAAAAGTCCCCGATCTGAACAGCGTGCGGGGCGCATTCCGCAACGGGGACAACGAAATCCGGTTATCGATACCAGTCGAACGGGAGCTGCTGCGCGGTTCGGGGCTAGCACTGCCAGTTGCGGCCGCGACCGCACTCGGAATCAAACCGTCTGGAGATCGCCAGTTCGCCGGCCCCCAGTGCATCGTGCGGGTGACGTGGCCACTGACGTCGACACATGGCGCTCGAGTTGGCTCCCTACGTGATGCTGCTGGCGTCGTGTCGGCCAAAGACGGCGACACACTCTTGCTGGCCTTCGATACCCGCGCCCGCACCTTCGGCGTAGAAGTCATTCACCCCGACACCCCAATCGGGCAGCGGATGCGCCGACATCTCGGGCACCGCGACGTGACCGACACCGTCCTGAGCGAAGCGTTGGACTGCAACCCCGGTGACATCGAGCGCGT
>NZ_JAYXBQ010000008.1:0-25638 GCF_039668335.1 Mycobacterium sp. SM3041 | reverse complement strand
ATCTGCACCGGATCGCATCCATGCCGTTTAGAAAGAAACCTTCACCATATTTCGACAGAGACCAAAAGGTTACTGAAATTTACATCAAATCACTAGTTCGGCGCTTTTCATTTCGACGCAGCTTCTTTGAGGAATCTACCTGCACATTCAATCGCTTCGCGCGCCTCGGGCAAAACTCTGAACATGGCCTGGAAAACGTGAATTTGTCCTCGATACACCTGGATTTCGACCGATGAGCCGTCGGCTCGAAGATACTTTCCGAGCGTCCGCGAATCATCGATCAGCATTTCTCGACCACCGACTTGAATCAAGGTCGGTGGCATGCCGCAAAGGTCGGCAGTAAGCACGCTAACTCGAGGATCGCTGGGATCTGCCCCAGCTACGTACAACTGGAGCGCCCGTGCCGCCGACCGTGCAGACGCGAAAGGGTCTGAGCGCCGGACTTCGCGTGCTCGCGCTAGTTTGCAGCTGAGGTCCAGCACCGGGGACATCAGGAGCAACGAATCCGGGACTGGCAGCATCTCGTCTCGCGCGCTTAGCGCAGTCGCCATCGAGAGCTGCCCTCCTGCGGAATCTCCAGCCAAAGCCACAGAATCTCGCCCTCCAGATGAACTCGACCGATGCGCAAGCCAGCGGTACGCATTCAATGCGTCGTCAGCTGCGGCCGGGTACGGGTAGCGCGGCGCTAGTCGGTACTTGACGGCGAAGATCGGCCGACCGCTAGCTGAGGCCAGCTCACCGAGAAGTCCGCGATGCGTACCTGGAGAACACATCGAATAGGCGCCGCCGTGAATATAGAGCACAGGCGGTGCGTGAGGATCAACAGCGGACGATGTGACCCATTCCCCGCAAATCCGACTTCCAGCAAACTGGGCATCCACCTGTTCGACTGTCACCCCACGGCGTGGCCACGAGGTGGCAAGTGCCATACGCAGCACTCGATCCAAGACAGCAATCCCATAGGCATTCGGAGGGAGAACTCTGGCCAGCGGGCGAATCGTAATCTGAGACGAGAGAGCGAGCAAGTAGCTCGCGATGCTGGGCCGCCAGTCCGGCGCCTTCATATCCGTCACGACGAGGCCACCGACCCTCGCCTGTCAAATCGGTAACTAGACAATGGAAAGGTTCGGCTACGCAGAGATGTCTCGAGTGTCGTCGACGGGCGGAGCGGCACATCTCCATGTTGGTCGAAATAGTAACTATTTGCCGCCGAACAGGTGGGTTGCCAGAAAACTTGTCGGTGGCGTCGCCGGAGCACATCAGCAAAATACCGATCATTGGCCTCATCAGTGACCTCTATATAATTCGATCCCGACGCGCGGGCATGCCTAAGGCATCGGACAATGTGCCGACTCTGCGCTTCGATTAAGGCGAAATAAGAAGAACCGTTGTAACCATATGGACCAAAGATGTTGAAATGATTCGGAAATCCCGGGACGCTCACGCCCTCAAAAGCCTGGAGGCGGTGCTCGCCCCACCAAGCCGCCTGTTCGAGTCCACCGAGGCCTTTAAGCGTATATGTCGGCATGTTGCCCGGCTCCATCACCTTGAAACCCGTCGCGAGTATTAGAACATCAATCGGATAGGTTTCACCGTTGATCGTGTGAATTGATTGGCCATCTATGTATGAGATTCCATCCGTTTCGAGCGAAACATTGCGTCTATTGTAAGTCGTTAGATATGAATTGTGGAAGCTAGGCCTCTTACATCCGAGAGCATATTTTGGAATAAGACTTTCCCTCGTGCATGGGTCATCTACTTGATTGCGCATATAGCGCTTCGCGAGGTCCTCCATCGCGGTCGACATGGGAAGAATAGTGTGAAAGTGAGCCGCGATTGGAAACGTCAGCTCGACAAATGCTTGACTACCTATGCGCGTGGCAAACTGCACGCCCGGAAAATGGCGTAATGCAGCGCGAGCCCACCTAGGTACCCGAAAATCCGGCTTAGGCAAACAATAGATGGGCGTACGTTGAAACACCGTCAAACTTGCCGCAGTTTTGGCGACTTCAGGAATCAGCTGTACCGCTGAAGCTCCCGTACCGATGACTGCCACTCTCTTGCCCGCGACGTCCTTAGAATGATCCCATCGAGCGGTGTGCAGGGTGACACCAGCAAAGCTTGCAACGCCCGGTATCTCCGGCCATTTCGGGCGACTCAAAACACCTGAACAGTTGATGACGAAACGTGCGGCTAGCTTCTCCCCAGCCGCAGTCAGCAATTGCCATAGATTTACAGACTCATCATAACAAGCTTCAATAATGGTCGTATTGAAGCGAATTTTTTCGGCAAGCCCATACTTCTCTACACACTCGACCGCATAGTCTTTGAGCTCATTTCCGTGTGCATATGTTCGCGACCAATCAGCCCGTTTTTCGTAGGAAAATTGATAGCTATACGACGGAATATCCACCGCGATACCGGGATAAGTGTTCCAATGCCAAGTGCCACCTACACCGCCGGCATCATCTACGATTAAGAAGTCGGAAAATCCCGCCTTTTGCAGGCTGATCGCGGTGCCGATACCCGAGAAGCCCGCTCCCACGATTATTATCTCACTATCGAAGACCTGCATATAAATTCATCGCTTCCTAAGACTGATCTATGGGCATTGTCATCCGACGCTTTTTGAGAAGCGCCGAATGATCGGCTTCTATCCGTCATTGCCAGTGACGATATAGTCATGCATGTCGAATTGAGAGAGTTCTCTTCTGAATTGGGTGGCAAAACCCGGATACATCGTACCGTTGTAGCCGTCCTCGGTTAGGTACCAACTTGTGCATCCTGAATTCCAAGTCGTCCGCTTAAGACGACGTTGGATGTCCGCGTGGTAGGCACTTTGCCGGTCATTTCGAACATCTAGAGTGCGCACACCTTGAGCTTGGAGCACTTTGATCGCCTTGACGATGTAGTCGATGGCCGCTTCCATATAGATAAGAGCTGAATTATGGCCAGGACCGGAATTCGGTCCAAAAGTGAAGAATAGGTTCGGATAGCCGGCGACGTTCACACTTTTATAGGCATACGTTCCCCGAGACCATTCATCGTCTAGCTTTCGCCCGTTTAGACCTCGCACCGGGAAGGGTGTGCCTTGCTTACAGACATCAAATCCGGTTGCAAAAACTATACAGTCGACCTCATGCTCGACACCATCGGCTGTCCGAATACCGTTAGGAGCCAGAGTAGCAATTGGCCAACTAATGAGCTTGCAATTACTAGCTTGCAGGGCTGGGTAGTACTCGCTGGTCATCAGCATCCGTTTGCACCCCGGCCTGAAGTTAGGGGTCAACTGCCGTCGAAGCCAGCTGTCCTTCACCTGCCGACGCAGATTAGATTTCGCCGCTATTTCGATGACTGTCGTTGCAGCCGTATCCCACACCATGCCGACAGCCATGACCTCGTGCGCCCAAAACCATATCTGTCGCCCAGCTTGTTCGAGTGAAGACGAACGACGGAACATGGATCGCAACCAGCCCGGGTGCGTGAAATTCGGCCTTGGTAGAACCCAACCGGGCGTTCGCTGAAAGACCTTGACTGATTTAGCGCATTTTACCAATTCTGGCACAATCTGGACTGCACTCGCACCTGTTCCGACCACGGCAACACGTTTGCCTGAAAAGTCATAGGCGTGATCCCAGCGAGCGCTGTGCATCTTTTTGCCTTCGTATGAATCAATACCCCTGATGTCCGGGAGACTCACATTCGCAAGTGGCCCACTCGCAATGACGATCGACCGACCCACGTATCGCCGGCCATCCCGTGTGTCAGCAACCCAGGTAGCGCTTTCTTCATCGAATTCAATCGAACTCACTTCAGAACTAAATTTGATGAATCGAGTAAGATCATACTTTGCTACGATTCGTTCAATATATTGCAGTATCTCGGCGCTACCCGAGTACGCTTGCGACCAGGAAGGGTTCTGTTCAAAGGAGTAAGAATAGAGCAATGAAGGAATGTCGCAAGCCGCTCCGGGGTAGCTGTTATCCCGCCAGGTTCCTCCGATACTATCGGAACGCTCCAATATAACGAATTCGTCCATGCCCTCCTGAATCAGCCGAACAGCCGTGCCGATACCAGCGAATCCGGCGCCAATTATTAGAGTGGTCTTTACTTCTGTCATTTCGCTACCGGCTCATAAGTCAGCTCGTCAGTCCATGAAGGTGGTCGACCTAGAACTCGAACGGGGAAAACATCGATTGCGTCGCCCAGGCGCTGTGATATGAAATGCAGGGGTTGGGAGCGTTTAATCGAAGACGACATGTGAGCCTTCAGAATGTGATATCCGGGAACCCTCCGAGTGTGTTCACTGCGATCACCGACATTCGCGTAACGTGTTACGGCGTTGTATAGTTTTTCTTCCGACAAGCCCATGGCATTGAGATTCATCAGCATTCGCGTTAGGAGAGGTACATAGAGTAACCCGCCAGCCAGGATTCTTGGATCAATCAGCGCGCCAGCTGTTTGGATTGCGTGGACTCGCATCGGGCTGGCACCCAGATCATTGAGGACCTGAAAACCTACAGCTAGATGCCTCGACTCGTCGCTGTTCACTTTATTGAAAACCTCGGCACAAAGCGGGTCCGCGACCTCGTCCAATAGAAATTTGAGCAAAGCTCCGTCGAGGGCGGTTTCCAGAGCGGGAATCGCGGCACCAATCACCGTTAATGGTAGAGCTTCAGCATATCGATCTAGCCATTCAATCACCAGCCGGATATTTTTGTTCGGAACGGGCTTTTCGTCCTTTTCCAGCATCCCCCACCGCCGCATGAGTGCTAGCTCAACGTTGGCGTGGCGCTGCTCTTCAGCGTGAAAGTACCGGTAAATGTCACCCAGAGCCTCGAACGGAGCTTTTGGTGCCATCGCCGCGAATGCCCGCGCTCCGACATGTTCAATCCACACTACGTCAGCCATGAACTGCTTGAGCTTGGGGCGCTGCTCATCCGTGATGAGCTCAGCACCCGGAGCATCCCAATCGATATCCGCCAGCGCCCATTGCTTACTTTTTATGGTTTCGAGCATATCGCTATATGCGAAAGACATTTCCTTACCCGCTTTCTCTAGACGATCTGTTTCCAGGAAGCCACTTGATCCATCAATCCCAATGCACGTGTGAAAGTGCTCGGTAGTGTTCTTTTAATCTGCCACAGCACTTTTGCATCGATCTGAGGCACGACGTAGATTTGCCCCCGGTCATGTGCGTCGAGTGTTTTGCGTGCGACAGACTCCGGCGATACGCCGGTCCACTTCATCAGCGTGCCCGCGAGTCTGGCAGCAGACTCTTGGATCTGAGGATTATCTACGATGTTGGTTTTCACAAATGTCGGACAAAGCACGGTGACATTGACATCGGTACCAGAAAGTTCGGCTGCTAATGTCTCTGATAGAGCCAAAACGCCCGCTTTACTCACGTTGTAGGCGCCCATACGCGGCGCGGCGCCAAAACTTGCCGCGGACGCAACGTTGATTACACCGCATCGGCGATGCTCGCGCATCCGAGGGACAAAAGTCTCGCAACCGTAGATCACACCCCAAAGGTTCACTGAGATCGCGGCATTCCAGTCGTTTATCGATGTTGCACCGATAACGTTGCCACCCGCGCCGATTCCGGCGTTATTGATCACCAAGCTGGCGGGCTTTCCGAACCAACTCTCACCTGTCTTTGCCAGCTGCTGTACCTGGTCAAGTTCGGTCACATCGCATTCGATGTCGAGGCCTTCGCCGCCTGCCTGGCGCACCAGTTCGGCCGACGCGCGCGCTGTGCTCAGATTTCTGTCAGCACATATCACCCGGCCACCGCGACGCGCGAGCTCTACAGCAAAGGCGCGCCCGATGCCACTGCCCGCCCCCGTCACGACAGCGTCGGCTCCATAACTCCGGCCTGGCGTTCGGCCAAGAAACGACAATCTCATGTGACCTTTCCCTATTTGATTTGGCGGCCGCAGAGAGATTGCGACGCAACTCACTTTTGGTGGCGGCTGCCACCATTGGTGGCGGATGACACCAGTTTGTCGGTCGCTTGTCCCGTTTGTCAAGATGGTGGTGTGCGGTCTCAAAACAAGCGCTGGGGTGGGCGCACAGGCGCGGAACGGCGAGCAGAGCGGCGCCAGAGGTTCATCGAGGCGGCGACTGAAATATGGACCGAGAACGGCTGGGCTGCGGTAACCATGCGCGGCGTGTGCGCAACCGCCGGGCTCAATGACCGATACTTCTACGAAGAGTTCAAGACCCGCGACGATTTGCTCGTGGCAGCGTGGGACGGTGTCCGGAGTGAGGTGCTAGGCGAGCTCTCAACGCTGTTCAACGAGCGAATCGATCGGCCGGCGATGGAGACTATTACCGCGGCGATCGCCATCGTGGTTGACCGGATCGCTTCCGATCCAGGCCAAGCCAGCATTCTTCTCGCCCACCACGTCGGCAGTTCTCCACTTCAGGATCGCCGCGCACTCGCACTGCAAGACGCAACGCAACTCGTCGTGGAGGCAAGCCGACCCCATTTGCTTGATGACGTAGACGAGGCAGCGCTCCGCATGGATACCTTGGTTGCCGTAGGAGGTTTCGTCGAAGTCATCACCGCGTGGCATTCTGGGCTGCTCGATGTGTCGAAGGACGAGGTGATTGTGCATACGAGCCGACTAGCCGAGATTCTCGCGCAGCGTTACCTGGCTGATTGATGCACGGTGATGTAGCTGGTCGACTCGTTCTGCTCCGTCGAACTAGGTAATTCAACGAAGGCGATGTGCGCGACGGGGTCACCAGACACATGGCCTGGGGAACCGTCCGCTTTTGCGATCACACGAATGATGTCGAATACGATCGACCACGAGGTGCCCCACCGAACTCCAGCGGCAATCCACCGACAACACTATGCGTATTCCTACAGGTCGCCAAGGTTGACAATTGGGACCTCACCAATCGATGGGCGAAGCACCGAAGGTGCCCGGTGGACGAGAATCCGACTGCGGCTGGCGCCGATGCCCTGCGCCACCGCAGCCGGGAACCGACCCCGCTCACCAATTGGTCGACCGGGACGAAAGCTCTTGTCTTCGCCTTGATGAGCGTCGGGTTATTCGGTCTCCACCCATAGTCGGCGAATCGGCTGTTCGAGCCTAAGTGCGCGGACCTGTTCATCGTCCCAGTCCAATCAGCGGTTGTCCCTCGGGACTCTAGAGCGCCGCAGCTGCCAGAAGAACGACGAGGCGATCGCATCGATGGTTTCAACTCATACCGATTACGGCTGTCTGTGATCGGGTGCGGAAGGCACGAACGCGGCCTGCCGCAAACAGGTTCACTGCACTTCCTGTTGATGAGCCCCGTTGTCTGCACGGCGAACGAGTTCCGCGAATAGTTCGCCGAATCCCTTGATGTCCCCATGCGCAGCGAAGTGCCCTACTTCCACTGCTATGAAGACCGCTTCAGCAGTGAAGCGCATAACGCCGTCAGCACCAATTCCGGCGCCGGTGACGTGGATGGCACGGCCATTGCGTTCAGTAATACGCGCGGCGATCCTATGGGCATCATGCAGCGGAACCGGCTGCAAGTACTCGACGGTCAGCCTGCGTGTGACAGCCGGCGTTCCGGCGATCCACAACGTGAAGCCAAACAAGTCATCGCACGCGGCGGCGATGGCCCCGCCGTGGGCGAGACCTGGCGCGCCGACGTGCCGTTCATCGAATGTGACGTCCGCGTACACCTCCTCCCCTCGACGGAAGACCGAAAGGTGCAGTCCATGCGGATTGTCTGGCCCACAGCCCATACACGTCGGAGTGTGCGACGGTAACCGCTGCACGTCCGGTGGATTCGAAATGCTCACAAAGACCTCTTCTCGTCACTGGTGGTAAGTACCACGATCGCTGGCGCTCGAATGCGGGCCGGCTGCTCTGCTCGCTATCCCGAAGACGGGCAAGGGCACCGCACCGATGACGCCGAATGGGATTCCCTTGTCGCACAACCGGGCACGAAAACTCCTCGTTACTTCCAGCGGAGACTCATCGACGCGTCTGTCGAACGCGAACGCCCGCCTCGCGACCTGCGAATCCTCACTAAGCCGGAAGCAACATGCTGTATTCAGCGTAGCCAGCAGCGTAATCCACCAGTACTCACGAGAGTGCCGGAACGCTGGCTACCTGACAGTCAATGTTCACATTCCGAGCAGCACAATCCGTACAGTTAGTTTCCCTACGCTACATTGAGTAGCATAGGGAATGCAATCGCTTTTCAACCGGGGCACCGACACAAAACCGCATCGAGTTACGGCTCAGATTCGCCGCGCACGTCTGCACCGCGGTGTGTGACCGCATGGTCGCGATCGCGTCCGGGAACCCAATGAGCCCGCCGCAGCGCACGGTCAACACATCCTTGACCCTGCGGTTGGCCAAAGCGGCGGATACCGACACCTAGAAAAACGAAGCGCCTTCGTTCGGCTGAACCCAGATCACCCGAACGCGCTTGATCCCGGTCATATCGACGGCCACAGCGATGTGGCGCGGCGTTGGTGGCGTGCGGCCGCCGTCTTTGACCTTCACGATCATCGCGTCGAGCTAGATCACCGGATACGACGATTCCGGCGGTCGGCGCTGCCATGCCAGGACCCCATCGGAGACCTCTTCGACGATACTGGGGATCGTCTCTCGCGATGCCTGCGTCCCGATCGCCGAGCCAAATCCGAAATCGGATGTCCCGCAAATTGATTCCGCACCGCATATAGAGAGATGGCCATGCCATCGAGCCTGCCTTAACCACGCTGGCCGATGGGTACCAGCATCGGGGGCAACGAACCGCTGCGGTCTCGCGGCACGTCCAAGAGTACCGGGCTGGCGTGGTGAGCACCGTCTTGAGTGGCCGCCGTTACAGCCCCTTGATCAGCTCGCCGTTCTCGTCCCCAAGGTGAGCAGGGAGTTCGGCGCCAGCCCACGTTGAAGGACGAGCTTGATCAACCTCGGCAGCAGCCCGCCATCACCGGTCACCGCCATCGATCAGCGCCGGCAGTTCATGCACTGCCCCGAAGCACGAAGCGCGTCGGCCATCTCGACTGCAGGGCTGGCGGCAATCAGCGCCGCATCCATTGCCCTTTTATGTCGTCACGTCCTGCGATCCTTCCGTTAAGAGGATTTACACAGTCCATCTGATGCGCCCACGGACCGCCCGCCATGCCGAGCGGGCTACTTCTTCGACTCAAGTACGCGCCACACGCCCGACTCGTGGACGATGCGCGCCAACGACGCCGTGAACGAGACCCGTTCGAGGCGACCCTCGGGACAGAAGTGTCACCATCAAGACCACCGGAACTGTCATAAATGAGATGTGATCGGTCCTATGGTGAGGTGCCATCACTTGCGGGTCGAAATGCCGGGGGTGCGGGCAGAACTGCGCGACAAGGAGATTGGCGCTCGGCACTTCCCACCGCCGCGAACATCCAACGCGTAGGCTCCCAGTGTGCACGTCGACGTGATGACCGTTCCGCAGCCTTTGACTCAGATGGGCGCACTTGCCCAGCGCACGCAGGCCGCCGGTTTCTCCGGCCTCCTGCTGACCGAGACCGGCCGGACCGCCTATCTGAGCGCAGCGGTTGCATCCCAGGCTGCGCCCGGGCTCGAACTGTCCACCGGTGTCGCAGTAGCTTTCCCGCGAAGTCCCTTCATCACCGCGGCATCAGCGTGGGAACTGCAGGAAGCCACAGGAGGCAAATTCCGCCTCGGGATCGGCACCCAGGTACGCACGCACGTGGTGCGTCGCTACGGCATGCCCTTCGAACAGCCTGGACCACGGCTGCGCGACTACGTACGCGCCGTGAAAGCGTGCTTCACCGCGTTCCGGACCGGCAAGCTCGACCATCACGGCGACTTCTACGACCTGGACTTCATCACCCCACAATGGAGCCCCGGCCCCATCGACGCCCCCGATCCCAAAGTCGATATCGCGGCGGTGAATCCGTGGATGCTGCGCATGGCCGGCGAGGTGGCCGACGGCGTGCACATCCACCCACTCGGCGAGCCGGGCTACATCGCCCGCCACGTACTGCCCAATGTCGCCGCCGGTGCCGAGAAGGCGGGTCGCTCCCCCGCTGACATCGACACGATCATCCCGGCGATGACGATTGTCGGCGACACCGACGAAGAACGCCACAACGAGCGTGAATTCGTGCGGGCCAGCATGAGCTTCTACGGCAGCACCCCGAACTACGCCTTCATCTGGGACGAGGCCGGTTTCGAGGGCACCACCGCGCGCCTGCGGGAGAAGCAGAAAGCCGGCGACATGGCAGGCATGATGGCGCAGATCACCGACGACCACATCGCCGCGTTCGCCACTGAATCCACCTGGGATGAGCTGGCGGACAAGCTCGTTGCCAAATATGACGGCGTCGCCACCCGCATCGTGCTCTACAACGCCCTCGGCGGGTCAGACCGCTTCGAACGGTACGGCGAGATCGCGCGGCGGTTGTCGGCGGCCTTGCCCCAGTTTGACTGACATCAAAACAAACTCACGATCGCGCCCGGGGACTTCGTTTCCGCAATGCGATGCCTCTATGCATTCTCGAGATCGGCCGCATAGGTCATTACGACTACACGCGCTGCCGCTTGAGTCAAGAAATCCTGTAGCTTTTGAACATCGGGTTAAGGGCGCACCGGAACAGTGCCATGGCCAGCCGCCTAGCGCTCAGAGCTATCGATTGTCTGACAGCGAGGGCCATGTGCTCCCGCTGCTCGCCAAGTTCGCATTGTTATCTGTAAGAGGAAGCCGATTTGGCGCCAATCGCACTGGTAGCCACGATGGTGACATGTGGTGGAGGGTCGGTGGCCGGTCGTTCCGTCGTACACATGTAACTCGCGTCTGCCCGATTGTGCGGACCTTCAATGCCAGCGGTACAAGAGAATTGGCGAGTCATGACCTTTGAATCGAAGTACGGTCCGTGGGCACTTGTAGCCGGTGCCTCTGACGGTGTCGGAGCGGCTTTCGCTGAGGCGTTGGCTGAGCGTGGGCTCAATGTGGTGTTGGTGGCCCGGCGGCAGTCGGCGTTGGATGAAGTGGCTCGCGGCATCGCGGATCGGACTGGGGTGCAGACGCGCACGCTGGTCGTCGACCTCTCTGCGCCCGAAGCCTCCCGTGCAATCGCGGATGCGACCCATGATCTGCAGATCGGTTTCCTCGCGTACTGCGCTGGCGCCGATCCCACCTTCAGACCGTTTCTGGAGACACCGATCGAAGTGTCAGAGTCATTGGTGCAACGTAATTGCGTGACCTTGATGCAGCTGTGTCATCAGTTCGCGCCGCGTATGGTCGAACGAGGTACGGGCGGCATTGTCATCTTCGGCTCCGGTGCCGGCCTGGTGGGTGGTCCGAATATGGTGGCATATGGTCCGAGCAAGGCATTCGACATGATTCTGGCTGAAGCGTTGTGGAGTGAGTTGAATCCCAAGGGAATTGATGTCATTGGCCTGATTCTGGGCAAGACGGATACGCCGGCGCTTCGCCAACTCGAATTCGAACGCGGCCAGCTTGCTTCACTCACTGCGATCCCCAACGGGGCCGACACCGTCGACAGTGTGGTCGCCGAGGCCTTTGCGAATCTCACCGACGGTCCGACGGTGTTTGTCGGGGACCAAATGCGTACTGCTGTCACGATGTTGGGGCAAGTAAGCCGTAATGATGCGGTTCGGTCGATGGCGATGGCGAGCGCCGCGTCGATGGGTGATGCCCTATCGACCGCCATATAGCGAGCGCCTATTCGTCGTCGCCGTCATCGTCCACACCCAACAGGTCCCCGAGGGTATTGAAAGCTGAAACCCGTTCTACAGGAATGGTGATCGGACCACCTTCGAACAGTTCGTTGTAGCCGTCAGCGGTGACCGTATAGGTGGCTGTCACATCGTCGAGATCGTCGGTACGAGCAATGAGGACGATGTCGTCGGCACTGCTCGTCCATGTTTTCCTGGGCCGCAACGTATCCAGGGTGATCGTCACTTCAAGGTCACCATCGTCGTTGTGGTCGTAAGTAACCGGATAGTTCTTGAGGCGCCTCGGGATATACGGCGGTGCGACGCCGCCCCACGTCGGGGCCATCCAGTGGCGGTCCTGCATCTTGTCGAGTTCGAAGGCGTCGGCAGCCCGCCAGTCGACACCGCGTGCTCCGGTGAATGTCAGCACGATCTCGACGTTGTTGAGGAACGAGGTTTCGACGTTTTCGATGGTGAACTTCAGACCCGAGCACGCCGCACCAGCCAAATGGCCCCGCGACCACTTCCAGTCGGCCTCGATCGTTTCCCGGTACGCCTGGACGCTCTCGTCGATTTCGATTTCGCTCAACACTTTTGGCGGTTCAGGTTCGGCGATCCCGAGGCTTTGATAGAGCCCGGCTGGGTTGAACCTGTCGAGTATGGACGGGGTTCGTGACTTCGATTGCTTAGCCGTTTCGGAACGTTCTCGGACCTGGTTCTCGTGCACGTCCACGAGCAGGTCGACCACCGCATCCTCGCCGAAGAACGTGACGGCGGTGCCGGCGACCGCCGCGTTGACGATCATGGGCGATCGACCTGGAGCGATCTTGAGGTACTGCTGACGTACGGATGCCATTTTCGGCCGGTCCAAGATGGTGGCCAGCCGTTCCAAGTGGTACCGCTCGATGGCGATGTCGCCACCGAGCTCACCCAGGTCTCGACGTTCGGCAAGCCGCAGTTCTTGGTTAGTGACGAAGGCGATTCCGACCGGATTGTGCTTGCGGGCAACGTCGATGTCGTCTTCCAGCTTGCCCTTGATGGTGTTGAAATCCTGTTGTCCCCGAGGGAAATACACCGCCCAGGTCCATTTGTTGCCGTCGCGGGTGCACTCGCCGTCGCGGCCGCCGTCCTTGCCGCCCAGCGGGTGGGAGGGGTCGATGTCCTTGGACTGATCCGGTGGTGCTCCGCAACCCGTTAGCACGGCGGTGGCCATACCTGTGGGACTTCATGAAGATGTAGAAATCGCTCCATTGCCGGACGGGCCGCCCTACTGTGCTGCGCCAGCAGTTCGATGTGTATTCCATCAAACCGAAACAGCGCAAAACTTACGTTTGAAACAATTGATTCCGTTTCTCGGAGAGTGTGCTCAAATCCGGAATTGATGCGCTACTGTGATCCGCGTGACAGGCGAGGTGCGCGCGACCATGGCGGAACGCCAGCGTGCGAAACGGGCTGAGTTGGTGCGGGAGGAAGTCATTGACGCCGCGTTGGCTGAGTTTGCTGTGCGCGGGTATCACCAGACTTCGATCAGCCATATCGCCAAACGGCTGGGCGCTGGTCATTCGATGTTCTACCGCTATTTCGCCAATAAGCGCGACATCATCGACCAGGCCGTGCGCCGCGTCAACGGCCGTTTGCTGTCAGCGATCGGGGAGGTGTTGCCCGGCAGCCTCGCCACCATCACGGAGTTTCGCGAGTACGTGATGGCGGTCGGGATGGCTTATACCGATGTGCTTGCCGAAGAACCGCGGCTGTTGCAGTTGATCGTCATGGAGGCCGCGGGCGTCGACCAGCAGATGACCGAGCAGTTCCACCACATGTTCGACGGCGGTGTGCGGTCGTTGTCGGCCATGCTCCGCGACGGCATCGCTCGCGGTTACATCCGTTCTGACATCGATGTCCACGGCACCGCGGAATCGATCGTGGCGATTCCGTTCGGGATCGCGCTGCGTCATGGGCAGAAGCCCGACCGCGACAGACTGGTCGCGCAGACGCGGGCAACCACCGACCTGGTGTGCCGTGGCATCGCCGCCGAATGGCAGGCGTCCGACTCGAGTGAGCAGACGCGATGACGGACGACGCACAGGCCGGCGGAGCGGCCAACCGCGCTGCCATCGGCGAAGCCATCGACTGGGTCCGGCGGTACCTGCAGAACCATCCGATCGCGTCGCTGAGCACCGCCGGCGGCCAGATCGTGCTCGGGCTGCGGACTCTGGAGTACCTGTTCTTCGACATCATCAAGGGCCGGTTCCAGGTGCGCGAGTTCCTGGATCAGGCCGCTTTCATGGCCGGAACCGCCTTCACCCCAACGGTTCTGGTGACCATCCCGATCAGTGTGACGTTGTCGATCCAGTTTGCCTTGCTCGCCGGCCAGGTGGGCGCCTCGTCGCTGTCGGGTGCGGCGACCGGTCTGGTGGTCATCCGGCAGGGCGCCCCGCTGGTCGCGTCGCTGCTGCTCGCGACGGCGGTCGGCTCGGCCGTCTGCGCCGACCTCGGGTCGCGCACCATGCGCGAGGAGATCTCCGCGATGGAGGTCATGGGGGTGTCCCCGATCCAGCGCCTCGTCGTGCCGAGGCTGGTCGCTCTGGTCCTCATCGGTGTGTTGCTGACCGGTGTCACCAGCTTCGTCGGCTACCTGGCGAGCTACATGTTCAACGTCTACCTGCAGAACGGCACCCCGGGCTCGTTCATCGCGACGTTCTCGTCGTTCTCGACGGTTGGCGACCTGGCGCTGGCCATGGTCAAAGCGGTCGTCTTCGGTGTCATCGTGGCGGTGATCAGTTGCCATAAGGGCCTGGATACGCGCGGTGGTCCGGCGGGTGTGGCCAACTCCGTCAACGCCGCCGTGGTGGAGTCGGTGTTGCTGATGATGATCGTCAACGTCGTCATGAGCCAGCTGTACGTCGTCATCTTCCCGAAGACGTCGATCTGATATGGCCGCCCCATCAACATTCACCCCGACACCGCTGCGGCCGATCACGGCCGTCGGCAACGGGCTGCTCAAGGCGGCCGGGCGTACCGGCCACATGGTCGAGTTCTTCGGCAGGGTCTTGTTGGCCATGCCCACGATGTGGCTGCGTTACCGCAAGGAGTTTCTGCGGCTGCTGTCCGACATCACCTGGGGTAACGGCTCGATCGTGGTCGGTGGTGGCACGCTGAATGTCGCCGGCGTGCTTGGTGTCACGGCCGGGGCGCTGGTCGCGGTCGAGGGCTACAACGCGTTGAACCTGCTGGGCCTGGGGCCGGCCACCGGGTTGGTCTCCTCGTTCGCGACGACGCGAGAGCTGGCGCCGGCAATGATCGCGATGGCCTTCATCGCGCAGGCCGGGTGCCGGTTCACCGCACAGCTGGGCGCCATGCGGATCAACGACGAGATCGACGCGCTGGACACCCTGGGTATCAATTCGGTGGCCTACCTGGTCGCGACGCGCGTCATGGCCTCGATCATCGCGGTGGTTCCGCTGTTCCTCGCGTCCCTGGCGCTGGCGTATCTGTCGTGCCAGTTGGTCAGCGTGATCGCCGGCCAGTCGACCGGCACGTATCTGCATTACTTCGGTCTGTTCCTGGAGGGCCGGGACGTCTTGTTCGCGACGATCAAAGCTGTGGTGTTCGTGTTCATCTCGTCGACCATCCAGTGCTACTACGGCTACTTCGCCTCCGGCGGCCCGGCGGGTGTGGGTGTGGCGGCCGGGCGGGCGATGCGCGGCAGCGTCACCGTCGTGATGATCGTCAACATGCTGCTCACCATGGCGCTGTGGGGCGTCATCAGCGGTGCAAGGTTCGGTGGCTGATGGCTAACTCGTTCGACCACGACCCGCGGGGCTCGACCGACCGCAAGCTGGGTGTCATCGGCCTGTGCTTCGCGGTGGTGGCCTCGATCGCCGCGGTCCTCATGGTGGTGAAATCGCAAGGCAAGTTGGACGATTTCGTCCGGGTGGACCTGAAGCTCATCAACATCGGCGACGGCCTGCCGGAGCGCTCCGACGTGAAGTTCCGCGGCGTGATCGTCGGCATGGTGTCGAGCGTGACGCCCTCGCAGCACGGTTCACCGAACGTGGTGCACGTCAACATCCAGCCGCAGTTCGCTTCGCAGATTCCCGACACCGTGACCGCACGAGTGGTGCCGGCCAACCTGTTCGCCGTATCGGCTGTTCAGTTGGTGCAGAACGGTAATGGCGCGCGGCCCATCCGCACCGGTGACGTCGTTCTCGAAGACCAGACCTTGCCCACTGTGCTGTTCCAGAACGTGTTGGCCAAGCTGCGGCAGCTGCTCAAAGCCGTTGGGCAGGCGCCGGATTCGAACAATGTCGGTGTCTTCGCGGCACTGTCGGAGGCCACCCGCGGTCGGGGGCAGAAGCTCACCGACGCCGGCGGCGACCTCAACAGGGTTATGCAGCAACTGAATTCGGTGGTTGCTTCCGACGATTCCGGGCCGACGACGTTGTCGGCGCTGAAGTCGGCCGCCGACAGTCTGCGTACGGTGTCGCCGGATCTGTTCGCCGCGCTGGACAGCTCGGTACAGCCGATGCGCACCTTCGCCGAGAAGCGTTCCCAGCTCACGAATTTCCTGACCGGTGGGCTGCACACGACCGGAACCCTTGCTGATGCGTTCGAGCACCAGACCGACCGGATGATCGAAGTCAGCACCGGGCTGACTCCAGGGCTGGGTGTGCTGGCTGATCACGCCGGCGAATTCCATGGCATCTCAACGCGATTGCAGGCCTTGGCCAACAAGGTTTACGACGAGGCCTACAACCCGGAGACCCACCTGCTGACTCTCGGTACGGTGATTTCGATCAACCCGTCGCGCCAGTACACCCGGGCAGACTGCCCACGCTACGGAGCCATAGAGGGGCCCAGTTGCCGCACCGCACCGGAAACCCCGACCGCGCCCGATCTGAAGCCGGGCCTGGCCTCGATGGGCATGGGAGTCCCACCGTGGGTGACCGAGAACCGCCCCAACTTCGCGCCGCCCCGATTCTCTGTGCCGGTGGTACCGGACTTCCCCGGCCCGCCGGACCGCAACGCGCCGCCGGCACCACAGGGTGCACCGGCGCCTGCAGCGCCGGACCCCGGCCCGGCACCCGCGCCACCTGCAGCCCCACCGTTAGCGGCAGAGGCGGGCGGGCCGGACGGTGCGCCCGCGCCTGCGCCTGCGCCAGTACAGCAGCAGTCCGCACCGCTGTACGGCGGCACCGTCGGTCCGGTCGGTAGTCAGATGGAGAAGAACCAGCTCAGCCAAATCGTCGGCGGCCCAGCCACTTCCGCTACCGAATTGCTGCTGGGCCCCGTCGCCCGCGGCAGCAGCGTCCAGATCACTCCTGAGCCCGGCCCCGCCGATGGCGGGCAGGCAGACAAGGGCCGGCCATGAGAATCAAGCGCAGCACCATCATTGGCCTGGCACTGTTCATGGTCTTCTCGGTTGCCGTCACCTGGATGGTTTTTGCCACCTTACAACGCAACATCGCTGGTCCAACCTCCAGCTATTCGGCCATTTTCAGCGACGTGTCGGGGCTGGCCGAAGGCGATGATGTCCGGGTCGCCGGAGTACGGGTAGGTCGGGTCGACAAGATCGAACTGACACCCGACAACAAGGCCAAGGTCGACTTCCAAGTGCGCAGCAACCAAACGCTCTACGCCAGCACGCTGGCCTCGGTGACGTACCAGAACATCATCGGGCAGCGGTACCTCGGGCTGAGCCAAGGCGATGGCGAGCGCCGCAAAATGCCTGCAGGAGCGCAGATTCCGGAACAGCGGACCAACCCGTCGTTCGATATCTCCTACATGCTCAACGGTTTTGAGCCACTGTTCACCGAGCTCGATCCGCAGCAGGTGGACAACTTGACCAACGCCATCATCGAGGCGTTCCAGGGCAATCAGGGATCGCTGTTGACCTTGACGACCCAGGCTTCGTCGCTGACGCAGACCCTGGCGGGACCGGATGCGGCGCTCGGCGACCTGATCGCCAACCTGGACAAGCTGATGGCGACGCTAGCCACGCAGAGCAAGAACCTGGAAACCATGCTGCACCAGACGTCGGTGTCGTTGTCCTCCTTGAACAGTCGGCGCGACGAACTCGTCGCATCGGTCGGGGCGATCACCGCGAACGTGACGCGGCTGTCGGCACTGGTCGATGCGATCACCCCGGATGTACAGCAATTCATCGACCGCGATCCGGGCTTGCTCAAATACGGTGTGGGCGAGGGCAAGCCCCGCCTGGCTTTCGCGCTGGCCAATGTTCCGTTGCTGCTCAAGGGCCTTGCCCGGATGACGCAGGACGGGAGCTATGGCAACATATATGCCTGCGACCTCGACTTCGGTCTATGGCGCGGCCTGCTCAACTGGTTCCGGATGTTCGTGATCCGGGCGACACCGGGTAATGGCAACGAGGTCTGGCATTCGGCGGTGTGCCAATGAGCGAGCTGTTCGGAAAGCTGCGTCCTGAGATCGTGGGTCAGCGGAAGCGCGTGCTGGAGGACTACAACAAGTTCTGGCTCGGCGCGATCGGCCTGGCGGTCATCGTCGTGATGATCGCAGCCGTCGTGCTGGTCAGTGTTCTGGACGTCGACAAGAAGCAGTACACCGCCGAATTCGCCCAGGCGGCCGCGATCAAGTCGGGCAATCCGGTCACCATCGCGGGGATTCCGGTCGGCGAGGTGCAGGACGTGCAGCTGGCCGGCGATCACGTGGTGGTGACGTTCAAGGCCGACAAGAACGTACGGTTGGGCACTGAGACTCACGCGGCCATCAAGCTGACCACCATCCTTGGTTCTCGCTATCTGGAGATCACTCCCGCCGGGTCCGGCCAATTATCCGGCAACACAATCAAATTGAGTCATACCGACGTGCCTTACGACCTGCAGAAGACCTTGGCGGGTGCGACCGAGACACTAGGTCCGCTGGACGCCGATCGGATCGCTGAATCGGTACGGGTGATGAGCGGCAGCCTGCAGGGAGTGCCCGACGAGTTGCCGCAGGCCTTGACCAATCTGAATTCCCTTGCCGGGGTTATTCAGTCCCGGCGCGACCAGCTCGGCACGTTGATCACCAACGCCGATACCATCGCGGCGCTGTTGCACCGGCAGAAGGCCGACCTTGGTGCGTTGGTGTTGCAGGGCAACCAGATTCTCGGCGAGATCGCTACGCGGCGGGCGGCGATGCAGCGTTTGTTCGACGGGGTGACGCTGCTCGCCGACCGGGCGCACACGATCTTGGCCGACGAGCCGCAACTCGACGCGCTGATCAACAGCTTGCATGAATTCGCCAAGATGCTCGCCGAGCACGACGCGCTCGTGCGCAGCATCCTGCAGATTGCGCCGGTGGCAGCGCGCAACATCGCCAACGCGACCGGTAGCGGTAATGCTACGGACCTGACTCTGCCGGCGGGTTTGATGGTCGATTCGTGGGTCTGTGCGATCAGTGGTCGGGCCCGGCAGTTCAACATCGTCGAGTACTTCAAGGACTGCAAATGAGTAAGCGCGCCTTGATGATCGGCCTGGTTGCAGTTGCCACCGCGGTCGTCGCAGTGGTTGCCGCGGTAGTTGCGGTGCCGCACTTCTGGCACCGCAACATCACCGTCCGGGCACACTTCCAGGACGCCGTCGGGCTGTACCCCGGTAACGCGGTGTCGGTGCTCGGCATGCCCGTGGGCAAAGTCGATACCGTGGAGAACAAGGGCGGCTACGTCGAGGTCACCATGGACATCGACCGAAAAGTCCCGGTCCCCAGTGACGTCGTCGCGGCCACCGTCTCCGCCTCGATCCTCACCGACCGGCACATCGAACTGACGCCGCCGTACACCAGCGGACCCAAGCTGCGCGACGGTGACCTGATCGCATTGGGGAACACCAAGACCCCGGTTGAATTCGACAAGACACTGACCATGATGGACAAGCTGGGCACCGCGCTGCGCGGTGACGCCAATGGCGGTGGGCCGCTGGGCGATCTGGTCAATCTGGGCTCGCAGATCTCCTCCGGCAACAGTGAGCAGATCAAGTCGACTCTGACCAAGTTGTCCGAGGCGCTCAAGGTCGGCCCCGATGGCGGTGCCAAGACTGAGAAGAACTTGCAGGAGATCGTCCGGAGCGTCTCCGACCTGACCCAGTCCGCCGCCGAAAATGACAGTGCGATCCGCAAATTCGGCGGCGACCTGCACCAGTTGAGCGACATTCTGGCCGACCAGAACCTCGGTTCTGGCCGGACCGGCGCCAAGGCCAACGAAATCCTCCATGAGGTCAGCGGCCTGCTCGATCGGCACCGGGACCAACTGAAGGGTTCGTTCGGCGATCTCAACACTGTGGTCAGGTCGCTGTCGGACAACAAGCGCGAACTCGAAGAGACCATCGATGTCCTTCCGCTGGCGGTGGACAATGTTTACAACGTACTTGATCCGGTCGGAGGCAGCGCACGCGTACACCTTCCCACTGACAAGCTGCTGGCCAACAACTCGTTGAACAAGGAAATCTGCAACCTGATGGGGCTCAAGCAACTGGGTTGTGCAACAGGAACATTGCAGGACTACAACAGCGACTTCGGGCTGTCCACCATGCTGGATCTGATGGCCAATGGCATCGGCCCGTCCGGTCAAGGCGAGCCGCCCAAACCCGGGGCGGTGCCGGCTCAGCCGGCACCCGCAGTACCTGCCCAGGGAGGGCCGACCCGATGAGCCTGACTTTCGTACGGCGCAGCACACGGTGCGCCGGAGTACTCAGCGGTGTGTTGCTGATGACCAGTTGCGCCGCGGGACTGGACAGTGTCCCGTTGCCGTCGCCGGGGTCAGGCGGGCCCGTATACACGCTCAACGCGGTGTTCACCGACGCGCTGAACCTGCCGGCGAAGGCGAAAGTGCGTTTGTACGGCGCGGATATCGGCGAAGTCACCTCGATCGAAGCCGAGGACTTCACCGCAAAGGTGTCCATGCGGATCCGCAAAGACGTGCCGCTCCCGGTTGGCAGCACAGCTGAATTGCGTTCTGCCACACCGCTGGGCGACGTGTTCCTGCAGATTCGTCCGCCGTCGCGCAATGATGACGGTGGCCCATTGCTGCGCAATGGTGACACCATCGGACTGGGCTCCACGTCGGCTGCGCCGACGGTCGAGGAACTGCTCAACTCGTTGGCCATGCTGGTCAACGGTGGCGCCATCCGCGCATTGACCACCGATGTCAACGGGGCCGGCCGGGCAGTAGGTGGGCGTGGCGAGAAGTTGGCCGGGCTGATTTCGGAGACCAACCAATTTCTGTCCAAGATGACCGCGCGTACCGACCAATTGGACGCCACGCTGCGCGCAACGTCGAACATGGCCGCCGAGGTGGCGGGCCACCAGAACAGTATCGACACCGCGTTGACGGCCGGTGCGCCGGCGCTGTCGGTGATCTCCGACAACACCACGCGGATCATGGATGTGGTTGACAACGTCGCCCGGATCACCCGGCAGCTGGCCAAGTTCCCGTCGATGAAGGGCACCGACACCCGCAGCGTGGCCGCTGACGTCAACAACCTATCGCGGGTGTTCAACGAGATCGTGATGGACCCCAACTTGTCGTTGAACTCGTTCAACCGGCTGCAGTCCATTCTCATCAAGGCCACCGATTCCACCGCACTGCACGCAGATATGCTCCTTTCCAAGATCGCCATCGGCGCCCTACCGGACAAGAACTACGCAGGCGACCCCGGTATCCACGGCCCGGACGGCACCGACTGGCATCTGCTGATCGGCAGCCTGCGCTACGAGTGGAACATGCTGCTCGGCCGAGTCAACGGACCGGACCGCCCATGATCACCGCGCTGAATTCCGTACTGGCCGTGGCCATCCGGATCATCAAGGCGGTGGCCAGCCGCAAGGTGGTGCTGGCTCTGTTCGGTCTGCTGCTCACCGCAGTGATCGCCTTCGGCTACATCGCCATCGACGGCCTGCGGTTCAACCCGTTTCACCGGACCATTGCGATGCGGATCATATTGCCCGAATCCGGTGGGCTGCTGGCCAATCAGGACGTGACCCTGCGGGGCATCCCGATCGGCCGGGTCGAGGCGGTCAACCTCACCGATCACGGGGTGGAGGCGGTCGCCACTGTCGACAAGTCAGTCCGCATCCCGGCCGATAGCCCGGTGCGGGTGTCGGGCCTGTCGGCGGCAGGGGAGCAGTATCTGGACTTCCGGCCCGACAACGCCAATGGTCCGTATTTGAAGGATGGCGCCGTCATTTCGGGCAAGCAGGCGAGCATTCCGTTGACCCTGCCGCACATCATCGATCACAGCCGCGGCGCTCTGGCACAGCTTGACGCCGACAAGCTCGGCAAGATGTTCAACGAATTGCACGTCACCAAGGACGGACCCCGCAAACTGTCGGCCATCCTCGACGGCGCCAGCCTACTGGCCAACACGGTGGATTCGGTGCTGCCGGAGACCACGAGCATGATCCGCACCACGCGGGTGGTGTTCGGCACCATCGCTGACGTGCGTCCGGGTTTGGCGGCCACCACGAACAACCTGACCAAAGTGCTGGGTGGCGTGAACAAGATGGACGGTGGCTTCCGCACCCTGGTGGATCGGGGCGAGCCGCAACTGGCGACGCTGGACAATCTGATCAGCGACAACCGGCAGAACGTCGTGCAGATCCTGGGCAACCTGACCACGGTGTCGCAGATCATCTATCAGCGCATCCCGGCGCTGCAGTATCTGTGGCGCCCGGACCGCGATTCGTTCATCGACCGGTTCGGCACCGTCGTGCATGACGGCGCTATCTGGGCCCTTGGTGACATCTATCCGAAGTACCGGTGCGACTACAACCTGCCCCGGCATTCACCGTCGGACGCCAGCTTCCCTGAGCCGTACAAATACACCTACTGCGAGAACCAGGACCCCTCGCTGCTGGTCCGCGGCGCTCGCAACGCCCCGCGTCCGCCGGGCGACGACACTGCCGGCCCGCCACCGGGATACGACCCGCACGCGGTGACCGACAAGACGCCGCACTATCCGGGCTACACCATCGACACCCCGTACGGTGGACCGTCGTTGCCGATACCGATGCCGAACTGACAAGCCACGAGATACGCATGAGTAAACGAACCAGCAGTACCGATGTCTTCGACCAATTGCGTGATGCAGAGACCGAGGCAGCTGAGTTGACCGAGTCGTCGGTCGATTCAGAGGACGTTGATGCCACCGACGCCGTTGCCACGGATGAACTTGTTGCACCCGCGCCCAAGCGGCGGGTTGGCCTGGCTGCCATGGTCTGCGGGTTGCTCTTCGCGCTGTTGGTGTCAGCGTTGGGTTATCTGGGCTGGCGCCAGTACGAGCAACACCAGGTCTCGATCGCAACCGCTGCCGCGTTGCAGGCGGCCAAGGACTACGCGGTGGTGCTGACCACGTTGGACGCCAAGAACATTGACGACAATTATCGCAAGTCACTCGATGGTGCCACCGGTGAGTTCAAGGATGCCTACAGCCAGGGTGCCACTCAGTTGCGCCAGGTGCTGATCGACAACAAGGTCTCGGGGACGGGCATTGTCGTTGCGGCAGCGGTGAAATCGGCGACGGCGAACCAGGTCGAGGTGCTGATGTTCGTCGACCAGTCGATCACCAACGCGTCCAACCCCAGCCCGCGGATCGACCGCAACCGGATAGACATGACCATGGAGAAGGTCGGCCGCCGGTGGCTGGCCAGCAAGGTCGAAATCCTATGACGGCCAAGCAATCTGACGTCGCCGAAGCTGAGGTCGAGGCCGAAACCGCTGACGTGGTCAGCGCAGAGTCCGTGATCCCCAAGACCACCAAAGTCTATACAGTTCGCCGCACGGTCTGCTGGGCAGTGGGCGTGTTGGTTCTCGCGCTGGGTGTAGCCGCCGGCACGACGGGATGGCTGCTGTTTGCTCAGCACCAGCGCGATGCCGAGGCTGCGCAGGCACTCGATGCGGCGCGTGCTTATGCGGTCACCCTGACCACCACCGACCAGAAGGTCATCGACAAGAACTTTGCCGACATCATCGACGGCGCGACCGGCGAGTTCAAGGACGCCTACAGCAAGGCTGCGGCGTCGATGCGAAAGATGTTGATCGACAGCAAGGTCAACACCACCGGCACTGTCAACGATGCGGCGGTCAAGGCGGTGCACGGCGACGACGTCGACGTGCTGTTGTCGGTGAAGCAGGTGGTCACAAGTTCCGGGGAGCCGGACCCGCGGACCGACTACGTCAGCGTCTCGATGACGATGCGCAAGGTTGGCGATCGATGGCTGGCCACCGAGGTGTTGCTGGCCGGAGCGGACGGTAAGCGTGGCAAATAGAGCCTGGGCGGTGGTCGGCGCAGCGGTCACCGCGATCGCTTTGACCGGTACGCCGACCGCCCACGCATCGATCGACGGATTCTGCAGTCAACTTGGCGCGGTCTGGGACGGTGGCGCGTGCACCGCAGTGGTCAAATCCCAGCGCGAAGCGGAAATGCTGCTGTCGCTGCGGGTTCCGGCAGAGTTCATCGACAACCCGACGGCCGGCCCGGTGCTGCGTGACTACTACACCCGCCTGTTCAACGGGTGGCGGAACACCGGCAACACCACGCCGCGCGACAGCAGCGCCAAGGCCGATTACGAGATCATTCCCGGTCCCGGTGGGGTGCAGTCGGTTGTGGTGCACGAGATGTTCGAGCCGTTCGGCATCCAGCCCAACAATGCCTTCCGATCCTTCGTGTTCGACATGAGCTCGGGGCGGCGGTTGTATCTGCCGGATTTGTTCCGGCCGGGAATCGATGGATACCAAGCAGTTTCGGCCGCCGCCGCACCGGTCCTGCCGCCGATACTCGACGCGGTACCTCCGCCGCACGCACCGGGCACCTACCCGTTCACCGTGCCGGAATTCCAGCCGGACAGCGCCGGCCCCGGGTACTCCGGCAGTTACCGGGCCTTCGCGCTCACCGGTGACTCCCTGCGGATCTACATGCCGGACCAGCCGATGGTGCGCGAAGACCCGACCCCACCGGGGCAACGCGTCTGGTCCATGGACGGCGGCACCGTCGTCGCAAACATCCCACTGGCAGCACTCGCTGGCAAGCTCAAGCCACAGTACGGCGGTTGACGAGTTGGGATCGACGACGACGCTGCTGCTGCTGCTGCTTCGCTCAGAAAGCAACGATCGAACCGCTATACGGCCAATTGGATACCGCTGGGCAACCACGTCCCTGTTACGCACCGGCCCGGCTTTGGTGCGCCCCGCGGTGAGCGCACCACCTGGGGGTGGGCGCGGCCGGCGTTGACTTACGTAGTTGCGACCGGTTCTCGGGGTGCTTGTGCTGCTGCGCTCCCTCTAGCGCCACTTCAACCATTCCACCCAGCTACTTGCGGCGACCTTCGAACGCCTACTACCGCAAGTCATTCCACCCGAACCGACCAGCGGAACACCGCGTGAGCGCCTCATCGAACTGCTCTCCCGGCGAGCTGACCTTCTCGCCGAAGCGCCGGTGCACGTCACCACCCTTGCCTGAGCGGCCCTGGGCCCCACCGAAACTCCCAGGTTCGTAGCAGAGGGCACGCATCCCCCACTGCCCACACCCTGCGCGCCCGCGTCGTCGAGCAATACCGGCAACCCTTCGACAACATCCTGCAAAGCCCCGACGCCCGCCCGTAACTCGGCGACCTCGACGTCGAACTCGCCGTATGCGTGGGCTTGACCCCAGTTGGTGGACACAGGATCAGGCGGCTTGTGCCGTCTGATTGATCCGGTTTTCGCATTCCACCGGGGTGATCATGCCGATCGCGGAATGGCGTCGGCGGCGGTTGTAGACCCGTTCGATCCAGTTACCGACGGCGAGCTTAGCGGCCGCTTTGGTCGGCCACAAGTACCGGTCATAGAACTCGACTTTCAATGTAGCCCAAAAAGATTCAGCCGCGGCGTTGTCCCAACACACCCCGGTCCTCCCTACTGAACGAGCGAGATCGT
>NZ_JAYXBQ010000084.1:0-1430 GCF_039668335.1 Mycobacterium sp. SM3041 | reverse complement strand
GATGAGGCCCGAGGAGGCGGCCTGAAAGTGGGCGCACCTTCCCGAGGATGATCATCACGGAATCAGGTATTCGATCAAGACCGGCGTTGGCGCGCTGGTTGGGAAGGTACGCCCATGCTCACCGTAGTTCACGATGCCGAGGAGGCCAACGGCGGCGAGGCCGGCCGGTCGTTGTTGGACGAGATCGTCCGCGACGGAGCCCGGCAGATGTTGGCCGCTGCCCTGCAGGCCGAGGTCGCCGCGTACGTGGCCGCATTCGCTGATCAGCTCGACGAGAACGGTCACCGACTGGTGGTCCGCAACGGCTATCACCAGCCGCGTGAGGTGCTGACCGCGGCCGGTGCCGTGCAGGTGAAGGCGCCGCGGGTCAACGATCGCCGTGTCGACCCCGATTCTGGTGAGCGGCAGCGGTTTTCCTCGGCGATCCTGCCGGCCTGGGCACGCAAGTCCCCGCAGATGAGTGAGGTGCTGCCGCTGCTGTATCTGCACGGCCTATCGACCAGCGACTTCGGGCCCGCACTCGAGCAGTTCCTCGGCTCGGGTGCCGGGTTGTCGGCCACCACGATCACCCGTCTGACCGCGCAGTGGCAAGACGAAGCCCGTACGTTCGCTGCCCGGGACCTGTCCGGCAGCGACTACGTCTACCTGTGGGTCGACGGCATTCACCTCAAGGTCCGCCTGGACCAGGAGAAGCTGTGCCTGCTGGTGATGCTCGGCGTGCGCGCTGACGGCCGCAAAGAGCTCGTGGCGATCACCGACGGCTATCGGGAGTCATGCGAGTCGTGGGCGGATCTGCTGCGCGACTGCAAACGACGCGGCATGACCGCCCCAGTGCTGGCCGTCGGCGATGGCGCGCTCGGGTTCTGGAAGGCGGTGCGGGAGGTATTCCCGAAGACCCGAGAGCAGCGCTGCTGGTTCCACAAGCAGGCCAACGTCCTTTCCGCACTGCCGAAGTCAGCGCATCCGGCCGCGCTGGCGGCCATCAAGGACATCTACAACGCCGAAGACATCGACAAAGCTCAGGTCGCGGTCAAGGCCTTCGCGGTTGCCTTCGGCGCGAAGTACCCGAAAGTGGTCGCCAAGATCGTCGACGACCTCGATGTCCTGCTGGAGTTCTACCACTACCCCGCCGAGCACTGGATCCATCTGCGTACCACGAATCCGATCGAATCCACCTTCGCCACAGTGCGTTTGAGAACGAAGGTCACCAAGGGTCCGGGATCGCGGGCCGCTGGATTGGCCATGGCCTACAAGCTGATCGACGCCGCCCAAGCCCGTTGGCGGGCCGTCAACGCCCCACATCTGGTCGCCCTCGTCCGCGCCGGAGCGGTCTTCCACAAAGGCAAACTGCTCGAACGGCCCACCGACATCACCCCACCGACACCACCGTCAGACGGCGATCAACACACCGAAACGGAGGTCGCCTGAAA
>NZ_JAYXBQ010000083.1:0-517 GCF_039668335.1 Mycobacterium sp. SM3041 | reverse complement strand
GGATCGGACTTACCGCGGGTCCGTGCCGAGGCCCGGGCCTGCGACATGAGTTTGGGGGCCACCCGTACCACGGACTGGCCGGCGGTGAGCAGATCGCGCTCCAGGCGAGCTGACAGGTTGCGACAGTCCTCGATACCCCACAGCAATTCTTCCCCGAACTGCTCGCGGGCCCAGGCCAACGCCTTGTGGTGTCCGATGGTGGTGGCTTTGACGACCTTCTCACCGAGCTTGCGGCCGACCTCGTCGACCGCAACAAAGGTGTGGGTGCGCTTGTGGACATCGGTTCCAACGACGACCATGAACGGTGCCTTCTTTCATCAGAGGTGGATGAGGCGAAGGTCGGGCCGGCCGGCAGGACACATCTCAGTGGGGGCGGTGCCACGCTCCTATCAAGTCACGCCGGTCGGTCCTTCCCGCCTGGTATCGGCACAACGGCCGAATGCCAGCCCGCAGGCGGCAGTGTTTGCAAGAGCCAAATACCAGGTGAGAAGTAACCCAACCACCGCAACAGCGGCAA
>NZ_JAYXBQ010000082.1:0-312015 GCF_039668335.1 Mycobacterium sp. SM3041 | reverse complement strand
TGTACGCAGACACGCCGCATTGCGCGTGCATTTTGCGGCCGCTCGTCGCGCGCGAGTGGCACGCTACTGCCCGGCGTTCACCGCGTGTCGCCGTACAAACACGGCCGCTCGCGGTAAGGGGCTCAACCCTTTTGCGCGGCAACCATTTTCGCGATGGCGGCGTCGCGGGCCGCGGCGATCTGCGCGCTGACCTCGCCGGCTTCGTCGTCGTTCTGGGCCTCGCCCAGCATCGTGACGATGCTCGTCATGATCGGCTCACCGGAGTCGTCGGTGACCTCGGCGCGAATCTCGGCGATCACCGTGCCGTGCGACTCGATCACCGAGTCCAGGTACGAGTCGAACCACAGCCGGTCGCCGACCTTGATCGGGCGGTGGAAGATCAGCTTCTGGTCGCGGTGCAGCACGCGCTCCAGGTTGATCGGCACGTCGAACTGGTTGAACAGCTCGAGCTGGACCCGCCGGCCCGCGACGGCGATGAACGTCAGCGACGCGATCAGGGTGTCCGAGCCGCACTCGGCGGCCGCTTCCTCGGAGAAATGGGCCGGGTGGTCGTCCTGGACCGCCTGCGCGAATTCCTTGACCTTCTCGCGGCCGACCTCGAAGTAATCCGGGTACCGGAAGTGGGTTCCGATGATGTCGTCCGCAATGCCCATGGCGCGTGAGCCTATCAGCGTTCGAGTGGCTGACCTGCGCGCTGCGCCCGTGGTGCGGTGGCCGCGCGTCCCTAGTTGCCCTTGCGCGACGCCATGGCCGCCAGCGCCCCGCCGACCGCGCCCAGGGCCAGCGCCGAGGGCACGCCGATGCGGGCGGCCTTGCGGGCGGTCCGGAAATCCCGGATTTCCCAGCCCCGTTCGCGTGCGACGTCGCGCAGCGCGGCATCGGGATTGATCGCGACGGCGGTGCCGACCAGCGACAGCATCGGCACGTCGTTGAAGCTGTCCGAGTAGGCGGTGCAGCGGCGCAGGTTCAGGCCTTCCCTGATGGCCAGCTGACGGACCGCGTGCGCCTTGCCGACCCCGTGCAGGATCTCGCCGACCAGCCGGCCGGTGAAGACGCCGTCGACCGACTCGGCGACGGTGCCGAGCGCGCCCGTCAGCCCCAGCTTGCGGGCGATGGTCTGCGCCAGCTCCATGGGCGTCGCGGTGACCAGCCAGACCTGCTGGCCGGCGTCGAGGTGCATCTGTGCCAGCGCCCGGGTGCCCTGCCAGATCTTGTCGGCGATGATCTCGTCGTAGATTTCGTCGCCGAGCGCTTCCAGTTCCGCGGTCTGCCGGCCCTCGATGAAGGACAGCGCCTTGCGCCGGCCGGCGGCGACGTCGTCGCTGTTCTCCTTGCCGGTGACCTGAAACTTGGCCTGTGCGTAGGCGAAACGGGCCAGGTCCGAGTATTTGAAGTAGTCGCGGGCGGCCAGGCCGCGGGCGAAGTGCACCAGCGACGAGCCGTGCACCAGGGTGTTGTCGACGTCGAAGAACGCCGCCGCGGTGAGGTCGGGCGGCGGTGGGAGCACCGGGGCGGCCGGTTCGTCGGCTCCGGAATCACGCTCGGCGGCATCGAGTTCAGCGGCGTCATCAGCTCCGGAGGGCACGGGCGTGCCCGTGGGCTCGTCGGCAGTTACGGGGCTGGATTCGGACACGGTTCAACACTAGGTCACGCCATACTGTTACGCGTGGATCGATCAGGGAACAGCCACCGCGTGACGTTGCTCACCCGGGCCGGTTGCAGCATGTGCGAGCGCGCGGCGGCTCAGCTGGCGGAGCTGTGCGACGAGCTCGGATTCGTCCTGACGAGCACGGACGTCGATGTCCTGGCGGCGGCGGGGGACACGGCCCTGCGTGCGGAATTCGGCGATCGCCTGCCCGTGGTGCTCCTCGATGACGTTGAGCACAGCTACTGGGAGGTCGACGAGGAGCAGTTGCGGGCCGACCTGGCAGGTTGACCGGGCGAAGCGGGCCGGTCAGCGCGGGTGCCCCGGGGCCCGGCGTGCGTATAGCAAATTTGGTCGGCGGGCTGGTGAGCGGCTAGCTTTGAAGGCGTTCCTGCGGCCAGAAGAGGCCCGGGAAACCTTCTTGCCCAACGGAGGTGCTACGAGGTGATGAGGCCGTGAGCGTCCTGCTGTTCGGGGTTTCACACCGCAGCGCGCCGGTTTCCGTGATCGAGCAGCTCAGCACCGACGAGGCCGAACAGGCCAAGATCATCGAGCTGCTGCTGCAGTCCTCTCTGGTCACCGAGGCCATGGTGCTCTCCACCTGTAACCGGGTCGAGGTGTACGCGGTGGTCGACGCCTTCCACGGCGGGCTCTCGGTGATCGGCTCGGTGCTCTCCGAGCGGTCCGGCATGTCCCTGCAGGACCTCACCAAATACGCCTACGTGCGGTACGCCGAGGCGGCCGTCGAGCATCTGTTCGCCGTCGCCAGTGGCCTGGACTCGGCCGTCATCGGCGAGGCGCAGGTGCTGGGGCAGGTGCGCCGCGCCTACACCTCGGCCGAGGCCCACCAGACCGTCGGCCGGACCCTGCACGAGCTGTCGCAGCGGGCGCTGTCGGTCGGTAAGCGCGTGCATTCCGAGACCGGCATCGACGCCGCCGGCGCCTCGGTGGTGTCGGTGGCGCTCGACATGGCCAAGGCCAAGCTGACGTCGCTGACCGGGCTGACGGCCGCCGTGATCGGCGCCGGCTCCATGGGTGCCCTGGCCGCCGCGCATCTGACGCGCGCCGGGATCGCCCGCGTCGAGGTGGTGAACCGCTCGCTGCCGCGGGCCGAGCGCATGGTCGAGAACTTGAAGGCCCAGGGCGTCGAGGCGGCCGCGCACACCCTGGACGACATCGCCGTCGCGCTGGGTAATGCCGACGTCGTCGTCGCGTGTACCGGCGCGGTGCGTCCGGTGGTGTCGTTGGCCGACGCGCACCGCGGGCTGATGAACCGCCCGGAGCACCGCCAGCTGGTGATCTGCGACCTGGGCATGCCCCGCGACGTCGACGGCGCGATTGCCGGCCTGCCCGGCGTGTACATGATCGACATGGACCGGATCCAGCGGGAGCCGTCGGCCCGGGCCGCGGCCTCGGACGCCGAGGCGGCCCGCTCGATCGTCGCCGCGGAGGTCGCCAGCTACCTGGCCGGCCAGCGGATGGCCGAGGTCACCCCGACCGTCACCGCCCTGCGCCAGCGGGCCGCGGACGTCGTCGAGGCGGAGTTGTTGCGGCTCGACAACCGCGTTCCGGGCCTGGAGGCCGCGCATCGCGACGAGGTCGCGAAGACCGTTCGCCGGGTGGTGGACAAGTTGCTGCACGCGCCGACGGTGCGGGTCAAGCAGCTGGCCAGCGCACCCGGCGGTGACAGCTACGCCGAGGCGCTGCGGGAGCTGTTCGAGCTCGACCCGCAGGCCATCGACGCGGTGTCCGCCGGCGAACTGCCTTTGGTGGCACCAGATTTGGCGGCCGGTGAGCCGCATCCCCACCACGACAAGGCTGAGTAACCCGGTTGGTATCCACCCTCGAAAACGTTGTCCGGATCGGCACCAGGGGCAGCCTTCTGGCCACCACGCAGGCCGGCACCGTCCGTGACGCTCTGGTAGCTCTGGGGCAGCCCGCGGAGCTGGTCATCATCAGCACCGAAGGCGACCGGTCGCAGGCGCCCGTCGCGGACATCGGCATCGGTGTGTTCACCGCCGAGCTGCGGCACGCCATGGCCGACGGCCGCATCGACGTCGCCGTGCACTCGTACAAGGATTTGCCGACGGCGCCCGACGAGCGTTTCGTCATCGCCGCCGTGCCGCCGCGCGAAGACCCTCGGGACGCTCTCGTGGCGCGCGACGGATTGGTCCTCGGCGAGTTGCCGGCCGGCTCCGTGATCGGCACGTCGAGCCCGCGACGGGCGGCACAGCTTAGAGCACTGGGTCTCGGTTTGGAAATCCGCCCCCTACGAGGCAACCTAGATACCAGGTTGAACAGGGTAAGTAGTGGTGATCTCGACGCTGTTGTCGTCGCCCGAGCGGGTCTGGCCCGTATCGGACGGCTCGACGCCGTCACCGAGAGCCTCGAGCCGGTGCAGATGTTGCCAGCGCCGGCGCAGGGCGCCCTCGCGGTCGAGTGCCGAGTGGGTGACACCGAGCTGGCGACGCTGCTGGGAAAGCTGGACGATCCCGACACGCGTGCCGCGATCACTGCCGAACGAGTCCTGTTGGCCGAACTGGAGGCGGGTTGTTCCGCGCCGGTGGGTGCGATCGCGGAAGTGGTCGAGTCCATCGACGAGGACGGCCGAGTCTTCGAAGAGCTGTCGTTGCGCGGTTGCGTGGCGGCTCTGGACGGATCCGACGTGATCCGGGCGTCCGGGATCGGGACCCCCGAACGGGCACGGGAGCTGGGGCTCTCGTTGGCCGCGGAGTTGTTCGACCTGGGTGCGCGCGACGTGTTGGATCAGCGGACTGTAGAGCGGGAGTGAGAGATGACGACCCGAGTGCGTAAGCACAAGCCCGGCCGCATCACCTTTGTCGGTTCCGGCCCCGGTGACCCGGGCCTGTTGACGACGCGTGCGCGGAACGTCTTGGCGCATGCGGCATTGGTCTTCACCGACCCTGATGTGCCCGAGGCGGTGCTGGCGCTGATCGGTACCGATCTGCCGCCGACGTCCGGGCCGCACCCGGCCGACGCCGAGCCGGCCGAGACCAAGACCGATGAGGCGCCGGCGGACAAGCCCGCCGCGCCGGCCATGACGTTCCCGCACGGTGTCGACGTGCGCCCCGCGCTGGGCGACCCCACCGAGGTGGCCAAGCTGCTCATCGCCGAGGCGAAGACCGGCGTCGACGTGGTGCGTCTGGTCGCCGGCGACCCGCTGTCGGTCGACTCGGTCATCACCGAGGTGAACGCCCTGGCCAAGACCGCCGCGCACTTCGAGCTGGTGCCGGGTCTGCCGTCGTCGACGGCGGTGCCGACCTACGCGGGCCTGCCCGTCGGTTCGTCGCACACCGTGGCCGATGTCCGCGGTGACGTCGACTGGGCCGCGCTGGCCGCCGCCCCCGGGCCGCTGATCCTGCACGCGACGGTGTCGCACCTGCCGGACGCCGCCCGCACCCTGATCGAATACGGCCTCACCGACAACACCCCGTGTGTCGTGACGGCCAACGGCACCACCTGCCAGCAGCGGTCCATCGAGACCACGCTGGCCGGGCTGCTGGACAAGGCCGTGCTGGAGAAGCCGGTCGGCCCCGAGCCGGTCGGTCCGCTGGCGGGCCCGCTGGTCGTGACCATCGGCAAGACCGTGGCCCACCGGGCCAAGCTGAACTGGTGGGAGAGCCGCTCGTTGTACGGCTGGACCGTGCTGGTGCCGCGCACCAAGGACCAGGCCGGCGAGATGAGCGATCGGCTCGTGGGCCACGGCGCCCTGCCGATCGAGGTGCCGACCATCGCGGTCGAGCCGCCGCGCAGCCCCGCCCAGATGGAGCGTGCGGTCAAGGGTCTGGTCGACGGCCGCTTCCAGTGGGTGGTGTTCACCTCCACCAACGCGGTGCGTGCGGTGTGGGAGAAGTTCAACGAGTTCGGTCTGGACGCCCGCGCGTTCTCCGGTGTGAAGATCGCCTGTGTCGGTCAGGCCACCGCGGACAAGGTGCGCGCGTTCGGTATCAACCCCGAGCTGGTGCCTGCCGGTGAGCAGTCGTCGCTGGGCCTGCTGGACGAATTCCCGGACTACGACGACATTTTCGACCCGGTGAACCGTGTGCTGCTGCCGCGTGCCGACATCGCCACCGAGACGCTGGCCGAGGGCCTGCGCGAGCGCGGCTGGGAGATCGAGGACGTCACGGCCTACCGCACCGTCCGGGCGGCACCGCCGCCGGCGCACACCCGCGAGATGATCAAGACCGGTGGTTTCGACGCCGTCTGCTTCACCTCGAGCTCCACGGTGCGCAACCTGGTCGGTATCGCCGGCAAGCCGCACGCCCGGACCATCGTCGCCTGCATCGGCCCGAAAACCGCTGAAACCGCAGCCGAATTCGGTCTGCGCGTGGACGTGCAGCCGGAGACCGCCGCTGTCGGCCCGCTGGTCGAGGCGCTGGCCGAGCACGCCGCTCGCCTGCGCGCCGAGGGTGCGCTGCCGCCGCCGCGGAAGAAGAGCCGGCGCCGCTAAACTCGGACACATGGCATTTCCCAGGCATCGGCCGCGGCGACTCCGTACCACCCCGGCGCTCCGGCGGCTGGTGTCCGAAACCTCGCTGGAGCCACGGCATCTGGTGCTGCCGATGTTCGTCGCCGACGGGCTCTCCGAGCCGCGCCCGATCAACTCGATGCCCGGCGTCGTGCAGCACACCCGGGAGTCGCTGCGTCGCGCCGCGGCGGAAGCCGTGGAGGCCGGTGTCGGCGGGCTGATGCTGTTCGGTGTCCCGTGCGACGGTGACAAGGACGCCACCGGCTCCGAGGGCGTCAACCCCGACGGCATCCTGAATGTGGCGCTGCGCGACCTGAATTCGGACCTGGGCGACGCCACCGTGCTGATGGCCGACACCTGCCTGGACGAGTTCACCGACCACGGGCATTGCGGTGTCCTCGACGTGCACGGCCGCGTCGACAACGACGCCACCAACGAGCAGTACATCAAACTTGCTGTGGCGCAAGCGCATTCCGGCGCGCATGTGGTCAGTCCCAGCGGCATGATGGACGGCCAGGTCGCCGCCATCCGCGACGGGCTGGACCACGCCGGGCACAGCGACGTCGCGATCCTGGCCTACGCCGCCAAGTTCGCGTCGGCGTTCTACGGCCCGTTCCGCGAGGCCGTTGGCTCGAGCCTGCAGGGCGATCGCCGTACCTACCAACAGGATCCGGGCAACGCCCGCGAGGCGGTGCGCGAGATCGAGCTGGACCTCGCCGAAGGTGCCGACATGGTGATGGTCAAGCCCGCGATGAGCTACCTGGACGTGGTGCGTGCCGCTGCCGAGATTTCGCCGGTACCCGTTGCGGCATACCAGATTTCGGGGGAGTACGCGATGATCAGCGCGGCGGCGGCCAACGGCTGGATCGACCTGCGGTCCTCGGTTCTGGAGTCGCTGGTCAGCATTCGGCGCGCCGGTGCCGACATCGTCCTCACGTACTGGGCGACGGACGTCGCGGGCTGGCTGCGGTGAACCCACTCAACCCGCACGACCCGCAGAACCCCTACCACCCGCAGTACCCGCCGCATCCGGGTCCGGGGCCGGAGGGCCCCGCACCCGAGCCGCAGGAGATGCCGCAGGACGTCGTCACCGGTTTCTGGCTGTGGACGGCCGCGCTGCCACTGTCGGTGATCGGCTACGTCATCAACCTGCTGACGACGCCCGAGCGGGAGGTGTCGGGGTACGCGTACGCGGTGTCCGGGCTGATGCTGTTCATCATCGTCGTCCTGGTGGCCACGTTCCTGGTGCTGCTGCGGCAGGGGTACCGGTGGGCACGCAGCATCCTGACCGGCGGGTCTGCGGCCACGATCCTGTACCTGACCACCAATCTGTTCGCCAACTACCACGGTGCGGCCGCGGCGCTGGGCTACGCGGTATGCGGCATCGGCGGCGCCGTGCTGATCGGCGGTGGCGTCTACCTCCTGCACCGCCCCGACTCGAACGCCTTCTTCGTCCGCTGACTTCCCGCCCCCAACCTCCGCGAGCGGCCGTGTCTGTACGGCGACACGCCGCGCAACGCGTACATTTCCGGGCCGCTCGCGGGCGCCCAGGTCGACGTGAACGCACATGTGGCCCGCTAGGCTGGCCCGGATATGACTGAGCCCACGCCCTCTTCGCCGGTCCGACCACAGGCCGTGACCGTCGCTTTCTGGTGCTGGCTGGTGGCCGCCGTGCTCCTGATGGTCGGCGGCATGTTGACCGCCACCGCGGAGGTGCCCGCCGCATACCGGACTCTGGTGGTGGGCTTCGGCGCCATCACCGCCCTCGCCGGCGCCGCCATGGCCTTTTCCGCCGGCCGTGCCCGCGCGGGGGACAACCGGTTTCGTCGGGCCGCGGTCGCGTTGTCCATGGCGATCGTCATCGTCGTCGGCCTCCTCGCGCTGCTGGGAGTGGCACAGCTGCTGTCGTTGGTGGCGCTGCTGCCGTTGATCGCCGGCGCGGTCACGATCACCCGGCCGCAGGCGCAGACCTGGTTCGACGGAAAGGCCAACGCATGACGGACGCGCCGACTGACACCGACGCCGAGCAGGTTCTCTTCCACGAGGTCGGTGCCAGCTGGTGGTGGTTGGCGCTCGGCCCGTTCTCCGGTGCCTCCATCGCGGCGATGCAGTTGTGGTCGGCGCACCGGGTGGATCCGCTCGTGCCGGTGGTGTTCCTCGTCCTCGTCACCGGGTTCCTGGCGTTACAGGTCAAGGCGGCGCGGCTGCACACGTCGGTGGAGCTGACGCCCGAGTACCTGCGGCAGGGCACCGAGTCCGTCCGCGTCGCGGACATGGTCGGGATGTTCCCGGAGGCGCGAGGTGCCGACGTGCCGCGCTGGCAGTCGTACCGGGCGTTCGGGGAGCTGACGGGCGTTCCGCGCGGCCGCACGGGAATCGGCGTCAAGCTGACCGGTGAGCGCAGCGGGCAGGCGTGGGCACGGCGTCATCGCGGGCTGCGGGCCCAGCTGGAGGCGTTGGGTGTGCGCGAACTCGGTGAGGACGACGACGAATGAGCCGCGACAAGATCGTGGCGGCCGGCGCGCTGGTCGCGGCGGTGCTGGCGGCCGTCGGCTCGGTGGTGAGTTGGCTGGCCGCGTCGTCGATCGCCGACGTCGCGCCGGTGATCCCCGGCGAGCCGGTGAAGACATCGGTGCTCTATGACCCGTCGTTCATCTCGTTGTCGTTGTTGCTGGCGACCCTGGCCGGGGTGCTCGCCGTGGTGGGTACGGCGAGGTGGCGGCGCGCCAAGTAGTGTGTCGCGCATGTCTTTTTCGCTAGAACTGTCTGCCGACGTCTGCCAGGTCCGGGACTGGGTTCACGAGTTCGCTGCTGACGTGATCCGTCCGGCGGCAGAGGAGTGGGACGAGCGCGAAGAGACGCCGTGGCCGATCCTGCAGGAGGCGGCCAAGGTCGGCCTCTACTCCATGGAGTTCTTTGCTGCCCAGACGGCCGAGGAGACCGGGCTCGGTATGCCCGTCGCGGTCGAAGAATTGTTCTGGGGTGACGCCGGAATTTCGATGTCGATCATGGGAACCGGTCTGGCCGCCGCGTCGCTGGCTGCCAACGGCACCATGGAACAGCTGGGTGAGTGGCTGCCCCAGATGTACGGCGATATCAACGAGCCCAAGCTGGCCGCGTTCTGTTCGTCGGAACCCGGTGCGGGATCGGACGTTTCGTCGATCATCACCCGGGCGCGGTACGACGAGGCGACCGATGAATGGGTGCTCAACGGCACCAAGACGTGGGCCTCCAACGGCGGCATCGCCAACGTGCACATCGTCGTTGCCTCGGTGTACCCGGAATTGGGCTCGCGCGGCCAGGCCAGCTTCATCATCCCGCCGGGCACCAAGGGTTTCAGTCAGGGTCAGAAGTTCAAGAAGCACGGCATCCGGGCGTCGCACACCGCCGAGGTCGTGCTCGACGACGTCCGGCTGCCGGGCCGCCTGATCGTCGGTGGCCGGGAGAAGTTCGAGGAGCGGGTGGCCCGCACCCGCGAGGGTAAGAGCTCGGCCGGTCAGGTGGCGATGAAGACGTTCGAGCGGACGCGGCCGACCGTCGGGGCCATGGCGCTCGGGGTGTCCCGCGCGGCGTACGAGTACGCGCTGGGATACGCGCAGGAGCGCGAGCAGTTCGGCCGCAAGATCGGGGACTTCCAGGCCGTCGCGTTCAAGCTGGCCGACATGAAGTCCCGGATCGACGCGGCGCGGCTGCTGGTGTGGCGCGCCGGCTGGATGGCGCGCAACAACATGCCGTTCGAGAACGCCGAGGGCTCGATGGCCAAGCTCGTCGCCAGCGAGACCGCGGTCTACGTGACCGACGAGGCCATCCAGATTCTGGGCGGCAACGGCTACACGCGCGACTACCCGGTGGAGCGGTGGCACCGCGACGCCAAGATCTTCACGATCTTCGAGGGCACCAGCGAGATTCAGCGGCTCGTGATGTCGCGCGCGATCACGGGGTTGCCGCTCAAATAACGTCCGCGACGGTGCCGGCTGTGGCACGGCGCATGTACAACAACGTCCCGCTCGGCACGGCTGAGCGGGACGTTTTTGTACGCAGGTGACGGCGTGTCGTCCGCAGACACGGACGCTCGCGGGAAATGGCGGGAGCAGGGGTTGTTACAGAGTGCAAAATTTGTAACACTGTTCCGCATGACCGAACTTGCGGAGCAGTCTGAGCTCGTCGCCGGGGCGAGCGGAGCGACGGGGAAAGTCGACGCCCTGCCACTGGGGCCGGACTCGCTGGTGTGGAAGTACTTCGGCGACAACCGGATGTACCTGATCGGCCCGCGGCCGGCGGTCCTGCAGAACATGCTCGCCCAGCTCGGCCAGGGCGTGCTGGACCATTCGGTGTTCTTCGCGGACACCTCGGCGCGCATCAAGCGGTCGCTGCCGCCGATCTTCCGCACCGTCTACGGCACCGACGACGACAACACCGGCACGCAGGTCCGCGACTTCCATCGCGAGATCAAGGGCGACATGCCCGACGGCAGCCGCTACCACGCACTCGACCCGGAGACGTACTACTGGGCGCACGCGACATTCGTCGAGCAGGTGCTGTATTTCGCGGACACCTTCGTCAAGCGGCTGACCGACGCCGAGAAGGAACAGATCTACCTCGAGTCCAAGACCTGGTACCGCCGCTACGGCGTCAGCGACCGGCCCATGCCGGCCACCTACGCCGAGTTCGAGGAGTACTGGGACCGGATGATCAACGAGGTCGCGGTGCCGCACAAGACGGCGCGGTACGGCGTCGGCTATGTGACAAAAGGCTTTCCGGCGCCCAAGGCCGTCAACCCGGCGGTGTGGCGCGTCATCGCGGTGGTGTTCAACCCCGTCGCGGCGTTCCTGACCACCGGCGGCCTCCCGCCGCGGGCGCGGGACCTGCTGGAGTTGCCCTGGTCCGACCGGCAGGAACGCGCCTACCAGTTGTTCGCCGCGGCCTGGCGCAGCAAGCCGGTGAACTGGGTGTGGGACCGGTTGCCGATGTCGGTGCGGTACAACAGCTTTGCGCAGAAGGGCTATGCGCGTGCCCGCTGACGCGACGGCCGCGATCCTCGACGCCGCGCTCGTCGAGTTCGAGCAGCACGGCTTCCGCCGCGTCGCCCTCGATGACGTGGCGCGCCGCGCCGGTGTCAGCCGCACCACCATCTACCGGCGGTTCGCCAACCGCGACGAGCTGGTGGCCGCCGTCGTCGAGCGCGAGAACGTAGTGCTGTTCGACGACATCGCCCGCGAGCTGAAAAACGCTGGGCCCCAATCGGATCTGTACGTCGAGGCGTTCACGCTGTCGATCCTGCGGTTCCGGCGGCACCGCGTGCTGAACCGGATGATGATCGACGAGCCCGCGCTCGTCATCGAACTCATGCAGCGGCACTACGGGGCGGCCGTCGGCCGGATGGCGGCGGCGCTGCGCGTCATCTTCCCGGAGGGTTTCGCCGACCGCATCGGCGAACAGACCGTCAACGACCTGGCCGACACCATCCTGCGCTACGCGGCGATGGTGCTGCTGCTGCCCAGTGTCGAGGCGCTCGACAGTGCCGAGGAGATCCGGGCTTTCGCCGCACGGCATTTCGTGCCGAGCCTGCCGGCGGCGTTGCGGACGAACTCGCCCGTGCGGGGTTAGTGCGCGACGGGCTTCTCGGCGCCCACCCCGGTCAGTGACCGCACCTCCATCTCGGCGGCCAGTTCGGGATCCCCGGTGTCCGACGACGTCAGCGTGCCGATGATGCCGAGCACGAATGCCAGTGGGATGGACACGATGCCGGGGTTGGCCAGCGGGAAGTACGCGAAGTCCGCACCCGGGATCATCGCCGTCTTGCTGCCCGATACCGCGGGGGAGAAGACGATCAGCACGATGGTCGAGATCAGGCCGCCGTACATGCTCCACAGCGCGCCGCGGGTGTTGAACCGCTTCCAGTACAGCGAGTACAGGATCGTCGGCAGGTTGGCCGCGGCCGCCACGGCGAACGCCAGGGCCACCAGGAACGCCACGTTCTGACCGTTGGCCAGGATGCCGAGGCCGATCGCGAACACGCCCAGCACCACCGCCGTGATCCGGGACACCCGCACTTGCTCGTCCTCGGTCACCTTGTGGGACTTGAGAACCGAGGCGTAGATGTCATGCGCGAAGGACGCCGACGCGGTGATGGTCAGGCCCGCCACGACCGCCAGGATCGTCGCGAACGCCACCGCCGAGATGACGCCGAGCAGGATCACGCCGCCGAGTTCGAACGCCAGCAGCGGGGCGGCGGAGTTCACGCCACCGGCGGCCTTGAGGATGCGGTCCGGTCCCACCAGGGCGGCGGCGCCATATCCGAGCACCAACGTGAACAGGTAGAAGGCACCGATCAGCGCGATGGCCCAAACCACCGACCGCCGTGCCTCTTTCGCGGTCGGCACGGTGTAGAAGCGCATCAGCACGTGCGGCAGGCCCGCGGTGCCCAGCACCAGCGCCAGTGCCAGCGAGACGAAGTTGATCTTCGAGGTGAGCGAACCGCCGTACTGCGCGCCGGGCGCCAGGACGTCGCGGCTGGAGACGCCCTTGGTGGTGGCGTGCGAGATGGCCGACTGGGCCGAACCGAGGATGTCGGAGAAGTTGAACCCGAACTTGCCGAGCACCATGACCGTCATCAGGGCGGCGCCGGTGATCAGCAGCACGGCCTTGATGATCTGCACCCACGTGGTGCCCTTCATGCCGCCGACCAGCACGTAGACGATCATCAGGACGCCGACGACGGCGATCACGATCGATTGGCCGCCCCGGCTCTTCACGTCGAGCAGCAGCGCGACCAGACCGCCCGCCCCGGCCATCTGGGCCAGGAGGTAGAACAGCGACACCGTCAGCGTCGAGGTGGCCGCGGCCAGCCGGACCGGGCGCTGCTTGAGCCGGAAGCTCAGCACGTCGGCCATGGTGAATCTGCCTGTGTTGCGCAGCAATTCGGCGACCAGCAGCAGCGCCACGAGCCAGGCGACGAGGAAGCCGATGGAGTACAGGAAGCCGTCGTAGCCGTAGACGGCGATGGCGCCGGCGATGCCGAGGAAGCTCGCGGCCGACAGGTAGTCGCCGGCGATGGCGATGCCGTTCTGCGGGCCGGAGAAACCGCGGCCGCCGGTGAAGAACTCGTCGGCTGTGGCATTGCGCTTGCTGGCCTTGATGACCACGACCATCGTGACGACGACGAACACACTGAAGATGCCGATGTTGGCGACGGGGTTGCCGACGGTGGCGGCGGCCAGCACGGTGGTGTTCATCAGGCGCCCTCGAGTTCTTCACGGATGGCGGCAGCCCGCGGGTCGAGCTCGCGGTTGGCGAAGCGCACGTACAGCCCGGTGATCACGAACGTCGTCAGGAACTGACCCAGCCCGATCAGCAGCCCGACATTGATGTTGCCGAACACCCGGATGGCCATGAAGTCATGGGCGAAGGCGCCGAGCGCGACGTAGAGGCCGTACCACAGCAGGAAGAACGCGGTCATCGGAAACACGAAGCGGCGCAGCCTGGTTCGCAACTCCTGGAACTCGGGGCTGGCCTGCATGGCGAGGAACTGCTCCCCGGTGGGGGCAACCCTCTCGGGACGGTCGGTTTCGGGCACCGAGGGCTCCTGACAGTTGGCTGTGAGGGTGGATCGGGCATGAACCTAATTGAGAGCTGGGTCACTCGCGACCGGTATCGCGTTCTGTTCACCGAATTCGGTTCCGGTCGCGCTGCGCTACGGTCTGCCGCAGCCACCCGAGAGAAAGGCCCAGAGATGACCAGCGAGCCAGCTTCGGCGTTCGACGCCGGAATCGCCACCCGCCGTCAGGTGATGGGCGACGAGTTCGTCGACCGCGCACTGGCCCGCACCAGCGGCACCGAATCGGAACCGATCCAGCGCTTCGTCACCGAGCACGTGTGGGACGCGGTGTGGAACCGGCCGGGTCTGAGCCGCCGCGACCGCAGCTTGCTCAACCTCGGCATGCTGACGGCGCTGCGGGCCCATGAAGAGCTCGCCGGCCACGTCCGGGGCGGACTCAACAACGGCCTCACCCGCGACGAGATCGTCGAGGCGATCATCCACGCCACCGGCTACTGCGGTGCGCCCGCGGCACTGAGCGCGATGCGCGTGGTGCAGCAGGTGCTCGACGAGACGCGCTCGGACTAGGCCCGGCGCAACAGCACGGCCTGCTCAAAAGGCAAGCGCGGGAACACCTTACGCAGCGATCCGGTGATGAGCGGGGCGGCGTCCTCCTTGCTCACCACGCGCGGGTCGACGACGTCGTACGTCTGGCCGCGCCGGGTCAGTTTGCCGCCGCCGGCCTTGGTGATGTTCTTGAGCCAGTCACGGTCGGGGCCGTAGGTCAGCAGGATGGCGAAACCGTCGGCAGTGGTGAACACCGTCAGCGGCGTCCGGAACGTCTTGCCGGACTTACGCCCGACGTGTTCGAGGATGCCGAACGTTGGCGCGCGGCCGGCCCACAGCCGCTGGATGGGGTTGGTGACCCGACGGTTGAAGCGTGCGACCGACTGCGGAATCTGCATGTCCCCATCGTGCGCCATCGTGGTTGGGGCGGCCAGGGGAGCGAGTAAAGTTACCGACCGGTAGCGGCGACGACGCGGTGTCGCACACCAGCCCGTAACCCGCTGATTCATCTTCGAGGAGGAATGCATGCCTGCGCCCGCCAACGCTGACGCCCGCCGGATCTATGACCTGGAGCGCAGCCGCGTATTCCACTCGTGGTCGGCCCAGGGGAAGCTCGATCCGATGGTCTTCACCGGTGCCGAGGGCAGCTACCTCATCGACGGTGACGGCAACCGGCTCCTCGATTTCTCGAGCCAGCTCGTCTACACCAACATCGGCCACCAGCACCCGAAGGTCGTCGCCGCCATCGCCGAGCAGGCCGCCAAGCTGTGCACCATCGCGCCGCAGCATGCCAACGAGGCCCGCGCCACGGCCGCCGACCTGATCTGCCAGGTCGCCCCCGAGGGCTTCAACCGGGTGTTCTTCACCAACGGCGGCGCCGACGCCGTCGAGCACGCCATCCGCATGGCGCGCGTGTTCACCGGCCGCTACAAGACGCTGTCGACCTACCGCAGTTACCACGGCGGCACCGCGCTGACGGTCAACCTCACCGGCGACGTCCGCCGCTGGGGCAACGACTACGGCACCGAGGGCACCACGCACTTCTTCGGGCCCTTCCTGTACCGCAGCCAGTTCAATTCGCTGACGCAGGAGGAAGAGTCCGAGCGCGCCCTGGCGCACCTGCGCTCGGTCATCGAGTTCGAGGGCCCGTCGGCGTTCGCCGCGATCATCCTGGAGTCGGTGCCCGGCACCGTCGGCATCATGCCGCCGCCGCCCGGCTACCTGCAGGGCGTGCGCGAGCTGTGCGACCAGTACGGCATCGTGATGATCCTCGACGAGGTCATGGCCGGCTTCGGCCGCACCGGTAAGTGGTTCGCGCTGGACAACTACGGCGTCACCCCCGACCTCATCACGTTCGCCAAGGGCGTCAACTCCGGCTACGTGCCGCTCGGCGGCGTCATCGTCAGCGACAAGATCCTCGAGCGCTTCCTGGAGCAGCCGTACGGCGGCGGGCTCACCTACTCGGGCCACCCGCTGGCGTGTGCGGCGTCGGTCGCGACCATCACCGCGATGCACGACGAGAAGATCGTCGAGAACGCCGAACTGATCGGCACCGACGTCTTCGGACCGGGCCTGGCGGCGCTGGCCGAGAAGCACGACATCATCGGCGACGTCCGTGGTCTCGGTGTGTTCTGGGCGGTCGAGCTGGTCAAGGACCGCGCCACCAAGGAGCCGCTGGCTCCGTACGGCGGGTCGTCGCCCGAGATGGGCGCCATCAACGCGCGGGCCAAGCAGAACGGCCTGCTGCTGTTCATGAACTACAACCGCTTCCACCTGGTGCCGCCGTGCAACATCAGCATCGACGACGCCAAGCGCGGGCTGGACATTCTGGACGATGCGCTGAGCGCGGTGTAGCCATAGGCTTTGGCTCATGGCCTACCTCAAGCCGCCGTGGTTCGTCGTCCATGTCTTCAACCCCATCGCGCGGCTGACCGGCATCGGCGGGAGCCAGACCCTGACGGTCACCCGCAGCTCCAACCACGTGCCGCAGCGCATCCCGGTCGTGGTGCCGGAGGTGGACGGGGTGAAGTACCTGGTGTCGACGCGCGGCGAGTCGGCGTGGGTGAAGAACGTCCGGGAGAACCCGGTGGTGGCGCTCGGCAAGGCGAACTACCTGGCCAGCGAGATTCCGGTCGCGGACCGGGCGCCGATCATCGCGGCGTACCGGCCGCTGGCCGGCAAGGTCGTCGACCAGTACTGGCGCGAGCTGCCCGATGACGCCGACCACCCGGTGTTCAAGCTGACGCCGCAGAACTAGGGGCTGGCCCGCGGGTCACACCCGTCGCGTCAGACCCACGCACCACTCCGGTGTCAGCCGTTGTCGCCGAATGTGCAACCAGCGCGCAAGAATCGTGAAAACGAAGCGCTGACTGCACATTCGGCGGCATCGAGGTCGTCGGTCGCAGACTTGACCGGGCCTGCTGGGTACCTGGGCCTCGCCTCGCGACCGCCGGGATCGGCGCGATCTCCCGCCGCAGCGTGAGCCAGCTCCTACACCCTGTAGTTGGTCCATTCGCGCGCGGCTGGGACACTGGTCGTCATGCGCTCTACCGACGTCTCCGCGAAACTGTTCGCCGACGCGTCGACCGTGATCCCCGGCGGGGTCAACTCGCCTGTGCGGGCCTTCAGCTCGGTCGGCGGCACCCCTCGCTTCATCACCTCGGCCAACGGTTACTGGCTCACCGACGCCGACGGCAACCGCTACGTCGACCTGGTGTGCTCATGGGGACCAATGATCCTGGGCCACGCCCACCCCGCAGTGGTCGAGGCCGTGCAGACCACCGCCGTCAACGGATTGTCGTTCGGCGCCCCGACACCCGCCGAGACGGAGCTGGCGCGCGAGATCATCGATCGCGTCGCTCCCGTCGAGCGCATCCGCTTCGTGAACTCCGGCACCGAAGCCACCATGAGCGCCATCCGGCTGGCCCGCGGCTTCACCGGCCGGCCCAAGATCATCAAGTTCTCCGGCTGCTACCACGGCCACAGCGACGCGCTGCTGGCCGACGCCGGCTCCGGCGTCGCGACGCTGGGCCTGCCGTCGTCGCCGGGCGTCACCGGGGCGGCCGCTGCCGACACCATCGTGCTGCCGTACAACGACCTCGACGCGGTCCGAGAGGCGTTCGCCGCGGCGGGCGACCAGATCGCCTGCGTCATCACCGAGGCCAGCCCCGGCAACATGGGCACCGTCCCGCCGGCCGCGGGCTACAACGCCGCGCTGCGGCAGATCACCGCCGAGCACGGCGCGCTGCTCATCATCGACGAGGTGATGACGGGCTTCCGCGTCAGCTGTGGCGGCTGGTACGGCCTCGACCCGGTCGCGGCCGACCTGTTCACCTTCGGCAAGGTGATGAGCGGCGGCCTGCCCGCCGCCGCGTTCGGTGGTCGCGCCGAGGTGATGGAACGGCTGGCGCCGCTCGGCCCGGTGTACCAGGCCGGGACGCTGTCCGGGAACCCGGTCGCGATGGCCGCGGGCCTGGCCACGCTGCGCGCCGCGGACGACGCCGTCTACCGCGCCCTCGACGTCAACGCCGACCGGTTGTCCGGACTGCTGACCGACGCGCTCACCGAAGCCTCTGTCGCGCACCGGATTTCGCGCGCCGGAAACTTCCTGACGGTGTTCTTCGGTGACGGGGACGTCGTCGACTTCAAAACCGCGAAGGCCACCGAGACCTGGCGCTACCCGGCGTTCTTCCACGCCCTGCTGGACGCCGGGGTCTACCCGCCGTGCAGCGCCTTCGAAACCTGGTTCGTCTCGGCCGCACTCGACGACGCTGCGTTCGACCGGATCGCCGCCGCGCTGCCCGCCGCCGCGCAGGCCGCCGCCCAAGCTCAGGAGCCCGCATGACCGACAAGACGATCGTGCACGTGATGCGGCACGGCGAGGTGCACAACCCGGACAAGATCCTGTACGGCCGCAAGCCCAATTTCCATCTCTCCGAGCGTGGGCAGGCGCAGGCCGAGGCGGTCGCCGGGTGGCTGGCCGAGCGCGACATCGTCTACGTCGTGGCCTCGCCGCTGGAGCGCGCGCAGGAGACCGCGACGCCCATCGCGGCCCGCCACGGCCTGCCGATCGACACCGATCCCGAGCTCATCGAGTCGACGAATGTGTTTGAGGGACAGCGTGTCTCGCCGGGTGACGGCGCCCTGCGCGACCCGCGCAACTGGTGGCACCTGCGTGACCCGAAGACCCCGTCCTGGGGTGAGCCGTACAAGCACATCGCGGCGCGCATGACGGCCGCGGTTGACCGGGCGCGCATCAAGGGCATGGGACACGAGGCGGTGTGCGTCAGCCATCAGCTGCCGGTGGAGACGCTGCGCCGCGCGATGCTCGGCAAGAACCTGCACCACTTCCCGACCAAGCGGATGTGCAATCTGGCGTCGGTGACGTCGTTCTACTTCCACGGCGACCAGATGGTCGGCTGGGGATATGCGGAGCTGGCCGGACAGTGACTTCGCTGGTGGCCCGTGCCGGGGCAGTGATGGCGGCCGTCCTGACGACGGCCGTGCTGCTCGTCGGCTGCTCCACCGGTGACGACGCCGTCGCGCAGGGCGGCACCTTCGAGTTCGTGGCGCCGGGCGGCAAGACCGACATCTTCTACGACCCGCCGGCGAGCCGCGGCAAGCCGGGCGCGGTGCGCGGCCCGTCGCTCACGGATCCGTCGAAAACCCTGTCCCTGGACGACTTTTCCGGCCAGGTCGTGGTGATCAACGTGTGGGGGCAGTGGTGTGGCCCGTGCCGCTCGGAGATCGCCGAGCTCGAGAAGGTGTACGAGCAGACCAAGGCGCAGGGCGTCGCGTTCCTCGGCATCGACGTGCGCGACAACAACCGGCAGGCCGCCGTCGACTTCGTCGTCGACCACAAGGTGACGTTCCCGTCCATCTATGACCCGGCGATGCGCACCATGATCGCGTTCGGCGGCAAGTACCCGACGACGGTCATCCCGTCGACGCTGGTGCTGGACCGTCAGCACCGGGTGGCCGCGGTGTTCCTGCGGGAGCTGCTGGCCGACGACCTCAAGCCCGTCGTCGAGCGGCTCGCCAAAGAGGGCAAGGCATGACCTCCTTCGCCGAAACCGCCGCAGCCGGACCGCTGTTGGTGGCCCTCGGGGTGAGCGTGCTGGCCGGCCTGGTGTCGTTCGCGTCGCCGTGCGTGGTGCCGCTGGTGCCCGGGTACCTGTCGTATCTGGCCGCGGTGGTCGGGGTGGACGACACAGAGGGCACGACAAAAGTGCGTACCGCCCGCTGGCGCGTGGCCGGCGCGGCGGCGTTGTTCGTCGCGGGCTTCACCGCGGTGTTCCTCATGGGCGCGGTCGCGGTACTCGGCCTTACGACGACCCTCATCGCCAATCAGCTTCTGCTGCAACGCATCGGCGGCGTCGTCACGGTGCTGATGGGCCTGGTGTTCATCGGGCTCGTGCCGGCGCTGCAGCGTCAGGTGCGGTTCACGCCGCGCCAGGTGTCGACGGTCGTCGGCGCCCCCTTGCTGGGCGCGGTGTTCGGGTTGGGCTGGACCCCGTGCCTGGGGCCGACGCTCACCGGCGTCATCGCGGTGGCCTCGGCCAGTGACGGCGCCAGCGTCGCCCGCGGCATCGCGCTGGTGATCGCGTACTGCCTGGGTCTCGGCATTCCGTTCGTGCTGTTGGCCTTCGGGTCGGCCCGCGCCGTGCAGGGCCTGGGCTGGCTGCGCCGGCACACCCGCGCCATCCAGATCTTCGGCGGCCTGCTGCTGATCGTCGTCGGCACCGCGCTGGTCACCGGCGTGTGGAACGACTTCACCTCGTGGGTGCGCGACGCCTTCGTCAGCAACGTGAGGCTCCCGATATGACCGACGTTTCCGCGCCCGACGCCGTGTCGGGCGGCGAGACCCGCCGCCCCGGCCCGCTCTCCCGGGTGGTCGCACTGTTCCGCAACACCTGGCGGACGCTGACGTCGATGGGCACTGCCCTGGTGCTGTTGTTCCTGCTGGCGCTCGGCGCCATCCCGGGTGCGCTGCTGCCACAGCGTTCGCTCAACGCCGGCAAGGTCGACGAATACCTGGCGCAGCATCCGACGATCGGGCCGTGGCTCGACAAGGTGCAGGCCTTCTCGGTGTTCTCGAGCTTCTGGTTCACCTCGATCTACGTGCTGCTGTTCGTCTCGCTCGTGGGCTGCCTGACGCCCCGCATGATCGAGCACATCCGCAGCCTGCGCGCCGTCCCGGTGCCGGCGCCGCGGAACCTGGCGCGGCTGCCCAAGCACGCGCAGGCCTCCGTGCCGGGTGAGCCGGACGCCGTCGCCGACCGCATGGCGGGGCGGCTCAAGGGCTGGCGCCAGACCACCCGCACGCTCGACGACGGCACTCGCGAGATTTCGGCGGAGAAGGGCTACCTGCGCGAGTTCGGCAATATCGTCTTCCACTTCTCGCTGCTGGGCCTGCTGGTGGCCATCGCGTTCGGCAAGATGTTCGGCTACGAGGGCAACGTCATCGTCATCGCCGACGGCGGGCCCGGATTCTGCTCGGCCTCCCCGGCCGCGTTCGACTCGTTCCGCGCCGGCAACGTCGTCGACGGCACCTCACTGCACCCCAGCTGCCTGCGGGTCCACGACTTCGACGCCCGGTACCTGCCGAGCGGGCAGGCCACGGCATTCGCGGCGAACATCGACTACCAGGACGGCGCCGACCTGGTCAGCGGCACCTGGCGGCCGTACCGGCTGGAGGTCAACCACCCGCTGCGGATCGGCGGCGAGCGCATCTACCTGCAGGGCCACGGCTACGCGCCGACGTTCACCGTCACGTTCCCGAACGGCCAGACCCGCACGTCGACGGTGCAGTGGAAGCCCGAGAACGCGCTGACGCTGCTGTCCTCGGGTGTCGCGCGCATCGACCCGCCGGGCGGCAGTTATCCCGACGACCGCGAGCGGCGCAAGCACCAGATCGCCATCCAGGGCCTGTTCGCCCCGACCGCCGAACTCGACGGCAAGCTGCTGTCCTCGAGCTTCCCGGCGATGAACGCGCCCGCGGTGGCCATCGACATCTACCGCGGCGACACCGGGCTCGACAGCGGCCGCCCGCAGTCGCTGTTCTCGCTCGACCCCCGGCTGATCGACCAGAAGCGGCTCACCAAGCAGGCGCGCGTCAACCTCAAGGCCGGCGAGCAGACCAAGCTGGACGACGGCACCGTCATCAAGTTCGACGGCGCGGTGCCGTTCATCAACGTGCAGGTGTCGCACGACCCGGCGCAGGTGTGGGTGCTCGTGTTCGCGCTGACCATGATGGCCGGGCTGCTGGTGTCGTTGGTGGTGCGCCGCCGCCGGGTTTGGATTCGGATCGTGTCGGCCGGGCCGGGTACCGTCAACGTCGAGCTCGGCGGCCTGGCCCGCACGGACAACTCGGGGTGGGGCGACGAGTTCGAAAAGCTCACAGAGCGGTTGATTGAGGACAAGCGATGAACACAGAGCACATCGACATCGACCTGGCCCGGTACTCGGACTGGGCATTCTTCAGTTCCTGGACGGTGCTGTGCCTGGCTTTCGTCTTGCTGGCCGTCGAGCTGGCGTCGAGCCGTGGCCGGAAGGTCGAGACCCGGGAGCTGGTCGGCGCGGGCGTGGGTGCGAACAGCGCCACCCCCGGCGTGATCGTCGACGAACCCAATCGGACGGTTGACGAGCGGATCGGTCGGGTCGGTCTCGCGTTGGTGTATGTCGGCATCGCGATGCTGTTCGTGTGCATCGTGCTGCGCGGCCTCGCCACCATGCGGGTGCCGTGGGGCAACATGTACGAGTTCATCAACCTCACCAGTTTCTGCGGGTTGGTCGCCGCCTCGATCGTGCTGCGCAAGCCGCAGTACCGGGCGCTGTGGGTCTTCGTCCTGGTGCCCGAACTGATCCTGCTGGCGGTGTCGGTCAAGTACCTGTACACCAACGCCGCACCGGTGATGCCCGCGCTGCAGTCGTACTGGTTGCCCATCCACGTCTCGGTCGTGAGCCTGGGTTCGGGCGTGTTCCTGGTCGCCGGCGTCGCCAGCATCCTGTTCCTGCTCAAGATGTCGCCGCTGGCACATCAGGACAACGGGTTCGGCCGGATGATCCAGCGCCTGCCGGATGCCCAGACCCTGGACCGCATCGCCTACCGCACCACCATCTTCGCGTTCCCGATCTTCGGGTTCGGCGTCATCTTCGGGGCCATCTGGGCCGAGGAGGCCTGGGGCCGCTACTGGGGCTGGGACCCCAAGGAGACGGTGTCGTTCGTCGCGTGGGTCGTCTACGCCGCCTACCTGCACGCCCGATCCACCGCGGGCTGGCGCGACAAGAAGGCCGCGTGGATCAACGTCGTCGGCTTCGTCGCGATGGTGTTCAACCTGTTCTTCATCAACCTGGTGACCGTCGGCCTGCATTCGTACGCCGGCGTCGGCTGAGCCATCAGATGTCGGGGCTGATCGTGCCTTCATTCCGCGCCCAGGGCCGGTTCAAGGACCCGGCCGATCCCGTCGCTGCCGCCACGCCGACCGCGGCGCCGGAGGCCCGCATCGTCATCGCACATGCGGTGACGCCGGTCCTGGCGCCGACACCCGCGAAGCCGCGGAGCCTGGATCCCGCCACGGTCGCGCTGCTGAGCCGGCCGAGCCGCGCACCGTCGACCGGCTGGCGCAAGGCGCTGTACTACGCGACCGGCACCCTGCTCAATCCCGGTGACAGCCCCAAGACCCTGCACCGCGCCCGGTTGACCGCGCAGATCAACCGCCCGCTGCGGGACTGCTACCGGATCGCGGTGCTGTCTCTGAAGGGCGGCGTCGGGAAGACGACCATCACCGCGACGCTGGGGGCGACGTTCGCGTCGATCCGCGGGGACCGCGTCATCGCGGTGGACGCGAACCCGGACCGCGGCACCCTGAGCCAGAAGGTGCCGCTGGAGACGCCGGCGACGGTCCGTCATCTCCTGCGCGATGCCGAGGGCATCTCCAGCTACAGCGATGTCCGCAACTACACCTCGCGCGGTGAGAGCCAGCTCGAAGTGCTGGCCTCGGAGAGCGACCCGGCGGTGTCGGAGGCGTTCAGCTCTGAGGATTACGCCCGCACGCTGGCGGTGCTGGAGCCGTACTACCGGCTGGTGCTGACGGACTGTGGCACCGGCATGCTGCATTCGGCCATGGGTGCGGTGCTCGCGCACGCCGACGTGCTCGTCGTGATCAGCTCAGGCTCGGTCGACGGTGCCCGCAGCGCCGCGGCGACGCTCGACTGGCTCGACGCCCATGGTCATCAGGAGCTGGTGCGCAACGCCGTCGCGGTGGTCAACGCCGTGCGTCCGCGGTCCGGCAAGGTCGATCTGCGCAAGGTGGTCGATCACTTCGGCCGCCGGTGCCGGGCGGTGCAGGTGGTGCCGTTCGACCCGCACCTGGAGGAGGGTGCCGAGGTCAGTCTCGACCGGCTCCGGCCGGACACCAGGGATGCGTTGCTGGAATTGGCCGTGGCCGTCGCCGACGGATTTCCGCTGTCGCTGTAAAGAGTCGCTACGAACCGAGCCGGCGCAGGAATTCCGGATCGTCATCCGGGCCGATGACGCGCGTGGTCGGCCGCGCGGCCGTGGCGCGAGTGGCGCGCCAGCCCACGTAGGCCAACAGCGCCAGCAGCGTGATCAGGAGCAGGAACTGCACGTAAAACCTCCTTTATTCGAATATACGCGTCCGTCGGTAAACTCGTGCGGTGTCTGATGCGCCCGCCACCCCGTCCATGCCACGTTTGCTGCTCGACGTCTTTCTCTACGCGCTCGCCCGCCTGCTGCTGGTAGCGGTGATTGCCGGCGCGATCTTCGGCGTCGTCGCGTTGCTGGGTATCCGTGATTTCCCGGCCATGGTGGCGCTGCTGTTCGCGCTGGTCCTCGGCATGCCGCTGGGCATCTGGCTGTTCGCTCCGCTGCGCCGCCGGGCCACCGCCGGGATCGCCGCCGTCGACGAGCGTCGCCGCGCCGAGCGCGAGCAGCTGCAGGCCCGGTTGCACGGCGAGGATTCCGCCGGCGACTGACGCCGCCCGGGCTAGGGCTTGACCGCCACCAGCACCGCGGTGATCAGGGCGGCCCACACCAGCATCGTCAACCCGGTGTCCTTGAGCACGGGGATCAGCTCGCGACCGCCGAGACCTGAGCGCACCGGCTTGGCCGCGCGGACCGCCAGCGGTGCCGCCGCGAAGCCGACCAGGCACCACGGGGTCGCGAGCGTCAGGACCGCGGTCAGCACGAACGGCAGCAGCGTCAGCACCTGGAACAGCTGGCGGGTGCGGGCGTCGCCGAGCCGCACCGCGAGCGTGATCTTGCCCGACACCTGATCAGTGGGAATGTCGCGAAGGTTGTTGGCCACCAACACCGCCGACGACAAGGACCCGACCGCGATGGCGAGCACGAGTCCCACCCAGTCGACCCGCAGGGCCTGCGTGTACTGCGTGCCGAGCACGGCGACCAGCCCGAAGAACACGAACACCGCGACCTCGCCGAGCCCGCGATAGCCGTACGGGTTGGTGCCGCCGGTGTACAGCCAGGCGCCGGCGATGCACGCCGCGCCGACGGCGATCAGCCACGGCTGACTAACCAGGGCCAGCGCCAGGCCGGCACCGGCGCCGATGGACAGGCTGATCACGGCCGCCGCCAGCACCGCCTGCGGGGAGGCCAACCTGGCCCCGACCAGGCGCACCGGCCCGGACCGGTCGTCATCGGTGCCGCGGATGCCGTCGGAGTAGTCGTTGGCGTAGTTGACCCCGATGATCAGCGATATCGAAACCACAAGGGCCAGAGCCGCTTTCCACCACACCTCACCGCCGACCCAGGCGGCGGCACCGGTACCTGCCAGCACGGGAGCGACGGCATTCGGGAGGGTCCGCGGTCGGGCGCCCTCTATCCACTGCGAAAGACTGGCCACGCGCGCAATCGTCCCACGCCCCTACACTTATCGGCATGAAGGATCGGCTCAGCAAGAACGAGATTCGCAAAGATGTCGTGCAGGAATCCGTCGAAGCCGTCGCAGGCACCGTCGGCGAGGTCATGAACATCGTCGTCACCGCCGTCAAGGACGTGGCGAGCTCCATCGGCGCCCTGGCCACCGACGCATTCGAGATCCGCGACGGCGCCCGGCGGGCCCGCGCGCAGCTGGAACAGGACGAGGCCGAGGATATCGAGGACGACGACGTGGCGGACGACGCGGATGTGCCCGCGCCGACGCCCGTCACGGCCGTGACGTCGGAACCCGTGGATACGCCCAAGACCGACGCCGAATAACGGATGCTGGGAGTCATCGGCGGTAGCGGTTTCTACACGTTCTTCGGGGACGACGCGCGCACCGTCACCGTCGACACGCCCTACGGCACGCCGAGCGCGCCGGTCACCATCGGGGCCGTCGGCGGACACGAGGTGGCGTTCCTGCCACGGCACGGGCTCAAGCACGAGTACTCGCCGCACACGGTGCCGTACCGCGCCAACATGTGGGCGCTGCGCAAGCTCGGGGTGCGGCGGATTTTCGCCCCGTGCGCCGTCGGCAGCCTGACCGCGGATCTCGGCCCCGGCGCCGTGGTCGTGCCCGACCAGCTGGTGGACCGCACCCGCAGCCGCGAGGACACCTACTTCGACGCCGGCGGTATCCACGTCGGCTTCGCCGATCCGTACTGTCCGACACTGCGCGCCGTGGCCGCCGAGCAGCCGGGCGTCATCGACGGCGGCACCATGGTGGTCATCCAGGGGCCCCGGTTCTCCACCCGCGCCGAGAGCCAGTGGTTCGCGGCCCAGGGGTTCACGTTGGTGAACATGACCGGCTACCCCGAGGCCGTGCTGGCCCGTGAACTCGAGATGTGTTATGCAGCAATCGCTTTGGTGACCGATCTGGACGCGGGCATCGAGGCCGGCGCCGGCGTCACCACCGTCGACGTCTTCGCGGAGTTCGAGCGCAACACCCCCATGTTCAAGGCGCTGGTGCAGCAGGCCCTTGCGACCGTCCCGGCCGAACGAACGTGTACCCACTGCCTGGCCCACGCCGGGGTGAAGCTGCCGTTTGAACTGCCCTGATCGAGGCGGCTCTTGACACCCGTCAAGTCGGGGTGGCAAAACTGACGGGGTGACTTCCCGCATCTGCGAACAGCTCGGCATCGACTTTCCGCTCTTCGCCTTCAGCCATTGCCGCGACGTGGTCGCCGCGGTCACCAACGCCGGCGGCTTCGGCGTGCTGGGCGCGACGGCGTACACGCCCGAGCAGCTCGACCGGGAACTCGCCTGGATCGATGATCACGTCGGCGGCCGGCCCTACGGTGCGGACATCATCGTGCCGGCGAAATTCGAAGGCAAGGGCGAGAACCTGTCGGACGGCCAACTGGCCGACCGAATCCCTTCGGAATACCGGGAATTCGTCACCCAACTGCTCATCGACCACGGCATCGAGCCAGAGGAAAAGGTCCGCACCGGCGGGTCGGTGCTGTCCGGCAACACCGGGCACGACCTGCTCGACGTGGCGTTGAGCCACCCCATCAAGCTGATCGCCAATGCCCTTGGGGTGCCGCCGGATTACATGATCGAGGCGGGCCGCGAGCGGGGGATTCCGGTGGCCGCGCTGGTCGGCGCCAAGGAGCACGCCGTCAAGCAGGTCGCGGCCGGGGTGGACCTCATCGTCGCGCAGGGCACCGAGGCCGGCGGGCACTGTGGTGAGGTGTCCACACTCGTCGTGGTGCCGGAAGTGATTGAGGCGATTGATGATTCGGTCCCCGTGCTGGCGGCGGGCGGCATCGTCACCGGCCGGCAGATGGCCGCGGCGGTCGCGCTGGGCGCCGCCGGGGCCTGGACCGGTTCGGTGTGGCTGACCACCGAGGAGGCCGAGACCGCGCCGGCCACCAAGCAGAAGATGCTGGCCGCCACGTCACGCGACACCGTGCGGTCGGCGGGGCGTACCGGAAAGCCCGCACGCCAACTGGTTTCGGACTGGACGGATGCCTGGGCGCCGAACGACGGTGGCCGCAAGCCACTTCCGCTGCCGCTGCAGAACATGCTGAGCGAGCCGGTGATCCGGCGCGTCGATCGGCTCGCCGCCCAGGGCCATCCGGGCGCCCAGCAGTTGGCGACCTACTTCGTCGGCCAGGGCGTCGGCCTGATGAACAAGGTCAAGCCCGCCCGCGAGGTCGTCCGCGAGTTCATCGAGGACTACCTGGCCGCCACCGAGCGCCTGAACCGCTCGCTGCCCTAGGGTTTTGTGCACGATTTTCCGCGCGAGGCGCGGAAAATCGTGCACAAATCCCTAGGTTACGGCTCGATGGCGCGGCGGCCTTCCTTGAGCTGACGGCGTTCGTCGGCGGCGTCGATGATCGTGGTGTCGGTGCCGTCGAGTGCGGTGTACGGGTCGGCGCCCCGCAGCGGCGTCGTCGGTGCGAACGTCGCGTTCATCTGCGGTGCGGCCCACTGGGGTTCGACGCGCGGGTGGATGCCCTGGCCCGCGCCGAGCGCCTGGCCGTGGTCCGCGGCGCGCGGGCCCGACGACTGCTCGTGCTCATTCTCGGTCACCGTCGTCCGCGACGTCCGGCGCAGCGTGAACGTGATCTCCTCGAACTCCTCGATGACCTTCTGCGCCGAGCGCAGCTGCTGCACCGACGTGTCGATGACGCGGTCCACCACGGGCGCGACGGGCGCCACCAGCGGACGCAGCAGGCGAGCCGCAACTTTGGTGAGGTCGGGCAGTTGCGGCAGTGTCAGGCCGCCTGCGGGCTGGCTGGTCGCCTGCACCGGCAGGTTCTCGTCCCGCTCGTCGCCGATCGGGACGAGTTCGGCCGTGGCGGCCGGTTCGGCCGGTTCGGGCTCCGGCGCCGGTGCGGCGTTCAACGACCGCCGCTGCGGGTCCGGGAACGCCATGAGTTCGTCCCAGTCGGAGTACATGGGCTGCGGCGGCGAATCGGGCCGCAGCACCTCGGCGGTGGGGGCCGCGAGCGCGGGCTGCGCCGGCTCGCCGGTGAGGGCTTCGGCGACGCGCTGGCGGTGATATTCGCGGTTGATCTCGGCGTCGGTCTCGAGCGCGAGCTTCATGGCGGCCAGCTGGTGTTCGGCCTTCAGAATCTCGGCTTCGGCCCGCACCTCGGCCTGCTTGACCGCGATGGCGGTCTCGGCGCGCAGCTCGGCCCGCAGCCGGGACTCGTCGTGGCGCTCGCGCAGGGTGCGGTCCTGCCGGGCGTGCAGCAGCATCGGCAGCAGGTACAGCAGGACGCAGACGCCGACCACGGCGATGCGCGCCACCAGCGCGGCAGGCGTGTCGATGGTGTAGCCGTTCATCGCGACCCAGCGCGCGCCGAAACCGCGGTCCGCGCCGGCGCCGGCCGCATCGCGCGCGGCCGTGACCGCGTGCTCGGCACCGGCGATCCGCGCGTCGAGGGTCGGGGCCTGCTCGCCCCGGGCCGCCAGTGCGGCATCGAGCTCGCGCTGGTCGTGCTCGAGGATGTCCTGCGTGTTCTGGGTGATCTGGCCGTCACCGGGCACACCGGTGACGGGCTGCTGGGCGCACGACGGCGTCGGGTGGTATTCGCAGCGGGCCACGACCTGAGCGTCGTCACGACGCTGCCGGGCGGAGTCGACGGCGGCGTCGAGCGCACCGCGGCTCGCGCGCAGCGCATCCAACTGGCCCTGCGCGGTGGCCACGGCCGGCGTGGTCGCGGCGCGAGCCGCGGCCTCGGCGTCCAGACGCTGGGTGATGGCATTGCTGAACAGCGTCATCGCGGCCAGTTCACCGACCAGCAGGCCGATCGCGACGGCCAGGGCCGCCCGGCCGGCGGTGCCGCGGGCGCTGGCGACGGTGCTGCGGATGGCCACGACCACCAGCGCACCGAAAATCAGGGTCACGGGCAGCACGACGGCCAGTGGCAGACCGGTGGACGGGGCGGCGACGGCGGCGGCCACGGCCCAGGCCAGCACGCCTCCCGACCAGGTCAGGGCGGTCACCGCAGGATGGTTGTCAGGCTGTCTGTGGGCAGGCATGGAAACTCCAACTCTTCCGGTCCGCGTTCCAGGGTCCCAGAGAGCCGGGCCGGTCACCGAATCAAGCGCCGGTGCTGTGACCGGCATCACGGGCCGATCAGGCGTTTTTCTGGTACTGCAGCGTCAGGGCCCGCCGGTCGAGCTTGCCGATCCCGCGGCGGGGGAGTTCGGCGACCACGTGCACCTCACGTGGGGCGGCGGTGGCGGCCAGTGTGACGCTGACGTATTCCCGCAGGTCAGCCACGGTGGGTGTGGCCGCGCCCGGGTGGAGCACGACGGCCACGGCCACCCGTTGGCCCAGCCGTTCGTCGGGCACGCCGAACACGGCGCATTCGGCGATGGCCGGATGGCCCGCCAGGGCCGACTCGACGAGCGCGGGCAGCACCTTGAGACCGCCGGTGGCGATGGCGTCGTCGATGCGGCCCAGTACCCGCAGCACGCCCGAATCATCCACGGCGCCAATGTCATCGGTGACGAACCAGCCCGCCACGAACGGCGACGGGTCGACGGGATTTCGGTAACCCGACGCCAGCGTGGGGCCGCCCAACGAAATTCGGCCGGTGTCGTCGATGCGCAGCCGGACGCCGCTCAGCGGTCGTCCGTCGTAGACGCAGCCGCCGCAGGTCTCGCTCATCCCGTAGGTGCGGACCACGGAAATGCCTGCGGCCGCGGCCTTTTCGCCGATTCCCGGCGGCATGGGGCCGCCGCCGATCAGGACGGCGTCCAGTTCGGCGAGCGCCGCGGTCGCGGCGGGATCGGCCAGGATCTTGGCCAGCTGTACCGAGACCAGTGACGTGTAGCGCCGTCCCGAACCCAAAGCCCTTACCGCAGAAGGCAGTTCACTGACGTCGAAACCCGGGTCCAGTGCGACGGGCGTGGTGCCGGCCCGCAGGCTCCGCACCAGAACCTGCACTCCGGCGACGTGGTAGGCCGGCAGTGCCAGCAGCCACCGGCCGGGCCCGCCGAGCCGGTCATGCGTGGCGTCGGCGCTGGCGTGCAACGCCGCGGCGGAAAGCAAGGCGCCCTTGGGGATTCCGGTGGAACCCGACGTCGAGACCACCAGGGCCACGTCGTCGTCGACGGCTTCGCCGGCGCGCAGCGTCTCCGTCAGCAGCACGGCCTGGCGGTCATCGTCGGCCGGCACCGGCAGTAGCGCGCCGCGGCCGTCCAGGGCCTGCGCCAACGTCGGGATCAGGGCGAGGGCCGCGTCGCCGGATCCGACGGCGACCGGATGCAGAACAGCTATGCCACGCCTCCGTCGCCGGGCTCGCCGTCGATCGGGTCGCGGGGATCGTCGAGCGGCCAGCCCTTGGCGGCCAGCCGCGCCCGCACCCGCTCCACATCCTCGGCGCGGGGGAGTTCGTCGGTGATCCGCGTGATCAGTACGCCGATGTCGATGTCATCGAATTCGCCACGATTCATCAGCCCGCGGGCGACGGACTTGACCTCGTCGTTGGTCAGGCGCCGGGACAGCAGCGCCAACAGCGGCACCCGGTCGGTGGCGGGGATGCCGTCGGGATAACCGGCCTGCAGCCACGCCACGATCTTGCTGAGGAAAACATTCATGGCGTCACCTCCTGCGGGTCCAGGACGTCCAGTGCCGTCCACATCGATAGTCACAATCCTGCGCCCCGACACGGTAGACGCGGTCGCGGCGGGCTCACCGACACGGTAGCCCTCGACGCCGTGAACAGCGCGTTGGTGGCGTAACCGGACCTCACAAGCCGATGAACACTCAGTGAACACATTGAACAGAACTGGAAAGCGCCAGGTCGTGGTCCGATTTCGGGGTAGCTGTAACTCGCAAAAAACGGCGCCGTTACACCAGAATGAGCGCCATGAGCGCAGAGTTGGTCATCCTGGTGCTGTTGATCGCAACAGCACTGGCATTTGACTTCACGAATGGATTTCACGATACCGGTAATGCCATGGCGACCTCGATCGCCACAGGCGCGCTGAAGCCCAAGACCGCCGTGCTGCTGGCCGGCGTCCTGAACTTGGTCGGCGCGTTCCTGTCAGTCGAGGTCGCCGTCACCGTCACCACCTCGGTGCTGAAGATTCAGGACAGTAAGTCCGGGCACCTCCTGAAGTCCATCGACGCGTCGACCGGACTCACCATCATCTTCGCCGGCCTCATCGGCGGCATCCTGTGGAACCTCCTCACCTGGCTGTTCGGCATCCCTTCCAGCTCGTCGCACGCGCTCTTCGGCGGACTGATCGGTGCCGGCCTGGCCGCGCTCGGCACCGCGGGCATCAACTGGAGCGGTGTCATCCAGAAGGTGCTGATCCCGGCTGTCGCGGCACCGTTCATCGCGGGCCTCGTGGCCGCCGTGGGCACCTGGCTGGTCTACCGGATCACGCGCAACGTCATCAAGAAGCGCCGTGAGGAAGGCTTCCGCTGGGGCCAGATCGCCACCGCATCGCTGGTCGCGCTGTCCCACGGCACCAACGACGCGCAGAAGACCATGGGTGTCATCGCCCTGGCCCTCATCACCACCGGCCACCTGACCGGCGACGTGAAGAAGGACGGCCTGCCGTTCTGGATCATCGCCTCCTGCGCCCTCGCCATCGGCCTGGGCACCTACATCGGCGGCTGGCGCGTCATCCGCACCCTGGGCAAGGGCCTCGTCGAGATCGAGTCCCCGCAGGGCCTCGCCGCCGAGGCGTCCTCGGCCGCGATCATCCTGAGCTCGAGCGCCGCCGGCATGGCGCTCTCGACCACTCACGTCGCCACGGGCTCGATCCTGGGCAGTGGCGTCGGCAAGCCCGGCGCTTCGGTCCGCTGGGCCGTCGCCGGACGCATGGCCATGGCCTGGCTGATCACGCTGCCGGCCGCGGCGCTGGTCGGTGCCCTGTCGTACTGGCTGTCCTACGGCCTGAAGTCCGCCACCGGTTCCGCGCTGGTGGGCGACGGCACGATCTTCGTCATCCTGGTCGCGCTGTCGGGCTTCATGTACTGGCGTGCGCAGCAGCAGAAGGTCGACCACAACAACGTCAACGCTGAATGGGACGCGTCCACCAACTCCGTGGTGCCCGCCGACGTCCGTGAGGCTGCCGCCAAGTCGCCCGAATCCGCCGGCGTCTGATTCCCCGCGAACCGAACCAGAAGGAATCACTGATGCATTACTTGGAAGCCATCCTCAAGGTCCTCGTCGTGGGTTTGATCCTCGGTGCCGGACTCCCCGCGGTGTTCGCGGGTGGCCTCGTCGCCTACTCCAACGGGGCCGGCGGCGAGCACTCCGATGGGACGGTCACGGCCCCCAACCCGATCCTCAAGTACCTGGGTCTGGCGCTGTTCGTGCTGGTCGGAGCCGTCGTCCTGCTCGCGATCCTGTGGATCACCCGGTCCACGATCATCCACCACACCGGCGTCGACCTGTTCCCCTTTCTGAAGAAGTGAGCTGACGGACAATGACTGAATCCAATGGATTGTTCGAGAATGTCCTGAAGTGGCTGCGGGCGGGATACCCCGACGGTGTGCCGCCGAAGGACTACTACCCGGTGCTGGCGCTGCTGAAGCGTTCGCTCACGGAGGACGAGGTCGTCGAGGCGGCGCGGTCCATCCTGCGCACCAACGACGGCGAGAGCCCCGTCACCGAGGCCGAGATTCACGCCGCCATCGCGGCCGTCACCAACCAGGAGCCCAGCCCCGACGACATCCACCAGGTGTCGGCGCGACTGGCCTCGGTCGGCTGGCCGCTGGCGACGCCGGCGCGCTGACGCGCCGCAGAACTCACCACCCGCGACACCCGGAGTGCTAACTCCGGGTGTCGCGTCGTAGTGGGTGGGTGTCGGGCACCTGGACGAAGATCAAGGTGACCTGATCAGGATCGGTGACGTGCAGTTCGTGCAGGCCCCACGGTTCCTGCCGCGCCGCACGGGAGATCGCCACTCCGCGGGCCTCGAGCTCGGCCTGGGTCTGGTAGACGTCGCGCACCTGCAGCCACAGCGCACCCGGGAACGGAACCGTCGGGCCGTCGTCGTCACGGCCGTGGCCGGCGAGTTCGATGAGCGACTGCCCGGCGTAAAATACTGTGCCGGCACCGTATTCGCGGGCGATGGCCAGGCCGATGGCGTCGCGGTAGAACGCCACCGACTTCGCGTAGTCGACGGGCCGGATCAGGATGCGGCTGGCGAGGATCTCCATCGCGTCACCCGATCGACTGCGCGCGTCGGCGTTTCATCAGCTGGTCGACCAGGCCGGGCACGAAACTGTTGAGCGCGTGCGACGTCACCGCGATCCGGGGCGCGATGCGCACCGGGCGGGTCTTGGCCGCGGTGACCATCCAGTCGGCGGCTTCGTCGGCCGACAGGCCGGGCATGCCGTCGAAGGCGCGGGTCGGCGCGATCATCGGCGTCTTCACCAGCGGATAGAACAGTGTCGAGGAGTGCACTCCGCTTGCGCCCCACTCGGTTTCGATGACCCGGCTCACCGCGGTCAGTGCCGACTTGGACGCGTTGTACACCGAGAACAGCGGCGACGACTCGTTCATCACACCCCACGTCGACACGTTGATGATGTGCCCGTCGCCGCGCTCGAGCATGCCGGGGGCGAAGCCGCGCACCAGGCGCAGCGGCGAGTAGTAGTTCAGCGTCATGGTGCGTTCGAGGTCGTGCCAGCGGTCCAGGGACTCGGCCAGCGGCCGGCGGATGGAGCGGCCGGCGTTGTTGATCAGGATGTCGACGCCGCCCAGCTCGGCTTCCACGTCGGTCACCAGCTTGTCGATGGCGTCCATGTCGGACAGGTCGCACGGCCGCGCGATGGCGTCACCGCCGCTGTGGGTGATCCGGGCGGCCACCTTGTCCAGCAGTTCGGCCCGGCGGGCGACGATGACGACCGTCGCCCCGAGGTGCGCGAACTTGGCGGCGGCCGCCTCGCCGATGCCCGACGACGCTCCCGTCAGCACGATGCGTTTCCCGGCCAGGTCGACCTCGCCGTGGCCCGACAACCGTTCGATCAGGGGCGGTCGCATGCCGGCGAGCAGCAGGCTCTCGGAGACGCGCCGTAGGGGACTCTTGCTCACCCCCTGAGCTTAGGGCCGCGGCGTCAGCTCGTTCCGGTGACGGGCCAGACGTTGGTGTACACGAGTTCGTCGAGCGGGCGCGCCGTCGTCCAGCCGACGATCTCGAGTTCGGGGCGGTCCGGGAACTCCGGTACCGGGCCGACGCACAGCACCGCGATCGGTTCGGCGCCCTCGGGCATGCCGAGGAGGGCGGCCAGCTCGGCCGGGTCGAACAGCGAAACCCAGCCCAGCCCAAGGCCTTCCGCGCGGGCGGCCAGCCACATGTTCTGGATGGCGCACGACACCGACGCCAGGTCCATGTGGGGCATGGTCCGGCGGCCGAAGATGTGACGCTCGCGATCGTCGCCGAGGGCCACCACGAACAGCTCGGCGCAGTCGCCGATGCCTTCGACCTTCAGCGCCAGGAACTCCGCCTCGCGCGGCCCGAGGGCCTCGCCCGTCTGGATGCGCTCGGCGTCGACGAGCTTCTTGATCGCCGTCCGGACGGCCGGGTCGGTGATGCGCAGGAAGCGCCAGGGCTGCATCAGCCCGACACTCGGCGCCATGTGCGCGGCCTCCAGGATGCGGCGCAGAACCTCTTCGGGCACCGTGGAATTCGGCGTGAAGTGCCGCATGTCCCGACGCTCGGACATGACGCGGTAGACGGCTGCGCGTTCGGCGTCGGAGTAACTCGGCTCGCTCACCGGAGGGAGGCTAACAGGGATCAGCGGGATCCGATCGCGTCTGAGTGACGCCGGTGGAAACGGCGGGGTGGCTGCCCTGCGGGCGTGGTCCGGTGGGGGAAGGCGAACCACGCCGCAAGGGTCACGTTGTAGCCGGTGAGGATCGCGTACAGGACGGTGTCACGCGAGTCGAAACCCAGAGGTCCCGGGCTGTGACTCGAGGTTGCCGCCACGCACACCGCCGTCACGATGAACCAGCCGACGGCGGCGACGCGGTTGAACCGCGCCGCGCCGCGGCCGAACGCGGCGAAGACGGTCACCACGCCGACCACGAGCAGCAGCGCGCAGTGCAGCGGCGTGACCCGCAGCCACATGAGGGGCGCCCCGGCGGCGCCGAAATGCGGGTTCGCCATGGACCACGCCAGACCGGTGCCGCCGAAGACGCCCAGCGCGAAACCCTCGGCCCCCAGCGCCCACTGGCCGATTCGCGCTCGCGTCCCGACGTCCACGTGCCAAGTGTGACGCGAGGTGTCCACCATCGGCGCGCGCCTAAGCGGATACACAGCGCACTCATGGGAAAGCACACAGCGGGTTGTCGTCCAGATGACGGACAGGGCCCCGCCGAACCTCAGAAGTAGCGGGGGAACTCGCTCCAGTCCGGGTCGCGCTTCTGCAGGAACGCGTCCCGGCCCTCGACGGCTTCGTCGGTCATGTAGGCCAGACGGGTGGCCTCGCCGGCGAAGATCTGCTGACCCACCAGGCCGTCGTCGAGCAGGTTGAACGCGAACTTCAGCATCCGGATGGCCTGTGGCGACTTGCCGTTGATCTCGGCCGCCCATTGCAGCGCAACGGTTTCCAGGTCCTTGTGGTCCACGACCTCGTTGACGGCGCCCATCTTGTGCATGGTCTCGGCGTCGTAGGCACGGCCCAGGAAGAAGATCTCGCGGGCGAATTTCTGCCCGGTCTGCCGCGCCAGGTACGCGGAGCCGTAGCCGCCGTCGAAGCTGCCGACGTCGGCGTCGGTCTGCTTGAACCGCGCGTGTTCGCGGCTGGCCAGGGTCAGGTCGCAGACCACGTGCAGGCTGTGGCCGCCGCCGGCCGCCCAGCCGTTGACGAGGCAGATCACGGGCTTGGGCATGAACCGGATGAGCCGCTGCACCTCGAGGATGTGCAGGCGCCCGGCGCGGGCCGGGTCGACGGATTCGGCGGTCTCGCCGGACGCGTACTGGTAGCCGCTGCGGCCGCGGATGCGCTGGTCGCCACCGGAGCAGAAGGCCCAGCCGCCGTCCTTGGACGACGGTCCGTTGCCGGTGAGCAGGATGACGCCGACGTCGGGGCTCATCCGGGCATGGTCGAGGGCGCGGTAGAGCTCGTCGACGGTGTGTGGCCGGAAGGCGTTGCGCACGTCGGGCCGGTCGAAGGCGATCCGGACCGTCGGCTGCGGCTTACCGTCGAGCACGTGGCGGTGGTAGGTGATGTCGGTGAGTTCACCGAGTTCGGTCACCGGCTGCCAGAGCTGCGGGTCAAACGGATTGTCTGCGTTCACGCCTCGACCTTAGAGCCGACGGTGTTTGGTCCGCGCCACCCAGGGGTACTAGATCGGACACAATCAGCGGCCGTTCGCGGCCCGAATACAGGAGGACCTTGATGAAGCGGTCAGCAGGCGTGGTGGTGTCGAGTGTCATTGCCGGACTGATGCTGGTCGGATGCTCGCCGGCTGTGCAGGGCGGCGACACCAAGTGCAAGGACTTCGTCGGCGCCGACGAGAAGACGCAGAACGAAGCGGTCAACAAGATGATCAAGGACCGCAAGGGCGCCGATCCGTCGTCCCTCGAGGTGTCGGGGACGCGCGCGTCGGCACTCGCGTGGTGTCAGACCGTCGGCCAGCAGGACGCCCCGATCAAGAACGCGCCGCACATCTAGCCGACTACCGAGCGTGGGGGTTGACGCGGAAATCCGGGCCGGATTTCTCGTCAGCCCCCACGCTCGTCGGTGTCTAGACGGGGTCGAACCGGAACACCGCGCAGCGGCCGGCGAGTGCTTCGAATTCGTCGGGGTTGGGCCCGGTCACCAGGCCAGCGTTCTTCATGAAGCCGACGCCCGTCGGCACCAGGATCGGGAACTGCCGCAACAGCGGCCGGGCCTCGTCGGCGGGTACCTCGAACAGCCGGACCTCTTCGCGATGACGCCCCTGCGTGACGGTGGCAGTGGCCGCGGCGCGCGCGTTGCGCACCCAGTCGGCATTCGGGAACCCGCCCACCACGTAGCGCCGGCCGTCGACCTCGAACGGGGTGATGGGCGTCGACCGCGGTTCACCGGACTTGCGGCCGGGCACGGTCAGCACCACGGGGCCCTTGATCGGGACCACCCGCATGACCGCCATCATCACCTTGTTCATGGGCTTGAGCCACCAGGGTGGCTTGAGATTCGCGTCGCTGTCCGAGGCCATGACCCGAGGCTAGACGAGGCGCCGAAACCGCGCTGGCGTGCTATGTTCGCCCAGCTGAAAGTGGGGTTTCGATGTCGAATCAGTGGCCCCCCGGGCAATTCGGGCCTGGGCAGTTCGGACCCGGTCAACCACCGGGTCAACCGTATGGGCCCAACCCGTACGGCGCACCCGGTATGCCGCCGAACGTGCCCTATCCGCAGTACCCCCAGCCGCAGTACCCCCAGCCCCCGGGTTACGGCGCGCCCACACCGCCCGGGCCGGCGGGACCGTCGGGCGTGACGGCGATCATCGCCGCGGTGCTCAGCATTCTCGGCGCCCTGTCGACGGCATTCCAGGCGTTCTCCAGCTGGTACGCGGTCGCCACGATCGGCGCGCTGACCAGTTCGTACGCGAGTGACACCAAATCCAGCCTGATGGGTCTGAGCAGCGGCATGGCCGTCGTGCAGACGGTCGTGGCGATCGCCCTTCTCGTCGGTGGCGTGTTGCTGGTGCTCGGGCGCGGGGTGGGCCGCTGGGTCGTCATCGGCGGCTGCACCGCCGTGGTGCTGGCGAACGTGATCGGGCTGTTCGCCTCGCTCACCATCCTCAAGCGGCTCGACAGCACGCTCGGCGGCAGCTACGAGGGCATGCAGAGCATGGCAGGCCTGTCGGTGATGTCCGCCGCGGTGCCGATCGTGTTCGCGCTCGCCACCGGCGTGCTGGCCGCGCTGAATTCGACGCAGCAGTGGTGCCGGTGGAAGAGCGGGCAGGCGGCGCCCGCCGCTCCTGTCGGCTACCCGGGTTATCCGCCGCAGTACTAGACGTAGCGGTTGCGTCCGGCGAACCAGCCGGCCGTCAACTGCACCGCGTAGACGGTGAAGAACAACACGAACGGCACGTGCCAGTCGCCGGACACGTCGTGCAGCAGCCCGAACAGGAACGGGCCGGTGCTGGCGAACAGGTAGCCGAAGCCCTGCGCCATGCCCGAGAGCTGTGCGGTGTCCTCGGCGTTGCGGGCGCGCAGCGCGATGATGGTCAGCGCCAGCGAGAACGCGCTCAACCCGATGCCGATCATCGTGCTCCACAGCACCGGCGCCGCCATCGGCGCGATCAGCAGGCCGATGGTGCCGGACACGCCCAGCACACCGAGGCCGACGTTCCACAGGCTCTGGTGTGTCGTGCGGGCGGCCAGCGGCGAGATCAGCAGCGCGATCGGGACGCCGATCAGGGACATCACCCCGGACATCACGCCGGCACTGGTCTTGTCCATGCCGTTGTCGATGAAAATCTGTGGGAGCCAACCCATCATGACGTAGGCCAGGAACGACTGGCTGCCCATGTAGACCGTCACGGTCCACGCGAGCGGGTTGCGCAACAGTGAGCGGCGCTTGGTGGCCTGGGCCGCGGTGGCGGCCCAGTCGGTGCGGTGGCGCCGGGCCGCGGGGACCCACAGGAGCAGCGCGGCCAGCGCGAGGGCGGCCCAGATGGCCAGCGACGGACGCCAGCCGCCGACGCTCTGTTCGACGGCCGGGGTGACCGCGGCACCGAACGCGCCGCCGGCCTGCAGCGCGCTGGTGTAGATGCCCGTCATCAGGCCGACGCGGGCGGGGAACGAGCTCTTGATGACCACCGGGATCAGCACGTTCGCCAGCGCGATGCCCGACGAGGCGAGCAGGGTGGCGCCGAGCATGAGGCCGCCGTCGCCGTACGGCCGCACGATCAGCCCGACGGCCAGCGCCAGCAGTGCGAGCGTGACGGTCCGGCCCAGGCCGAGTCGTTTGGACAGCAATGGCGCGGTGGCGCCGGCGGCCGAGAAGCACAGCACGGGCAGGGTGGTCAGGATGCCGGCCCAGACCGATGACACCCCGAGCGCGGTGCGCATCTCGCCGAGCAGGGGAGCGACGCTGGTGACCGACGGCCGCAGGTTCAGCGCGGTGACGACGACGGCGAGAGCCAGCAGGATGCCGCTGGCGAGGCGCGTGTTCGGGCTCGCCGGGATGTCGGTGATCTCGATGGCGCCGTCGAGCTCGAGTGCCAATTCATCTTCGTAACGGGCGTGTGGGGTTCCGTTCACGGCAGCACTCATCCTGCTAGGATGCCATACATCCTATGATTGGTTGAAAGGATGATTGCGTGGCGCTGAACACAGCCCGCCGGGCCGGCTTGGTCGAGCAGGTCATCGAACAGCTCCGGAGTTCGGTCGCAGACGGGGAATGGCCCGTCGGGCACCGCATCCCGAACGAGACCGATCTCGTCGAAGCCCTCGGGGTCGGCCGCAACACCGTGCGCGAGGCCGTGCGGGCACTGGCACATGCCGGGCTGTTCGAGGTGCGGCAGGGCGACGGCACGTACGTCCGCGCCACCAGTGAGGTGTCCGGCGCGCTGCGCCGGCTCTGCAGCGACGAGCTGCGTGACGTGCTGCAGGTACGCCGCGGACTGGAAGTGGAGGGCGCGCGCCTCGCCGCCACCAACCGGACCGACGACGACATCGTCACCCTGCGCCGGCTGCTGGACGGCCGCGACGACGAACAGCGCGCCGGGCATCACGACGAATTCGTCCACGCCGACACCGAATTCCACTGCGCCGTCGTGCGGGCATCAGGCAACGCGATGTTGATCGACCTCTACCTCGGCCTGATCGAGGTCATCACCGCGAGCGTCTCGATCATGAACGAGACGCCCGTCGAGACCGAGTTCGAAGACCATCACCGGTTGCTCGACCGCATCGTGGCAGCCGACCCGGACGGCGCGGCCGCCGCGGCAGCCGTGCTCTTCGACCGCCTGCTCGCCGGGTTGCGATCCACTCGCGAGCAGACGTAAAACTGTCGTTTTCAGGCCGAAAACGACAGTTTTGCGTCTGCTCGCGGAAAGGCCTCAGCCCACGGAGCGCTCCGAGCCGGCCCAGAACTGCGCGCGGACGGCCTTCTTGTCGGGCTTGCCGAGTGCCGTCACCGGCACGGCGTCGACGATGACGACCTGCTTCGGCGACTGCACCGAGCCCTTGCGTTCCTTGACGGCGGCCTGAATCTCCGCGGTCATCTTCGCGACGGCCTCGTCGGACCGGTCGGCGTCGGGGCGCAGCACGACGACGGCCGTCACCGCCTCGCCCCACTTCTCGTCGGGAGTGCCGACCACACACACCTGGGCGATCGAAGGATGTTCGGCGACAACGTCTTCGACCTCACGCGGGAAGACGTTGAAGCCGCCGGTGACGATCATGTCCTTGGTCCGGTCGACGATGAACCAGAAGCCGTCCTCGTCCTCGCGGGCCAGGTCGCCGGTGTGCATCCAGCCGTCCTTGAAGGTGTCGGCGGTGGCCTCGGGCAGGTTCCAGTAGCCGCCCGACAGCAGCGGTCCGGACACGCAGATCTCGCCGACCTCGCCCTGAGGCACCGGATTGCCCTCGGAATCCAGCAGCGCCGTCCGCGCGAACAGCGTCGGCCGCCCGCACGACGTCAGCCGCTTCTCGTCGTGCTCGCCCTTGGCCAGGTAGGTGATGACCATGGGCGCCTCGGACTGGCCGTAGTACTGCGCGAAGATCGGGCCGAACCGGCGGATGGCCTCGGCCAGGCGCACCGGGTTCATGGCCGAGGCGCCGTAGTAGACGGTCTCGAGCGACGACAGGTCGCGCGTGTGCGAATCGGGGTGGTCCATCAGCGCGTAGATCATCGACGGCACGAGCATGGTCGCGGTGATCTTCTGTTCCTCGATGACACGCAGCACTTCGGCGGGGTCGAACTTCTTGAGCACTATCAGCTCGCCGCCCTTGACGATGGTCGGGGTGAAGAACGCGGCGCCGGCATGCGACAGGGGAGTGCACATCAGGAAGCGCGGGTGCTCGGGCCACTCCCATTCGGCCAGCTGGATGGTCGTCATGGTGCTGATGGACTGCGTCGTGCCGATGACGCCCTTGGGCTTGCCGGTGGTGCCGCCGGTGTAGGTCAGCCCGCCGACGTGGTCAGGCGCCAGGTCGGCGGCCTTCAGCGGCTGCGGCTCGTACTTCGCGGCTTCGGCGGCCAGATCGATCGCCGATCCGATCAGCGCATCCGGCACCGGGCCGATGGTCAGGATCTGCTGGAGCGACGGGACCTTCTCGAGCAGACCGATGGCCCGTTCCACGAACGCCTCGGTGGGGTCGATGATCAGGGTCGTGACACCGGCGTCGCTCAGGACGTAGGCGTGATCGTCCAGCGAGCCGAGAGGGTGTAGTGCCGTGCGCCGGTAACCCTGCGTCTGGCTGGCGCCGATGATCATCAGCACCTCGGGCCGGTTGAGGGACAGCAGGCCGCTGCTGGCGCCCGAACCCGCGCCGAGCGCCTCGAACGCCTGAATGTACTGGCTGATGCGGTCGGCGAGCTGGCCGCCGGTCAGGGTGGTGTCGCCGAGGAACAGGACGGGCTTGTCCTTGTTGCGCTTGAGGGCGCCGACGGTCAAGTGCCCGGAATGCAGGGGATGGCGCAGCAGCTCGTCACTCATAACCTAAGACTAGAACGTGTTCTAGTCCGTAGGTCAAGCCCCAGGGCTAGCATCCACCTCATGGCCGGCCCAGCTGATCTCGTCATCGTCGGAAATATCCTGACCGTCGACCCCGACCGGCCCACCGCCGAGGCGCTCGCCGTCACCGACGGCCGGATCGTCGCCATCGGTTCGCGCGACGACGTGCGGCAGTGGGTCGGTGCCGACACCGAGGTCCGCGAGGTCGACGGCTGCGTACTGCCCGGGTTCGTCGAGGCGCACGGCCACCCGCTGATGGAGGCCGTGGTCCTGGGCGGCCGCATGGTCGACATCCGGCCGGTCACGATGCCCGACGCCGCGGACGTCATGGCCGCGATCCACGCCGAGGTCGCCGCGCGCGGTGCCGACGGTGCCTACCTCAACGGCTGGGACCCGCTGCTGCAGCAGGGACTCCCGGAGCTGACGCTCGCCTGGCTGAACGAGGCGGCGCCCGACACCCCGCTGGTCATCGTGCACAACTCAGGCCACAAGGCGTACTTCAACTCCGTTGCTGCGGCGAACGCCGGCCTCACCCGCGATACCCCGGACCCGCACGGCGCAAAGTACGGCCGTAACGCCGACGGCGAACTCGACGGCACCGCCATCGAGACGGGTGCGGTGTTCCCGCTGGTGACGGGCGTGCTGACGCCCACCGACTATCCGGCGATGCTGCTTGCCGAATGTGCCCGGCTGAACCGGGCCGGCCTGACGACGTGTTCGGAGATGGCGTTCGACCCGATGTTCCGGCCGGTCCTGGACCAGATGCGCGACAAGCTCACGGTGCGCCTCCGCACCTACGAGATGTCCACCGCGGCGCTGCACACCGATGCCTCGCCCGACAACGGCGACGACATGGTCCGGCAGGCCGGCATCAAGATCTGGGTCGACGGGTCCCCGTGGGTCGGCAACATCGACCTCACCTTCCCGTACCTGGACACCGAGGCCACACGCACCATCGGTGTGGTGCCCGGGTCGTGCGGCCACGCCAACTACACCCGCGAGCAACTCGCCGAGATCGTCCACACCTTCTTCCCGCAGGGCTGGCAGATGGCCTGTCACGTGCACGGCGACCACGGCGTCGACACCATCCTGGACGTCTATGAGGAAGCGCTGCAGCGCTGGCCGCGCGACGACCACCGCCTGCGGCTCGAGCACGTCGGCGCCATCACGCCGGAGCAGCTGCAGCGGGCGCACGATCTCGGCGTCACGTGCAGCGTGTTCGTCGACCAGATCCATTACTGGGGCGACGTCATCGTCGACGGGCTGTTCGGCCCGGAAAAGGGCGACGTGTGGATGCCGGCCGGGTCGGCGGTCGCGACCGGCATGCGGATCTCGTTGCACAACGACCCGCCCGTGACGCCCGAGGAGCCGCTACGCAACATCAGCGTCGCGGCCACCCGGGTCGCCCCCAGTGGACGCGTGCTGGCGCCGCAGGAACGGCTCACCGTCGACCAGGCGATCCGGGCGCAGACCATCGACGCGGCCTGGCAGCTGTTCTCCGACGACGTCATCGGTTCGCTGGAAGTCGGCAAGTACGCAGATCTGGTGGTGCTGTCCGCCGATCCGCGCACGGTGCCGCCGGACGACGTCGCCGACCTGGAGGTGCTCGCGACTTACCTGGCAGGACAACAGGTTCACGCCAAAGCCGACTGAGCGCGCGGCAGACGTGGCAGGCTCAGGACATGACTGAACTGTCGGCACCCCGATTCCTCGATGAACGTGTTGCCCACTGGGCCGCGACCAAGCCAGACGAAGAGGCGATCACCTATCTGGGCCGGACCTGGACGTGGTCGCAGTGGAACGACCGGGTCCGCCGGCTGGCCGGTGCGCTGGCGGCCTGGGGCGTCAAACGCGGGGACGTCGTGGCGTTCCTGGACAAGAACCACCCCGCATGCGTCGAGCTGACGCTGGCCGCGGCGTCGCTGGGGGCCGCCAACGCGATCATCAACTTCCGGCTGGCCGCCGACGAGCTCGACTTCGTGCTGAACGACTGCGGCGCAAAGGTTCTCATCGTCGGCGCCGAACTCCGGCCGGCGGTTGACGCCATCGCCGACAAGCTGACGGCCGTCGAGCACATCGTCAGCGTGACGCCCGAGGGCGGAGACGGCGACGAGTACGAGGCGCTGCTGGCCGGCGCGACGCCGGTGGACCGCGCGCCCGACGTCCAGCCCGATGACGTGGCCATCATCATGTACTCCTCGGGCACGACGGGCCGGCCGAAGGGCGTCGCGCTCACGCAGGCCAACATGATCGCCCACACCATCAACGCCTTCGAGAGCTGGGAGAGCACGCCGGACGACAAGAACCTCGTGGCGATGCCGCTGTTCCACGTCGGCGGTTCGTCGTACATGCAGTACGGGCTGCACAACGGGGTGCCGAGCTACATGACGCGCGACGCCGATGGGGCGTCGCTCGCCGGCGGCATCCTGGCCGGCGCGAACCGTACGTTCCTCGTGCCGGCCGTGCTTGCCAAGGTGCTCGAGTCCGGGCCGGACGCGGTGAAGTTGTTCAGCGCGCTGAAGACCTACGCCTACGGCGCTTCGCCGATGCCGTTGCCGCTGCTGCGCCAGGCCCTGGCGGCGTGGCCCGAGACCGAGTTCATCCAGGTGTACGGCCTGACAGAGGTCTGCGGCGTCGTCAGCCGGCTGATGCCCGAGGACCACCGCGCCGACAACGAGGAGCGGCTCGTCAGCGCCGGCGTGCTGATACCGGAAGCCGAGGTGCGGGTCGTCAACCCCGAAACCCTCGAGGACGCGCCGGCCGGCGAACAGGGTGAATTGTGGTTCCGCACACCGACATTGATGAAGGAGTACCTGAACCGGCCCGACGCCACGGCCGAGGCCATCACGCCCGACGGCTGGTTCCGCACCGGGGACATCGGCCGCGTCGACGCCGACGGCTACATCTTCGTCGAGGACCGGCTCAAGGACATGATCATCTCCGGCGGCGAGAACATCTACTCCATCGAGGTGGAGCGGGTGCTCGCCGAACACCCGGCGGTGTCCGAGGTCGCGATCATCGGTGTGCCCGACGAGAAGTGGGGTGAATCGGTGAAAGCCGTTGTGACGCTTGAGGGAGAGGTGTCGGACGCCGACCTCATCGCGTTCGCCCGCGAACGCCTCGCCGCCTACAAGTGTCCGAAGACCATCGACTTCGTCGACGACATGCCCCGCAACCCCACGGGCAAGATCCTCAAGAAGGAACTCCGCAAGCCGTACTGGGAGGGGCGGGACCGCGCCACCGTGTGAGGCACGATAGAGGGGTGTCACCCGCTCTGCCTGCGCTCGACGAACTGATCGATCGCCTGTACGTCGTCTCGCTGCCCATGCGGGTCCGGTTCCGCGGCATCGACGTGCGTGAAGTCGCACTGATCGAAGGGCCTTGCGGCTGGGGTGAATTCGGCGCGTTCGTCGAGTATCAGCCGCCTGAAGCCGCGCACTGGCTGGCGTCCGGCATCGAGGCGGCGTACCGGCCGTCGCCCGCGCCGGTGCGCGACCGCATCCCGGTCAACGCCACGGTGCCCGCCGTCGAGGCGGCGCGGGTGCCCGAGGTCCTGGCCCGGTTCCCGGGGGCCCGCACCGCCAAGGTCAAGGTGGCCGAACCGGGCCAGGCGCTGGCCGACGACGTGGCCCGCGTCGAGGCCGTCCGGGCCCTGGTGCCGGTGGTTCGGGTCGATGCCAACGGGGGCTGGACCGTCGCGGAAGCGACGGCCGCGGCGCGGGCCCTGACCGCCTCTGGTCCGCTCGAATACCTGGAGCAGCCGTGCGCGACGGTGCCGGAACTGGCCCAACTGCGGCGCATGATCGATGTGCCGGTGGCGGCCGACGAGTCCATCCGCAAGGCCTCCGACCCGCTGCGTGTCGTCCGCGAGCGCGCGGCCGACGTCGCGGTGGTCAAGGTCGCGCCGCTGGGCGGGGTGTCCCGGTTGTTGGACGTGGCCCGTCAGATCGACATCCCGATCGTGGTGTCGAGCGCGCTGGATTCCGCGGTCGGGATGACGCGCGGGCTCCTGGCCGCCGGGTGTCTGCCGACGCTGCAGCACGCCTGTGGGCTGGGTACGGGCGGCTTGTTCGTGGAAGACGTTGCGGACGTGGCGCGTTCGGTCGACGGGTTCCTGCCCGTCGGGCCGGTGGCGCCGGACCCGGCGCGGTTGGCCGGCCTGGCGGCCGCGCCCGCGCGTCGGGACTGGTGGATCGAACGCGTCCGCGAGTGCTATCCGCTGCTGGAGACCCTGTCCGTCAACTGAATTCGACGAGCGTGACCGGTGCGCGGAAGCGGGCCAACGCGGACAGACGGTAGGACTGCCGGGTGACCCATGGCACGAGCTTGCCGCGGCCGGCGGGATAGCGCAGTTCGCGCACCGCACGGATACCCGGGATGGATCGCAACCGCGGGTACTGATCGGCGGTGAACCAGAACGGCATCGGGGGCACGGTGTAGTGCTCGCTGAGCCGGAAGCCACGGCGCTGCGAATACGCGCTCAGCAACCGCGGCACACTGTCAAAGACCAACTGCCCCTTGGGAAACCGTGCGGCGCACGCGGCGATGAGGTCGAACACCACATCCGCCGTCAGATACTGGAACAGGCCTTCGGCGGTGATCACCACGCCGTCGGAGTCGTCGACGGCGTCCATCCAGGAATGGTCCAGCGCGGACTGCGCGCAGTACCTGAGCCGATCAGACGTGGGGAGCAGCTGCTGCCGGAGCTCGATGATCGGCGCCAAATCCACCGACAACCAAGATATTTCGCCGTTGTCCACACGCCAGAAGCTGGTCTGCAGCCCCTCCGCCAGCGCTACGACGGTCGCACGGGGGTGACCGGCCAGGTAGTCGCGGGTGACCTCGTCGAACACCAGGGCCCGCAGTGCGGTGGCCTGATGCGTGCGGCCGAAATCCTGGTAGTCGTAATCGAGGCGGTCGCGCAGCGCGATCGCCATCGGGTCGTCGATGATGCCGTCGGGGCGGGCGGCCTCGGTGGCGCGTTGGTGCAACGTGAGGAGCGCGGTTTCGGATACGCCGTCGAGATGGCGGGCGTCGATGACTGGCATGGCGCCACCGTACGTCCACCGATCGGGTGGCTGTCAAAACCGGTCGCGATAATCACCCGTCGCGCAGTACCGCGATAACCGGCTGTCGCATAGGCGATTTCGCCCGGGCCACCGGGCCGGGAACTTTCTCGATGCGTCCGCCGACTAGCTAGAGGTACGGGTGCCGTGGGGGTATCCAGAGCGGTCGTGCCACGACGGTGCACGGCCTGCTGTGCCGTGCGAGGAGACCGCGACGTGACTGTGCCGATCTGGATGGCGATGCCACCTGAGGTGCATTCGGCGTTGCTGACGGCCGGGCCGGGGCCGGGTTCGTTGTTGGCCGCCGCCGCGCAGTGGCAACAGCTGAGCCTGCAATACGGCCAGGCGGCCACCGAGCTGGCGGCGATCCTGGCCGACGTGCAGGGGAGCAGTTGGGAGGGGCTCAGCGCGGTCCAGTACGTCGCCGCGCACGTGCCCTACCTGGCCTGGTTGGAGGAGTCTGCCCTGGCGGCGGCGGTCACGGCGGCGCAGCACGAAACGGTGGCCGGCGCCTACGGCACCGCCGTCGCGACCATGCCGACTCTCGTGGAGCTGGCCGCCAACCATGTGACGAACGCCGCACTGGTGGCGACAAACTTCTTCGGTATCAACACGATTCCCATCGCGGTCAACGAGGCCGACTACGCGCGCATGTGGATCCAGGCGGCCGACACCATGATCGTCTACCAAGCGGTCGCCGAGGCAGCCACGGCGGCGGTACCGCCCGCGCAGCCGGCGCCGGCCATCGTCGAGCCCAGCGGTGAGGCCCGGCAGCCGCTGTCGAACGCGCCCACCGCGCCGAGCCAACCGCTGAGCGATCTCTGGCAGTTCCTCTCGCAGCTCGGCACGCCGGGCCAGATCGACCAGATGCTCGAGAACTTCACGCGCTTCTTCGAGCAGCTGGGCTTCAACCCCGCCACGTCCGCGGTGCTGGCCCTGGTGGCGCTGACGCTCTACGACATGCTCTGGTACCCGTACTACGCCTCCTATGGGTTGCTGCTGGCCCCGTTCTTCGCGCCCGCACTCAGCGCGCTCGCAGCGCTGGCGCTGGTGAAATCGCCTGTGCTGCCTACCATGGACGCGGCGCCGGTGCCTGCCGAACCCGCCGTGATCCAGCCTGCGGCGGCCGCGCCGCGCGCCCAGGGCGTGCCGGTGGTCCCCGGACTTCAGGTCGGTGTGCCGCAGGCCTCCGGCCCGTCCGCGCCGGCGCCGACCACTCCCGGCGCCGGCGGCGCCGCGCCCACTCCCAACCTGGTCTACGCCGTGCCTGGCCTGCCGCGGCAGGGGTCGGGACCGGGGCCGGAACCCGGCAGCGAGGCGCCTGACATCACCACCGACGTGCTCGGTGTTGCGGCGACCGTGCGAGCGGCGGCCGCTGCCCGTAACCGGGCCAAACGCGTGAGTCGGGCCCGGCGCGGAGCCCGCGGCTACCGCGATGAGCTGCCCGAGGTGAAGGCCGATCTGACTGGCGCCGGCGATGATTCGCCGAGCGCACCCGCCGTCACGGCCGGCGCGCGCGGCGCGGGCCCGGTCGGGTTCACCGGTGCGGTGACCACGGTGAGCACCGCACCGAACGGCATGGTGCAGCGGATGCCGGCGGGGGCGAGCCCGTCGGTGCCATTGCTTCCGGCCACCTGGCTTTCCGGCGTGGATCCCGGACGCGACCAGCAATAGCACGAATTGCGAAGGGGCGCGGAACTTTTCTCGAGGCCCCGACGACTACATCAATTGAAGACAACAACTGAACGACTTTCTACGTTGTGGGGCAATGAATTTCGATGCCACACCGGCGTGGTGCAGCAAACTTGGGGAGGCGCGTCGATGACGCTCAATGTGCAGGGACGAGGGCTCGGAGCGCAGGTCGTCGGTATCGATCCGAACAATCTGGGCAACATCTCGACCGACGAGCTCCGCGAAATCGTCTACGAGAACAAGCTTGTCGTCCTCAAGGGGGTCAAGCCGTCGGCCGCGCAGTTCATCGAGCTCGGCCGCATCCTCGGTGAGATCGTCACGTACTACGAGCCCGTGTACCACCACAACGAGCACCCGGAGATCTTCGTCTCATCCACCGAGGAGGGGCAGGGCGTGCCGCGCACGGGTGCGTTCTGGCACATCGACTACATGTTCATGCCCGAACCGTTCGCGTTCTCCATGGTGATGCCGCTGACGGTCCCGGGCGCCGACCGTGGCACGTACTTCATCGACCTCAACAAGGTCTGGGAATCCCTGCCGCCGGCACAGCAGGATCCGGTGCGGGGCACCTTCAGCACACATGATCCGCGGCGGCACATCAAGATTCGACCCAGCGATGTCTATAAGCCGATCGGCGAGGTGTGGGACGAGATCAACCGCGCCACGCCGCCGATCAAGTGGCCCACGGTGATCCGGCACCCGCACACCGGCCAGGAGATCCTCTACATCTGCTCCACCGGCACCAGCAAGATCGAAGACGGTGATGGCGAGGTGCTGGACCCGTCGGTGCTGCATGAACTCCTCACCGCCACCGGCCAGCTCGATGCCGACTTCGCATCGCCGTTCATCCATACGCAGCACTACGAGGTCGGCGACATCATCCTGTGGGACAACCGGGCGCTGATTCACCGGGCCAAACACGGCACCGCGACGGGGACGCTGACGACGTATCGGCTGACCATGCTCGATGGCCTGGCGACGCCGGGGTATGCGGCATGAGCGCCACCGAACTGACCGCACCCGTCGCCGAATGGGTTGACACCGAGCAGATTCCGGAGGACCTGCTGGCCCGGGTGCTGGAACCGTACTCGTACAAGGGCTGCCGCTATCTCACGGACGCGACATACCGGGCCAGTGGCGATTCGATGTTCGCGACGGGAAATTTCAGCATTCCGGAGTCGGTGTACATCCGCAGCACCGGGCATTTCAATGCCGTCGAACTGGTGCTGTGCTTCAACCAGCTCGCCTACTCGGCGTTCGCGCCGGCGGTCCGCCACGGCGAGATCGACGGTTTCCGGGGCTGGACGCTCGATGACTATTTCGAGAATCAGTTGGCCAGCATGCTGATCCGGTCCACCGCGTCGCGCTACAAACGGCAGATCGATGCGCGCAAGTTCTCCGCCCGGCTGACATGCGAAGGCATCGAGGTCGTCGAGCGGTCCTGGCGGTACCTGAAAGTGCCGTGCGCCATCGAGTTCCACGACGACGACGGCGGATCCGCGTCCGGCGAGTTCGAACTCGCGATCCTCAACATCCCGTGAGCACCGTACTGGGCCGGGTCCTCGCGCAAGCGCAGCAGCACCCGCAGGCAATCGCGTTGCGGCGCTGCGACGGGACCAGCGCTATCACCTATGGCCGGCTCTCCGCGGTGGTGAATCGGCTGGCCGCCGAGTTGCACAAGCACGGGGTCGCTCGCGGTGGCCGGGTATTCGTGATGTCCGACAATGGTCCCGAGACCTATGTCGCGGTGCTGGCGTGTGCGCACCTCGGTGCCATCGCGGTGCTGGTGGACCGCGGCGTCCCGACCGCGACGGTCGCGCGCTTCGGTGAGATCACCAGCCCCAGTGCGGTTCTCCTGACTCCCGGCGCTGACCCGACGGCACTGCCGAGCGCTCTCGGCGCGATCCCGGTGATCGTCGTCGACGTCGCCGACGGCGCGGAGCACAGCAACGCCGCTCCCGGCGTCGCGCCAGCGGAACTGGGTGCCGACGATCCGCTGGCGATGATCTTCACCAGCGGCACCACCGGTGAGCCGAAAGCCGTACTACTGGCCAACCGCACGTTCTTCGCGGTGGCCGACATCCTGGCGTGCGAGAACCTCGCCTGGATCAGTTGGGTGGTGGGCGAAGCCACGTACTCACCGCTGCCGGCCGGCCACATCGGCGGCCTGTGGTGGATCCTGAACTGCCTGATGCACGGCAGCGAATGTGTCACCGGCGGTGAGAATTCCACGTCACTGGCGGAGATTCTCACCGACAACCAGATCGCCTCGACCTGTTTGGTGCCCACGCTGCTGACGCGACTGGTCTCGGAGGTCAAGGCGGGCGCCGCGCTGCCGCCGCTGCGGATGATCGGCTACGGAGGCTCGCGAGCCATCGCGGCCGACGTGCAATTCGTCGAAGCGGCCGGCGTGCACACGGCGCAGGTCTTCGGTCTGAGCGAAACAGGCTGTACCGCATTGTGTCTGCCGACGTCCGAGGGCTCGATCACCCGGATCGAGGCCGGCGCCGTGGGTCGGCCCTACCCCGGGGTCGAGGTCCGCCTGACCAGTGGTGACAGCCCTGACTCGGGCACGTTGTGGATCAAGTCACCGGCAAACATGTTGGGGTACTGGAACAATCCCCAGCGCACCGGTGAAGTCCTGGTCGACGGCTGGGTGAACACCGGCGACATCTTCGAGCGCGGCGCGGACGGGTACTTCTACATCAAGGGCCGGTCCGCGGAGATGATCATCTCCGGCGGCGTGAATGTCGCACCCGACGAGGTGGACCGCATCGCCGAGAGCGTCCCCGGCGTCGGGGCGGCGGCCTGCTTCGAGATCCCCGATGCAGAATTCGGGGCGCTGATCGGTCTGGCGGTGATCCCGTCCGGCGAACTCGACGAAGATCAGGCCCGCAAGCTCAAGCAGGCCATCGCGGCGCGCTATCGGGCGGAATCGGAGTCGATGGCCAGACCGTCGACCATCACGCTGGTGACCGAGATACCGAGGACGCAGTCCGGCAAGGTCATTCGCGCCGCACTGGCAGCGGCGGTTCATGGCTGACGGGATCCGCGAACGTCTCCTGGCCACCGTCGCCGACGTGCTCTACATCGACGAATCCGATCTGTTCGACGGTGACGCCACCGATCTGCGCGAACTCGGGTTGGACTCGGTGCGGTTCGTCCTGCTGATGAAACGCCTCGGCGTGGACAGGGAATCGGAGCTGCTGAAGCGTCTGGCACAGGAGCTGACGATCGCCGGCTGGGTGCGGGAGCTGGAGGGCGTCCGTGGCGGCGTCTGACGACGGCCGGATTCCGTTGAGCATCTCGCAGCAGAACATCTATCACGGTGTGCTGCAGGACCCTGATCCCGCGCTGTACCGGATCGGCAAGAGTTACCGGTTCCGGCCGCTGGCGCCGGCGGCGTTCTTGTCGGCGCTGGAAGCAATGGTGCTGGACAACCCGATTCAGCTGTGCGTGCTGGAGCCGCCGATGACCGGCGACGGCTATCCGGACCTGGTGGCCCGGCTGCGGTTCGACGACATCGCCTGCGTGCAGCCCGGGTCAACCCGGACTCTGCCGGAGCTGTGGACCGGCGGCATATTCGGTACCCCACTGGTGCGCTATGTCGTGCACACCGATGCCGACGGCCGGGTGGTGGGCATGGACGCGCAGAGCCACCACATCCTGCTCGACGGTGCATCGACCGCGATCATCGAAGCCGACCTGGCCCGGCATCTGGACGGAGCCGAGCAGAAGGCCGGCGCCGCAGCGGGTTTGGCGCTGGTCGCGGCGGCACACCGCAGTGAGCACGCGAAAGTGGCGGAATCGACCGAACGGCACGTCGCCGCGGTGCGTCGGGAACTGACCGACGAAGCGCAGCGCGGCAATTCGATGCCGGGGGCCACCGATGCGGCGCTCGGCACCGCCGGCCGCGGCGTGCTGCGGGAATCGCGTCGAGTCGCCGGCCGGGCCTATGACGAGATCGTTGCGCTCGCCGAGACCCGGCAGGTTCCGCTGAACATTCTGGTCGCCGCCGCGGCGACGGCGGTGCACGCGAGCCTGCACCAGAACACCGACGCTCTCCTGGTGCATCCGGTGGACAACCGTTTCGGTGCGCCGGAGTTGAATGTTGCCACCTGCCTGGTGAATTCGGTCGCGCACCCGGTTCGGTTCGCGCCCTTCGCCGCGGTCCGGGACGTGGTGACCGTGATCGACAGGGGCTACGTCAAAGCGCTGCGGCGCCGGTGGTTCCGCGAAGAGCGGTACCGCCGTATGCATCTGGCGATCACCCGCAGCGCGTCCGTCGAAGCACTGACGGTCAACTACATGCGCGGCCGGGCCGCTGCGGAGCTGAGCCCGTACCTGTCCGAACCCCCGGTGGTCACCGATATCGGTCCGGTGGAAGGGCTGACCGTGGCTTGCGTCCACGATGAATTGCGGCGCACCATCGACTTCGCCATCTGGACCCGGCACGATCAACCCGAGGGTGCCGGCCCAGCCGGCGTCGTCGACCGCATCGTCGCGGCACTGCGAGCGATGGACGCGCACTGGGAGCTGCCGATCGCGTTGACCGTCGGCGAGTGGTCCGGGCTCGCCGCCGACGGCCGGTTCGAAACCGGTACCGGGATACCGGTGCAACCGCCGGCCGGTGCGAGCGCCTGGTTCCTGGACGTCGATCTCGGCCAGTGCCGCGGGCCCGGCGTCGATCAGTGGATCGCCGAGATCATCCGCCGCGGTGTCGATCCCGGCGACGTACTGGTCTTCGTCGACGACGACTCCCAGCGTGCGGTCGAGCTGCTGATCGCATGCCACCTGGCAGGCTGCGGTTACAGCGTCTGCGCGACACCCGCCGACGTGGCTGCACGCGTCGAGGCCATCGCCGGGCAGTGCGCCACCGGTGCACACGCGGTCGAGCTTGCCGGCCCTCGTGCAGAGTTGGACGGCGCGACAAGACAACTCGTCGACGAACGTATCGGCCAGGTCGGCCGGGACCACCTGCTGGGCACCCGTCTCGCGTACGTGATGCCGACGTCCGGCTCGACGGGGAATCCCAAACTCGTTCCCGTGACGCACGGTTCGCTGGCGATCTTCTGTGCCGCGGCGCGCGAGTCCTACGGCTGGGGGCCGGCGGACACCATCCTGCAGTGCGCCCCGCTGACGTCGGACATCAGCGTCGAGGAGATTTTCGGCACCCTGTCGGGTGGCGCACGCGTGGTGCGGTCCGCGGCGATGCGCGCCGGTGACGTACCCGCGTTGACGCGCGATGTCGCGGCGCACATCGCAACCGTGCTCGACCTGCCCACCGCGGTCTGGCATCTCCTCTGTGAGGACGACGAGGCGTTGGCGGCACTGGGTGGCTCGGCGCTGCGTCAGGTGATCATCGGCGGGGAGGCCGTCCGTCCTTCCGCTGTCGACAAATGGCTGAATTCGGCTGCGGGCCAAGGTATCTCCCTGGTCTCGACGTACGGCCCGACCGAGACGACGGTGGTCGTCACGCACTTGCCGATCGGTGCCGATGAACCCGCGCAGACCAGGGCGCGGCTGGGGCACCCGCTGGTACCCGGCTCGGTGTTCGTCGCATTCGGCGAGATCGTTGTCGTCGGGGAACTGGTGTCGGCCGGTTACCTCGGGCTCGACAGCGCGAACTTCGGCATCGTGCATGCGCCGGACGGCTCCCGGCAGCGGGTGTTCGCCACGGGCGACCGTGTGACGCCAGACGGCGCGGGTCATCCCGTGCTGGCCGGGCGCCGGGACGCCGTGGTCAAGATCGCCGGCAAGCGGTTCGACACCGCCGCGCTACTGCGCCGGTTGGCGGCGGCCCCCGAGATATCCGACGTGGCAGTCGAACTGGCGGGCAATGGCCTGGGTATCTGGTTCCAAACCCCACAGACCCGCACCGGGAACGACGATCCGGCTGCCCGCGCCAGGATTCGGCGCCTGGCGAGAGACCAAGGGGCACCGGCGTTCTCCGTCTTCGGCGTCCCGGGCATCCCACGACAGCCCAACGGAAAAGTCGACCGCGCGAAACTGGCTGCGGACATCGAGGCTCCGTGCGACGACGCCGATCAGGATCCACGCGCCGTCGCGCTTGCCGAACTTTGGAGCCGGCTGCTGGAACGTCCCATCGGGCCCAGCGCATCGCTGTTGGCCGAGGGCATCGGTTCACTGGACCTGATTCGCATCCTGCCGGAGACGCGACGGTTCCTCGACTGGCAGCTGTCCATTCTCGATCTGATCGGCGCCGACTCCGCCGCCGGCATCGTCGACCGCCGGCCCGACGTCGACACCTGGATGGACGACGAGACCGCGGCCCAAATCGCCGATGACCTGGCGGCGGTGGGGCAGCCGGGACCGGTCTTTGCACGGGCCACCCGCGGGCGCAGTGCACAGACCGTCGTGATCCTGGGTGCCTCGGGCATTCTGGGCACCGGCTTCGCGCAGGCGATCCTCGACCGCAAGCATGCCGGCCTCGACTGTCCCGACGTCGTGTTCGCCGCCAGATCGCCCCTGCCCGAACATGACCCGTGGTCCGGCCTGCACTCGGCCGACGGCGTCGACATCGTGCGGATACCTGCCGACCCCACCGCCGCGGAGCTGGGCGACCTTCTCGACGGCGCCCGCACCGTCGTGAACTGCATCGGTAACACGAATGTGTTGGTGCCCTACCGCCGGCTCCGGGCGGCCAACGTTTCGGCGCTGGCGTCGGTCGCGGATGCGTGTGCGCGGCGCGGGGCCGGGCTGGTGCAGCTGTCGACCTTCGTGGTGAACGCCGACGTGGCGGCGCCCCGCGTCACCGACCCCCGCCACGCGCCGTACCCCTACGCCGCGTCGAAGTCTTTGGCGGAGATCGTCGTGTCCCGCGCCGCGGGTGGCCTGGACTTCTCGGTGGTGCGGCTGCCCCGGGTGCTGGGCGACGCCCACCAGCGCGCGCGGTCGTCGGACATCCTGGTCGCGATGGTCGATGCGTGCACCGCGTTGGGGGTGTGCCCGGTGGTGCCGGTCACCGAAGAGGTCACCACCGGGGTGGCCGCCGCACAGAGCATTCTCGGCCTGCTTCCCGGGCTGTCACCCGCGATCGCGCTGGGCCGTGGCATGGCGGTCCTGCGCGGCGAAAAGGTGCCCTACACGGCGTTTCTCAGCAGCCTCGGATTCGAGGCCATCGAGCTCGCGGAGTGGAGGGGCCGGTTGGATCGCAGCGTGTGGGCCGCCCGGAATCCGCAGCGGTGGGCGGTACTCGATGGGTGGCTCGGGTTGGGCGCCAGATTGCGGGGCCGCACGTATGCCGACTATCTGGCCGAATATCCCACTGTCGGCGTCGATTTCACGGCTGTCGCGGAATGCACCAGTGCGCCTGAGCCGCTTCGCGGTGTCTTCGGCGCTGATCAGATTGTGAGGAAATGACATTGACGGATGTGACCGAACCCCGGCACGAGGCACCGAGCGTGGGCGTGAGCTATCTCGACATCACCGGAATGTCGTGCGTGATGTGTGCCCGCCGTGTGCAGAAGGCGCTCAACAAGATCGACGGGGTGCACGCGTCGGTCAGTTTCGCCGCCAAGACCGCCACCGTCGAGACCGACGGTGACGTCAACCCGGCCGAACTGTGCGAGGCCGTGGCGGCAGTGGGCTACGGCGCCGCGCCGCGCGCCGAGGCGCCCGTGGTGGACAGCGCGGCGCGCGGCCCACTGCAGCGGTTCGTCGGCGGCCTGCTCGGCCGCGGGCACTGACCGACATGTCCTAATTTGTGGGCCCCATGGCGTAGACGCCATGGGGCTGGGCGTCGCACGATAGAGGCGTGACGCGATCTGTGGTGCTGCTCGGCTTTCGCGGGGTGCAGGCCCTCGACGTCGTCGGCCCGTTCGAGGTGTTCACGGGCGCGACGCTGCAACTGGCCGCGATGGGACGGAGCGACGAGGGCTACGCGCCGGTCTTGGCCGCGGCCGACGGTGGTCCCGTCACCACCTTGACCGGGCTCGAATTCGTCACCAAGCCGCCGCCCGACCCGAACGAACCCGTCGACACCATCGTGCTGCCCGGCGGCATGGGCGTCGACGAGGCGCGGGCCGACCCCGCCGTCATCGACTGGATTCGCACCGCGGCACCGCACGCGCGCCGCATCGTCAGCGTCTGCAACGGCGCGTTCCTGGCCGCGGAGGCCGGCCTGCTCGACGGCTGCCCGGCCACCACGCACTGGGCCTCGGCCGACAAGCTTGCCAGTGAATTCCCTTGCATCGCAGTCGATGCCGACCCGATCTTCATCCGCAGCTCGGAGCAGGTGTGGACGGCGGCGGGCGTCACCGCGGGCATCGATCTGGCCCTGGCGCTCGTCGAAGACGACTACGGCACCGACGTCGCCCAGAACGTCGCCCGCTGGCTCGTGCTCTACCTGCGCCGGCCCGGCGGGCAGACGCAGTTCGCGCCGCCGGTCTGGATGCCGCGCGCCAAGCGCGAACCTATTCGCGACGTGCAGGAGCTCATCGAGGCCGAACCCGGCGGGGCACACAGTGTTCCGGAGCTGGCGCGCGCCGCCGCGATGAGCCCGCGGCACTTCACCCGGACGTTCACCGCCGAGGTGGGGGAGCCGCCGGCGGCCTACGTCGAGCGGGTCCGCACCGATGCGGCCCGTCGGCAACTCACCGAGACCGACGACACCGTCACCGCCATCGCCGCCCGCTGCGGCTTCGGCAGCGCCGAGACGCTGCGCCGCAGTTTCGTTCGGCGCGTTGGGGTTTCACCAGACCAATACCGCAAGACGTTCGCGTAGGGAGAGATCATGCAAGTTGCCATCGTCCTGTACCCGGGTTTCACTGCCCTCGACTTCATCGGGCCCTATGAGTCGTTGCGCTGGCTGCCGGACACCGAGGTCCGGTTCGTCTGGCACGAGCCGGGCCCGATCGTCGCCGACTCCGGCGTGCTGCTGGTGGGCGCCACCCACTCGTTCGACGAGACGCCGACGCCCGACATCATCCTGATCCCGGGCGGCTTCAGCACCCTGGAGCACGCCCGCGACGAGAAGCTGCTGGACTGGCTGCGGCGGGCCCACGAGACCACCACGTGGACGGCGTCGGTGTGCTCGGGTTCGGTGATCCTGGGCGCGTCCGGACTGCTGAAGGGCAAGCGCGCGACGTCGCACTGGGCGGCCGTGCAGCTGCTGCGCACGTTCGGCGTCGAACCCGTCACCGATGAGCGCATCGTGCAGTCCGCCGACCGCATCGTCACCTGCGCGGGTGTCTCGGCCGGCATCGACCTCGGCCTGTGGCTGGCCGCGCAGATCGGCGGCGAGGACAAGGCCAAGGCCATCCAGCTGTCCATGGAATACGACCCGCAGCCCCCGTTCGACTCCGGGCACATGTCGAAGGCGTCGGCGGCCACCAAGGCCAGTGCGACGGCCCTGATGTCTCGCGAGCTCCTCAAGCCGACGGCACTCAAGCACACCACGGCACTGCTGTGGGACCAGGCCGTCAAAAAGGTCCGTTCCCGCCGTTGACCTCAGGGATTTGTGCACGATTTTCCGCGCCACCCGCGGAAAATCGTGCACAAATCCCGGGTCCAGTAACCTCGGCCGGGTGAATCTGGCATACGACGACCGTGGCGGATCCGGCGAGCCGGTGCTGTTCATCGCGGGACGGGGCGGCGCGGGCCGCACCTGGCACCTGCATCAGGTACCGGCGTTCCAGCGGGCCGGCTTCCGCTGCATCACGTTCGACAACCGCGGCATCGGCGCCACCGAGAACGCCATCGGCTTCTCCACCGACCAGGCGGTCGCGGACACCGCATCGCTGATCAACAAGGTCGTCGGCGGCCCGGTGCGCGTCGTCGGGGTGTCGATGGGGTCGTTCATCGCGCAGGAACTCATGGTCGCCCGGCCCGAGCTGGTGTCCTCGGCGGTGCTGATGGCCACGCGCGGCCGGGAGGACCGGGCCCGCACGTTCTTCCGCGAGGCCGAGCGGGCGCTGCTGGCCGCCGGTATCGAGCTGCCGCCCGAGGTGGACGCGAAAAACCGTCTGCTGGAGAACTTTTCACCCAAGACCTTGAACGACGACCGTGCCGTCCAGGACTGGATCGAGATGTTCACCATGTGGCCGACCAAGCCCACCCCGGGGCTGCGGGCGCAGCTGGCCGTCGCGCCGGAGACCAACCGGCTGCCGGCCTACCGCCAGATCGCGGTGCCGGTGCAGGTGATCGGGTTCGCCGACGACGTCGTGCTGCCACCGCACCTGTCCAAGGAGGTGGCCGACGCGATCCCGCTGGGCCGCTACCTGGAAATCCCCGACGCCGGGCACCTCGGCTTCATCGAGCGCCCCGACGCGGTGAACGCCGCGATGCTGGAATTCTTCGCTGCCAATCCGGTGTGACACGCTGTAGCAATGAACCCGTCGACGATTCAGGCGCGGGTCGTCGTCGATGAACTGATCCGCGGCGGCGTCCGTGACGTGGTGCTGTGCCCCGGCTCACGTAACGCCCCGCTGGCGTTCGCGCTGGCCGACGCCGACCGGGCCGGCCGCTTGCGGCTGCATGTCCGCATCGACGAGCGCACCGCCGGCTACCTGGCGGTCGGCCTCGCGGTGTCCGCCGGCTCACCGGTGTGCATCGCGATGACGTCGGGCACCGCGGTGGCCAATCTCGGCCCGGCGGTGATCGAGGCCAACTACGCCCGCGTGCCGCTGATCGTGCTGAGCGCCAACCGGCCGTACGAGCTGCTCGGCACCGGCGCCAACCAGACGATGGAACAGCTCGGCTATTTCGGCAATCAGGTGCGGGCCACCATCAGCCTCGGCCTGGCCGAGCCGACGGCCGACGTGGCCGCGGCCAACGCGCAGTGGCGGTCGGCGACGTGCCGGGTCCTGGTGGCGGCCAAAGGTTCTCGTACCGCCAATGCCGGACCCGTGCAGTTCGACATCCCGCTGCGGGAGCCGCTCGTCCCGGACACGGCCGAAGATGGCCCCTACGCGCCGGAAGGCCGTCCCGACGGCCGGCCGTGGACCTACACCCCGCCCGTCACGTTCGACCAGCCCCTCGAGATCGACCTGACGGCCGACACCGTCGTCATCGCCGGCCATGGTGCGGGCCGCCACGAGAATCTCGCGCACCTGCCGACGGTCGCCGAACCGACCGCGCCGCCGGCCGACAACCCGCTGCACCCGCTGGCGCTGTCGCTGGTCCGGCCGCAGCAGGTGATCATGCTGGGCCGGCCTACCCTGCACCGGCCGGTGTCGACCTTGCTGGCCGACCCACACACGCCCGTCTACGCGCTGACCACCGGCCCGCGCTGGCCCGACGTGTCGGGCAACTCGCAGGCCACCGGCACCCGCGCCATCACGTCGGGCACGCCCGATCCGGCCTGGCTCGCGAAGTGCGCCGAAGCCAACGCGCGTGCCGAGCACGCCGTGCGTGACCAGCTCGCGGCCTACGAACTGACGACGGGCCTGCACGTTGCCGCCGCCGTCGCCGACGGCCTGCAGCCCGGCGACCAGCTGGTGCTCGGCGCCTCCAACCCGGTGCGTGACGCCGCGCTCGTCGGGCTGAACTCGCACGGCATCTCGGTGCGGTCCAACCGCGGCGTCGCCGGTATCGACGGCACGGTGTCGACGGCCATCGGCGCCGCGCTCGCCCACACCTCGGGCCGGACCGTCGCGCTCATCGGTGACCTGACCTTCGTCCACGACAGCTCGGGCCTGCTGATCGGCCCCACCGAGCCGACACCGAAGGCGCTGACCATCGTGGTCTCCAACGACAACGGCGGCGGCATCTTCGAGCTGCTGGAGCAGGGCGATCCCCGGTTCTCCGACGTGTCGTCGCGCATCTTCGGCACCCCGCACGACGTCGACGTCGCCGCCCTGTGCCGGGCGTACCACGTCGAGTGCCGGCAGGTGGAGGCCGACGGACTGGCCGCCGCGCTGCGCGAACCGTTCGAGGGGATGCGGGTGCTGGAGGTCAAGGCCGACCGGTCCACCCTACGGTCGTTGCACGCTTCGATACGGGCGGCGATCAAGGCCGCTCCGTGATTCCCGAACCCCTGCGCTGCCGGCTGAACACGTTGTGGGACAACCTGATTCTGCGTCTCTTCGGCAACGGCAAGGAGACCCGGTCGCAGCGCGTCATCCGCCGGATCCGGATCGGCATCGTCATCATGGCCTGCCTGGTGACACTGCAGTCGGTGCTGCTGGTGCTGGGGGCGTGGCGCAACGATCAGCAGATCGAGCACAACATGGGAACCGCGGCCGCCGAAGTGCTCTCGGCCGGTCCGCGGCGCTCCACCATCGAGTTCGTGACGCCCGACCGCGTCACCTACCGGCCCGAGCTCGGCGTGCTGTACCCGTCCGAGCTGGAAACCGGGATGCGCATCTACGTCGAGTACGACCGCAGCAACCCGGACCTGGTGCGGGTGCAGAACCGCAACGCGTCGCTGGCCGTCATCCCGGCCGGCTCGATCGCCGTCGTCGGCTGGTTGGTCGCCGGTGTGCTGCTCGGCATCGTCACTCTCGTGCAGCGCCGACTGGGTTAGGTCTGCCGCCCCGCCGTCAGCTTCGCCAGCCACCCGGTTTCCTGGATGTCCACCACGGTGTTGCCGGTGAGGTCGTACACCGTGGGTGTGCCCGCATCGCCGTCGCGGATCTCCTGCAGCCGGGTCTCGTTGGTCATCGTCATCTCGTCGGTGTCGACGGCGTGTGCACCGAACTGGATGGTGGCCACCGACTCGGCGCTGACGCCGGAGTCGGCGGCCCAGCCCGCGAGCTGACCGTCCGACGGCGCCGACCCGCCCGGATTCTGGTGGCCCCACAGCGTCGCGACGTACGCCTGCAGGGCGGGCGCCGACGTGCCGTGTGCTGCGGCGAGGAACATCGCGTTGGCGACCTTGGCCGAATAGCCGTACTCGGTGTCCAGGAAGGTCACCGGGCGGTAGGTGACGGTCAGCAGACCGAGGGCGATCATGCTCTTCAGCTCCGGCCCGTCGGTGTCCTGCAGGTGCGCGCAGTGGGTGCATTGCGGTTCGGTGTACACCTCGATCTGCGCGGGGGCGTCGGGCCGGCCCGCGATGATGCCGAAGCCGTCCGCGGTGAGCGTGACGCCCGGCAGATCCGGGTCCCGCAGTGCCGATCCGGCGACGGTGCGGCCGCAGGCGGTCGATCCGGCGAGGAGGGCCAGCGCGGTGGCCGAAGCAAGGATCAGCCGAGGTAGACGCATGCCGGCCCCTTTCTCACCCCGGTCCGGAAGACGATACCGGGGGTACCCGAGTTGTGCGTGTCTTCGCGTCGCGGATCCCTGTCGGTCACCTGACGGTCAGGCTGCGCTGCCAGCCTGCAGGTGTGCGAGTTGCGATCGTGGCGGAGTCCTTTCTCCCGAATGTCAACGGCGTCACCAATTCGGTGCTCCGGGTGCTCGAGCACCTCCACCGGAACGGACATGAGGCGCTGGTGATCGCGCCCGACACGCCTCGGGGTGAAAAACCCGCAGACACCTTCCACGGCGATGTGCCCGTGCACCGCATCCCGTCCCGGATGTTCCCCAAGGTGACGTCGTTGCCGCTGGGTGTGCCGCGGCCGCGAATGGTGCGGGTACTGCGTGACTTTCAGCCCGACGTGGTGCACCTGGCCTCGCCCGCGCTGCTGGGTTACGGCGGCCTGCACGCCGCGCGCTTCCTCGGCATCCCGACCGTCGCGGTGTTCCAGACCGACATCGCCGGTTTCGCGCAGAGCTACGGCGTCGGCATGATGACGAAAACCGCATGGGCCTGGAACCGGCACCTGCACTCGCGCGCCGACCGGACCCTCGCGCCGTCCAGTGCGACGATGGAAGACCTTGTCACCCATCGGATTCCGCGCGTGCACAAGTGGGGTCGCGGTGTCGACGTCACCGGTTTCGCACCGTCTGCGCGCAGTACCGCGCTGCGGGCGCTGTGGTCGCCCGAGGGCAAGCCGGTGGTGGGCTTCGTTGGCCGCCTGGCCCCGGAGAAGCACGTGGAGCGGCTGGCCGCACTGGCCGGACGCGACGACCTGCAGCTCGTGGTGGTCGGCGAGGGCATCGACCAGCCCAAGCTCCAAAAACTCATGCCCACAGCGGTTTTCACCGGCGCGCTGTACGGCCGGGAACTCGCCACGGCATACGCCAGCATGGACGTGTTCGTGCACCCGGGGGAGCACGAGACCTTCTGTCAGGCCGTCCAGGAGGCCATGGCGTCGGGTCTGCCGGTCATCGCGCCGGATGCCGGCGGCCCGCGTGACCTGGTGACGCCCATGCACACCGGATTGCTCTTGCCGGTAGCGGATTTCGAGGGGTCGCTGCCTGCCGCGGTCGATCACCTGCTCGCCGAGCGGTCCCGCTACTCGCTCGCCGCCCGCCGCAGCGTGCTGGGCCGCACCTGGCCCGCCGTGTGCGACGAACTGCTCGGCCACTACGCCGCCGTCCTCGGCGAGCGCCGCGCCCTCGCTGCCTAGCGCTCTTTTTCCCCGCGAGCATTTCCGCGCACGCCACCTCCCGCGAGCGGCCGTGTTTGTACTGCGACACACCGCATTTGGTGTACAAAAACGTCCCGCTCGCGGCCGCCGAGCGCGACGAAACTGCACATGCTGATCGAGCGTGCGCAGAAACACGCACGCTCGATCAGAGAAGATCAGCTCACATGGACCAGGTCGTACACATACGAGCGGTCGTCCTTGCGACTCACCCACGCACCCTCGGGCGGCAGGTAACCGAACCCCGCGTGGTCGAACGGGCGACTCGACACCGCACCACGCTCCGTGCACACCACCCATCCGAAGTGCGGCAGCCGTCGGCACCAGATGTCCAGATCGACCCGCTTGTACGACGGAAACCCGTGCGCCTCGCCGTCTTCGGTGAACTCATAGGTCAACCCGTCGTCCCGTCGGACGAATTTCAATCCCGCCATCGGAGTTCCTTCGTTCAGCCCTGCGCCAGCTCGGACACCGGCTGCCACTCTTCCCAGGTGCGCAACCGGTTTTCGTAGTCGGTCTTGGCGATCTGCAGCGGTGCGCTGCCGAAAAAGACTCGCAGCGGCGGCTTTTCGGCGTCGACGATCTTGAGCACCGCGGCCGCCGAGGCCTCCGGGTTGCCCGGTACCGCATTGCGCTCGCTGCGCCAGCGCGCGACATCTGCCCGAAGTCCTTCGTACTCCGGCAGTTCCGTGGTCCGCTTCGCCGACGCGCCGCCCCAGTCGGTCGAGAAGCCACCGGGCTCGATCAAGGTGACGTGAATACCGAACCGCTCCACTTCGGCGGCCAGCGACTGTGAGAAACCCTCGAGCGCCCACTTGGACGCGTGGTACGCGCCGAGGCCCGCGAATGCGCTGATGCCACCGATCGAGGACACCTGGATGATGTGCCCGCTGCCCTGCGCCCGCAGGTACGGCAGCGCCGCCTGCGTGATCCACAGCGCGCCGAACACGTTGGTTTCGATCTGGTCCCGCGCCTCGGCCTCCGACAACTCCTCGATGAAACCGAACTGGCCGTAGCCCGCATTGTTGACGACGACGTCCAGCCGGCCGAAGTGCTCGTGCGCCGCCTTCACAGCGGCGAAGTCGGCGTCGCGGTCGGTGACGTCGAGCGCGATGGGCAACAGCGCGTCGCCGTACTTGGCGACGAGGTCGTCGAGCGTCGACACGTCCCGCGCCGTCGCGGCCACCTTGTCGCCGCGCTCCAGCGCCGCGGCCGTCCACTCGCGTCCGAACCCGCGCGATGTCCCCGTGATGAACCAGACCTTTTGACCCATGCGGCTTACAGCTCCCGTGGTGGCCGTTCCATTCCCGGGGCCGCCGCAGACGCGGGGCGCAGGACCAGCCGGTAGCGTCATATCCGTGAGTCGCGCGTCATTGGAGAAGGATCCGCACGAGGTTGCGTCGATGTTCGACGGCGTCGCCCGTCGCTATGACATCACCAACACCGTGCTGTCCCTGGGTCAGGACCGGTTCTGGCGGCGGCAGACGCGCGCCGCGCTGGGCATCGGCCCAGGTGACAAGGTTCTGGACCTCGCCGCCGGGACGACGGTGTCGACCGTCGAGCTCGCGACGTCGGGCGCCTGGTGTGTGGCCTGCGACTTCTCGGTCGGGATGCTCGCCGCCGGCGCAGCCCGCAACGTCCCGAAGGTGGCCGGTGACGCCACCAAGCTGCCGTTCGACGACGGCGTCTTCGACGCGGTGACCATCAGCTTCGGGCTGCGCAACGTCGTCGACTTCAGCGCCGGCCTGCGCGAGATGGCCCGGGTGACGCGGCCCGGCGGCCGCCTGGTGGTGTGCGAGTTCTCCACGCCCACCAACCGCCTCTTCGCGACGGCCTATAAGGAGTACCTGATGAAGGCGCTCCCGACGATGGCCACCGCGGTGTCGTCCAACCCCGAGGCGTACGTCTATCTCGCCGAGTCGATCCGGGCGTGGCCCGATCAGGACGACCTGGCCTGCAAGATCGAGGCGGCCGGCTGGTCGCAGGTGCGCTGGCGCAACCTGACCGGAGGGATCGTCGCGCTGCACGCCGCTGTCAAGCCGTGAGCCTGCCCGTCCTCGCCGTCGCCGGCTTCCTCGGTGCGGGCAAGACCACGCTGCTGAACCACCTGCTGCGTAACGGCCGCGGGGCGCGAATCGGCGTGCTGGTCAACGACTTCGGGTCCGTCAACATCGACGCGATGCTGGTCGCAGGTCAGGTCGACGCCATGGCGTCACTGTCCAACGGGTGCATCTGCTGTGTCGCCGAGGACGGTGAGGTGGCTGAGATGCTGGGCAAGCTGGCCGCCGTCCGCCCGGCCCTGGATCTGATCGTGGTGGAGGCCAGCGGCGTCGCCGAGCCGCCCGCGGTGGCGCGCACCATCATGACGGCCGATTCGGATGACTTCCACTACGCCGGCCTGATCCTGGTGGTCAACGGATGCGAGCCGGAGTTCGGGCACGGGCTGCCGGTGGCCGACCTGGTGGTGCTCAACCGGGCAAGTGAAGTCGCCGACGTCGACGCCGTGCTGGCCCGGATTCACGCGCAGAATCCGCGAGTCCCCGTGCAGCCCACCGATTTCGCGCGCATCGACCCGACGCTGCTTATCGACATTCCGGAACGCGCCCCGCAGGCCCAGCTGTCGTTCGACGAGCTGCTGCACGACGATCACGACCACGACCATCCCGTCTACCAGTCCGTCGAATACATCACCGGCGACGTGCTGAACCCGCGCCGCTTGCTGGCCCTGCTGCGTGACCGGCCCGAAGGGCTTTACCGGGCAAAGGGTTTCGTCGACTTCGGCGCCGGACACCGATACCTGCTGCAGCTGGTGGGCGGCTCGCTGCGGCTGCAGAAGCGGCGCGGCACCGGCACCCAACTGGTGTGCATCGGCACCGGCATGGACACCGAGAAGGTGCGGGCGGCGCTGCACGAGTGCACCACCGAACCGGCCGACGAGAACGCCATCCTCGGAGTCCACAAGTACGTGATGCCGTAGGCCCCGGATATCCTGACCCCTCACCTGAGTTCGAGGAGATGTGTTGTTCAAGGTCAATGAGTACTTCGATGGCAAGGTCGCATCGATCGCGTTCGCGCCCGCCGAGGGCCCCGCGACCGTCGGCGTCATGGCCGTCGGCGAATACGAATTCGGCACCTCGAGCCTCGAGATCATGCACGTGGTGTCCGGCGCCCTGACCGTCAAGCTGCCCGGCAGCGACGAGTGGGAAACCTTCGCCGCCGGAACGCAATTCACCGTGCCGGCCGACAGCAAGTTCGGCGTCCGCGTCGAGGTCGAGACCGCCTACCTCTGCGAATACCGGTAACTTTCCGCCCACGGTGAACCGCGTTCGCGGAGCAGGGGACCGGTGCCGTGCTGAAGATGCTGGGGGACCAGGCCCCCGCACCTGAGGGCGTCACCACCACGACCACCACCATCACCGGTGCCGACGGCAACGAGATCACGCTGTTCATCAGCCGACCCACCGCTGCCGACGGTCCGCTGCCCGCGGTTGTGCACCTGCACGGCGGTGGCATGGCGATCCTCAGCGCCGCCGACATCCAGTACGTCCGCCTCCGCGAAAACCTTGCGGCCGCAGGGCTCGTCGTCGTCGGCGTCGAGTTCCGTAATTCGGGCGGCGCGCTCGGTCCGCACCCGTTCCCGGCCGGGCTCAACGACGGCGCGGCGGCCGTGCGCTGGACGGCGGCGCACAAAGACGAGCTCGGGATCAGCCACCTGATCGTGTCGGGGGAGTCCGGCGGTGGGAACCTGACGCTGACGGTCGCGCTGAAAGCCAAGCGGGAGGGCTGGATCGACGAGATCGCCGGCGTCTACGCCCAGTGCCCGTACATCTCGAACCGGTGGCTCGAGGACGCCGAGGACCTGCCGTCGCTGCGGGAGAACGACGGGTACTTCATCAGCTGCCTGCAACTGGCGCTGCTGGGCTCCATCTATGACCCCGACCAGCAGCACGCGCAAGACGGCACCTGCTGGGCCGGGGCGGCCACCAGTGTGGAGTTGGAAGGCCTTCCGCCGCATGTCATTTCGGTCAACGAGCTCGACCCGCTGCGCGACGAGGGCCTGATCTACTACCGCAGGCTGGCCGCGGCCGGCGTCAGCGTCGTCGGGCGGATCGTCGCCGGCACCTGCCACGCCGGGGACATCCTGCTCGCCGGCGCCATGCCCGAGGTCTTCGCGGCCACCGTCCGCGACATCGTCGGGTTCGCGCGGTCGGTCAGCTGAACGGCTTGCGCTGATCCAGCCGGCGCGAGCCACGTCCGGCCCGGCGCCAGATGCGGGCGATCATGTCGGTGTCCTCCTCGGTCACGAGGTTGCCCATGGCCCGTACCGCGACCGTCATCAGGTACTGCGATCGCATCGCGACAGGCCCCGTCAGCGGCAGGAACTTCGGCACGGTCAGCAGGATCGCCAATCGGCGCGCCACCGAGAACCCGGCGGCGTAGTGCTGCTGCAGCAGTGCGGGCCAGGCCGCGCTGAGGTCACCCGAGCCCAGCAGATCGGCGGCCAGCCTTCCCGTCTCCAGGCCGTAGTCGATGCCCTCGCCGTTGAGCGGGTTGACGCATGCGGCGGCGTCGCCGACGAGCATCCAGTTCGGTCCCGCGACGCCCGACACCGCGCCGCCCATCGGCAGCAGCGCCGACTTGGCCAGCCGCGGCTGACCTTCGAAGCCCCACTCGTCGCGGCGCAGGTTGGTGTAGTGGGCCAGTAGCGGGCGCAGCGCGGCGTCGGCCGGACGTTTCTCGGTGGCCAGCGCACCCACGCCGATGTTCACGTCGCCGTTGCCCAGCGGGAAGATCCAGCCGTAGCCCGGCAGCACCTCCCCCGCGGGGGAGCGCAGCTCCAGGTGCGACGTGATCCACGGCTCGGCGTGCCGCGGCGTCGCGATGTAGGCGCGGATCGCGACGCCGTACACCGTCTCCTGGTGCCATTGCCGGCCCAGGACACGGCCCAGCGTCGAGCGGGCGCCGTCGGCCACGATGAGTTCGGTGCAGCTCACCTCTTGTCCGTCGTCGAGCTGCAACGTGGTCACCCGGCCGGCCGCATCGTGGGAGACGGCGACGGCCTTGACGCCCAGCAGCATCTTCGCCCCGGAGTCGGCGGCGACCTGACGAATCCGGTCGTCGAGCTCGGCGCGGGGAACCGCGCTGCTGGTGGCCGGGAACGACGGCCCCGGCCAGCGCACCTCGCGCTGCGCGCCGAAGCCGGCCAGCCGCAGCCCGTGGTGGCTGACGTGGCCGTCGAGCCAATCGCCGAGTCCCAGCTCACGCAGTTCGGCAATGGCCCGCGGCGTCAGCCCGTCGCCGCAGGCCTTGTCCCGGGGAAACTGCGCCGAGTCGATCACCAGGACGTCGCGGCCCCGGCGCGCTGCCCAGGCGGCAGCGGCGGAACCTGCCGGCCCGGCTCCGACCACGACCACATCTGCGTGCACGACCATGCCGCCCAGTATGTTGGACCCATGAAGACACCAGCGACAGTGGTCGCGGGCGTGGACTTTGGTGACGCCGCCTTCGCCGCGCAGGTTCGTGACGCGGTCGCGCGCATCGAAGACCTGATGTCGACCGAGCTGGGCAAAGCCGACGAGCTGATGGCCGAAGCGGTCCAGCACCTGTTCCAGGCCGGTGGCAAGCGGTTCCGTCCGCTGTTCACCGTGTTGTCGGCGTCGCTGGGGCCGGACCCCGACAACAACGACGTCGCGATCGCCGGCGCCGTCATCGAGCTGGTGCACCTGGCGACGCTCTACCACGACGACGTCATGGACGAGGCGCAGGTGCGGCGCGGCGCGGACAGCGCCAACGCCCGCTGGGGCAACAACATCGCGATCCTGGCCGGCGACTACCTGTTCGCCACCGCCTCGCGGCTGGTGTCCCGGCTGGGGCCCGACGCGGTGCGCGTCATCGCCGACACCTTCGCCCAGCTGGTGACCGGCCAGATGCGCGAGACCCGTGGCGCCCTCGAAGGCGCCGACCCCGTCGAGCACTACCTGAAGGTCGTGTACGAGAAGACGTCATGCCTGATCGAGGCGTCCGGCCGGTTCGGTGCGACGTTCTCCGGCTCCGATGAGGAGCAGATCGAGCGGCTGAGCCGGCTCGGCGGCATCGTCGGCACCATCTTCCAGATCTCCGACGACATCATCGACATCGACAGCGATCCCGACGAATCGGGCAAGGTGCCGGGAACCGATCTGCGCGAAGGCGTACACACCCTGCCGGTGCTGTACGCGCTGCAGGAGACCGGACCCGACGCCGACCGGCTGCGGGTGTTGCTGGCCAAGCCCATCGACAACGACGCCGACCTCGCCGAGGCGCTGGCGCTGCTGCGCGCGTCGCAGGGCATGGTCGAGGCCAAGCGCACCGTTCAGCGCTTCGCCGCGGACGCTCGCGCCGAGTTGGACAACCTGCCGGATCTGCCCGGCCGGTTGGCGCTGCTCAACCTGGTCGAGTACACCGCTGACCGCCACGGCTGACCTCCCACCGGGACACCCTGGAACCAGGCACCAGTTGCCGAGCGTTCAATTCAGTGAGTTTGACTGCGCTGGAGGAGGTAGCCGATGACGTGGAATCCGCACGCGAACACCGCGAAGACGTTCGCGCTGCTGGCGGGCTTCTCGACGCTCATCGTGCTGATCGGGTCGCTGTTCGGCAAGAACATCATGTACCTGGCGGTGCTGTTCGCCATCGGCATGAACGCCTACGTCTACTTCAACAGCGCCAAGATGGCGCTGCGGGCCATGCACGCACAGCCGGTCAGCGAGATGCAGGCGCCCGCGATGTACCGCATCGTCCGCGAGCTCGCCACCACCGCGCGCCAGCCGATGCCGCAGCTGTACATCAGCGACACCGACGCCCCCAACGCGTTCGCCACGGGGCGCAATCCCCGCAATGCCGCGGTCTGCTGCACGACGGGCATCCTGAACATCCTCACCGAGCGCGAGCTACGCGCCGTGCTGGGGCATGAGCTGTCGCACGTCTACAACCGCGACATCCTGATCTCGTGCGTCGCGGGCGCCATGGCGTCGGTGGTGACGGCGTTGGTCAACGTCGCTTACTTCATCGGCATGTTCGGCGGCGGCGACCGCGACGACCGGCCCAATCCCTTTGTCCTGCTCGTGCTTTCGATCGTCGGCCCGCTGGCCGCGACCATCATCCGGCTGGCGGTGTCGCGCTCACGCGAGTACCAGGCCGACCAGTCGGGCGCCGAGCTGACGGGTGACCCGCTGGCGCTGGCGAGCGCGCTGCGCAAGATCAGCGCCGGCGTGCAACAGGCCCCGCTGCCGCCCGAGCCGCAGCTGGCCGACCAGGCCCACCTGATGATCGCCAACCCGTTCCGGGCCGGCGAGAAGATCGGCAAGCTCTTCTCGACCCACCCGCCCATCGAGGACCGCATCGCGCGACTGGAGCGCATGGCCGGGCGGTAGTTCCTGGGTTTCGCACGTTGGCTCTGCGTTGAGGGTCTTGGTTACTCGCGTTTTTGCGCCGTGGTTTCAGGGTGAACGGGCGCCTTGGTTGGTTCTGCGCTGAGGGTCTTGGTTACTCGTGCTTTTGCGCCGTGGTTTCAGGATCAACGGGCGCCGTGGTTGGTTCTGCGCTGAGGGCCTTGCCTACTCGCACTATCCCGCCCGCAGCGCAGAGCCAACGCAGCACCGACCCCGCATACCAAACTCACCAAGAGATACCCCCAGGGGGTACTTGACCAACCCTCGGATCGCTGCGTAACGTCATCCACGTCAGGTACCCCCAGGGGGTATGCAAACCAGAAGGGATTCAGCGATGACGGCGGCGGTAACTCCGAAGACCGATTGGCATCTACGCGGCGAGTGGTTCGATGTGTGCAGCTGCAAGCTGCCGTGCCCGTGCAGCTTCGCGCAGGAGCCCACGCACGGCGACTGCTTGTTCACGCTCGTCTGGCAGGTCCACGAAGGGCATTACGGCACAACCGATTTGAGTGGCCTTGGCGTGGTGGCCCTGGGCGAGTTCGCCGGCAACATGTGGATCGGCGACCCGGACGCCACCATGAAGCTCATGTTCTACATCGACGAGAAGGCGGACGCTGATCAACGGAAAGCCCTGGAGCGGATCTTCCGCGGCGACGAGGGCGGCTGGCCGGGGGAGTTCGGCGCCCTGATCAGCGAGCTGCGGGGTATCGAGTACGCCCCGATCAACTTCGCCGCGGCCGACGACCTGGCCTACTGGCGGGCGGAGATTCCGGGCAAGGTCGACGTCCGGGTGGATGCGCTGACCGGCCCGACGGCCGACCCGAACCGTCGCGTCACCACCGTCAACGCTCCGGGTGCCGAAGTCGGGCCGGGACAGGTCGCGACGTGGGGTGTGGTCAGGAAGGCCGACGCCGTCGGCTTCGACTTCTCCCACGAGTACCTCGGCGCCTCCAGCAAGCACTTCCCGTTCGACTGGCGGCCCGACGGCGAACTGCCGAACGTCGAGTTGCCGTCCGCCGCGGAGGCGGCCGGCGGATGCTGCTGCGGCTGAGCTGACGAGGACCCGGAAATGACACTGCGCCCAGGGCCTGCCGCTCTCGCGGGGTACGGCCCTGGGCGCAGGATCAATCAGGTACTACTCGGCAACCTCGACCAGACGGTCCACGCTGACCGGCGTCACCCGGAGGGCGGCCGCGGTGCCGATGTCATAGAACAACCCGATCACCTCGAGGTCGCCGGCGCGGTGCCGGGCCCGGACCAGCGGGTGGGCGGCGAGGGTCTGCGCCTGAAGTGCGACGTTGACCATCGACAGCTGGTCGACGACGCCGAACCCTTCCTCGGCCGCGGCGACGGCCACGGGGTGGCGGCCCTCGTCGAAGGCGCGCAACGTCGCATCGCCGTGCTCCAGCCAGGTGTGCAGGTGCTGGTCGTGACCCTGATCGCCGCCCAGCAGCGCGGTCATGGCACCGCAGCTGGAGTGGCCGCACACCACGATCGACGAGACCTCCAGGACCTCGACGGCGAAGGCGATGGCCGCCTCGACCGAGGCGTCGGCGCGTCCCTCCGGGATCAGGTTGCCGACGTTGCGGACCGTCAGCAGGTCACCGGGGCCACTGCTGGTGATGACGTTGGGCACGACCCGCGAGTCGACGCAGGTGATGAACAGCGTCTCCGGCTTCTGGGTGTGGGCCAGGTCTTCCATGTGCGGGCGCAGCACGGGTGCGGTGCGGCGGTGGTAGGTCTCCAGGCCCTCCATCACAGAAGAGGTCTGCGGCTGCGACTTCCACGGGACGACACCCGAGCGCTTGTCGAACGGCGTGAACGTGCGGGTCGGCGGACCGGCCGCCGCGCTGTGCAGCTCGGCGGTGCCGTGCTCGTGAATCTCGACGGAGCCACCGCCGGCGATGTGCTGGCGCTTCCACTCGTCGATGGTCTCGTGGGCGGCGTGGTCGATGAAGTCCACCGACAGCTCGACGGTGACGTCCGAACCGGTCGGCACCGAAGCCAGGGCCGAGGTCAGGCGCGGCAGCGACAGGAAGCTGACCGAGCCCTCGATCACGATGCGCCAGTCGTTACCGGCGACGTGCTCGGTGACGATCTTGGCCCGGATGACGCGCCACACCGTCAGGGCGACCGCCAGGGCGAGGCCGATCAGCACACCCTCGAGCAAGTTGAGGAAGACGACGCCGAGCACCGTGATCGCGTAAACCGCGATATCGCCTGTGCGCCGGGCGGTTTCGATGTGCACCTTCTTGACCAGCTGGCAGCCGATGACGATCAGCAGGCCGGCGAGCGCCGACGTCGGGATCAGCTGGGCCAGGCCGGCGAACGGCACCGCGAACAGCAGGATCCAGAACCCGTGCAGGATGGCCGAAGCCCGGGTCTTGGCGCCCGCGGCGACGTTGGTCGAGCTGCGCACGATGACGCCGGTGACGGGCAGGCCGCCGATGGCGCCGGAGATGGTGTTGGCCGCGCCCTGACCGATCAGCTCACGGTCGAAGTTGGTGCGCGGGCCGTTGTGCATGCGGTCGACCGAGACCGCCGACAGCAGGCTCTCGACGCTGGCGATGAGGGCGACGGTCAGGACGCCCGCGAGGACGGCGGCCCACTGTCCGTCGGGCAGGGTCGGCAAAGACAGCGAGTCCAGCAGCGAGCCGTTGATCTGAATGCGCTTGACGTCGAACGGCAGCAGAACGGACAGCGCCGTCACACCGACGATGGCGACCAGCGGACCGGGGATCCGGTTGACGGGTGCCGGCACCCAGCGCCACGCCACGAGCGTGACGATGACCAGCATGCCGAGCACGAAGCCGGGGCCGTGGACGTTCATCAGCTGCGCCGGCAGCTCGTGGATGTTCTCCCACGCGCTGCTGTTGGACTTGCCGCCCAGCAGCACGTGCAGCTGCTGCAGCGCGATGGTGATGCCGATGCCCGCGAGCATGGCGTGCACGACGACCGGCGAGATGGCCAGCGCGGCCCGGGCCACGCGGCTGAGGCCGAACAGGATCTGGAGGATGCCGGCGCCGACGGTGATGGCGCACGTCACGCCCCAGCCGAATTGGGCGATCAGTCCGGCGACGACGACGGTCAGGCCGGCGGCCGGTCCGCTCACCTGCAGCGGCGAGCCGCCGAGCGCGCCGGCGACGATGCCGCCGACGATGGCGGCGATGATGCCGGCCAGGATGGGCGCGTTGGACGCGACGGCGATGCCGAGCGACAGTGGCAGTGCCACCAGGAATACGACAAGTGACGCGGGCAGGTCGTAGCGCAGTATGGCGCGTAGACCCTTTGCCGGCGGGGCGGTTTCTAGCATGCCTAGGTTTCCGTTCTCCGATTGTTGTCCGATGGACACATGTGCAGATGCGCTGCGCGAGTTTCGGTCCGCGCACCCGCCGACACCATTGTCGATTAAACATGTTGCGAGACAACATGTTTCAGAACTGTTCGACGGTCGCCGAAGATAAGCGACGTCACTTGCTAAGTGCGAGAGTATTTATCGCCAGACAGGGTCGCAAGGCGAGGAAGAGTTCCCATAGAGAACGCAAATCTTCTCCGTGGGCCAGAGGGTTGATCGATTGGGCGACCTGGGATACCGGCTTGAATCGATCCGGTCGGTATGCTCGTGATTGGGGGTCCGACCAGTCAAAATCACTGTATTGCAACGATTCTCGCGCATCACATCGGCTCAGGTAGGTGACGTGAGTCATATCCAGGGACTAATATTTGAACTCGGTATGAACGCAGTGACAATTTTCTGTGTTCTCAACACAATGGAAGAATGACAACGATGTCGGTACCACCACGAGAGCGTCACCCCCGGGCCGCCGTGCTCGGCCAGCTGCCGCGCATGGAACGTGCCGACGGATCTCCCATCCGGGTGTTGCTGGTCGACGATGAGCCGGCGCTGACCAACCTGGTCAAGATGGCGCTGCACTACGAGGGCTGGGTCGTCGAGGTCGCGCACAACGGCCGCGATGCGGTGACCAAGTTCGGCGAGATGGAACCGGACCTCGTCGTGCTGGACATCATGCTGCCCGACACCGACGGCCTGCAGTTGCTGCAGCGCGTGCGCGCGGCCGAGGGCTACACCCCGACGCTGTTCCTCACGGCGCGGGACTCGGTGATGGACCGCGTCACGGGATTGACCGCCGGCGCCGACGACTACATGACCAAGCCGTTCAGCCTCGAAGAGCTGGTGGCTCGGCTGCGCGGACTGCTGCGCCGGTCCAGCCAGCTCGCGCCCGAGTCCGACGAGGTGCTCAAGGTCGGCGACATGGTCCTCAACGGCGCGAGCCGTGAGGTGACCCGCGCCGGTGAGCCGATCTCGTTGACCGTCACCGAGTTCGAACTGCTCCGGTACCTGATGCGTAACCCGCGCCGGGCCATTGCCCGCGCGGAGATTCTCGACCGGGTGTGGAACTACGGATTCGGTGGCAAGTCGAGCATCGTCGACCTGTACATCTCGTATCTGCGCAAGAAGATCGACACCGATCGCGAACCGATGATCCACACAGTGCGCGGCGTGGGCTACATGCTGCGCCCTGCCGACACGGAGGACTAACCTGCCCGAGGTGACGCATGTGACCCGGGTGCCGACTCGAGTGCCGGCCCGTACCCCGGTTCGGGCGCCGTGGTGGCGTCCGCGCACCCTGCGCCGACGCCTCGTGTTCGGCGTCACGTCGCTGGTCACCGTTGTGCTTCTGGCGGTCGGGGTGCTGTCGGTGTACAGCCTGCACAGCTACGTGTCCGCGATGAGCGACGCGGAGCTCGACCGTTCACTCGATGCCCTCGGGCATTCGTATGACCGGCTGGAGATCAAGCGCGGTGATCCGGCGCATCCGATCGACGCCGGCGAAGACGGCCTGACCGCGTTCGGTGGCCAGGCCCCCGGAAATCTCATCGCGGTGCTGCACAAGGGCGTCGTCGTGCAGTCGGCGGTGTTCCCCGACGGCGAACCCAAACCGGTTCAGCCCGACGTCGTCAAGGCCGTCAGCGGCCAGCAGTGGACCAACCTCGGGCCACGGACGGTGAAGCTGCCGCGACTCGGTTGGTACCGGATGGCGGGGCAGGACGCCGGCGGCGGCGACGTGCTGGTCTCGGGCGTGTCCATGGAAGACGCCAACAGCGTGGTGGCGCGCAAGACGGTCGCGGTCGCGGTCATGACGCTGCTGGCCATCGCGCTGACGGCCGTCGGCACCATCGCGGTGGTGAACTACGCGCTGCGGCCGCTGAGTCGCGTGGCCTCGACCGCGGCGAAGGTGGCGACGCGTCAGTTCGGCAGCGAGGACCACCGGATCACCGAACGGGTGCGGCCGGAGGACACCGACCCGCGCACCGAGGTCGGCATCGTGGGGGACACGCTCAACAAACTGCTCGACAACGTCGACAGCGCGCTGGCCGAGCTCGCCGCGTCGCACCGCCGGACACGACAGTTCCTCACCGACGCCAGCCACGAGTTGCGGACCCCGCTGGCCGCCATCCGCGGGTACGCCGAACTGACCCGCCAGGACAGCGCCGCACTGCCCGAGACCACCGAGTACGCGCTCGCCCGCATCGAGTCCGAGGCGCAGCGGATGTCCGGTCTGGTCGAGGACCTGCTGCTCATCTCGCGTCTCGAGGAGCACCAGGACCTCGAGACCGACGATGTCGAACTGTGCGACCTGGTGATCAACGCCGTCAACGACGCCGCGGTGTCGTCGCCCGCGCACCGCTGGCGCTCGCGGCTGCCCGACGTCCCGATCTGGGTACGCGGCGACCCGGCCCGGCTGCATCAGGTGATCGGCAACCTGCTGGCCAACGCACGCGTCCATACGCCGGCCGGAGTATCGGTGACGACAAGCCTGACTCCGGGCCCCGGATATGTGGAATTGACCGTCGCCGATGACGGGCCGGGGATTCCGGAAGAATTGTTGCCGAATTTGTTCGACAGATTTGTGGTCGCCGACAAATCGCGTTCTCGCGCACTCGGAAGCACGGGGCTCGGTCTGGCGATCGTGTCGACGATCGTGAAAGCGCACGGCGGTCGGGTTAAGGTCAAATCCAACACTGCGGGAACGATTTTCCGGGTGCGGCTGCCCATGCTCAAGGAAGTCGGGGAGTACGTGACCATGAGCGAGTCGTACAACCCGCACGCCTCCGAATCGACTGTTTGAGTTTCGCCTGAATTCGACATGAACCATGCGGATATCCGTATGTGTTCGGCCTGAGAATTCCTTTCTCGCCCATTTCCGCGGCTACCGTCGAGGTTATTGATCCGGCGCTCTCGGCGCCGGATGCGGAAAGGGAAAACCATGAAGAGTTCCACCAGGATCTCGGCGACGACAGGAATCGTCCTGGCCCTGCTGGTCGCGGCGGCCGCCCCGGCCGCGGCGCAGCCAGTGGTGCCGCCGGCGCCGGGGGAGTCTGCCTCGCAGACGATTCACCGGCTGCAGACCGAGGGCTTCCGGGTCATCGAGTCGCGCGTCGGCAGCGGATCCATCGACAACTGCACCGTCACCGCCGTCCGGCACGGGCGCGAGCTGTCGAGCCAGGAGGGCAAGCTGCGCGGTCAGAACACCACGGTTTACGTCGACCTCGGCTGCAAGTGATTTGCGGCTGACGCTGCGAGGCGTGGTCATTGGGTTCTACGCTGAGCGGGTGTTGAGCAGAATCCTGATCGGTGCGGTCGTGGCCGCTGGGGCGATCTCGTTGGTTCCGGGTGTTGCCGCGGCAGCTCCGCCGCCGGAGCCGGTGCCCCCGCCACCGGGACCCGCCGCGCCGAACCTCAACGGATTCAAGCCTGTCACCCCGTCGACCTACGCCAGCAAGGACGGCACGTTCTACATGTTCCAGGCCCCCGGCGGTCTGACGTGCATCATGCGCCGCAACGAAGGCGAGTACGGCTGTAGCGGCTCGATGCCGGGCGCCCCGGAGGGCACCAACGTGGTCGTCGGCCAGCAGGTCGGCGCGCCGGCGTTCAACACCCTGAACGGGCCGAAGTACGTCGGCGAGATGCCGGGCGCGGTGCAGACGCTGCCTGGCGGTTCCCGGATCACCTACCGCAACATCACGTGCGGTACCGACGGCACCATGACGGCGTGCGTCAACAGCTTCGACCAGTCCGGTTTCGTGGTCAGCCCGTCCGGCAGCTTCATCGTCAACGAGTCGAATCCGTTGCTGGACAGGCCCAACGACCGCAACCCGTACTTCAACTGAGCCGCGGAGATCAGAACCCTGCGCCGTGCACCTCGTGCCCGGGCTTCTCGAGCATGAGGCCGGCGTAGGCGTCGGCCACCGTGCAGCCGTGGTTGATCACCCGGTCCACCTCGCGGGCGATCGGCATACTCAGCCCGTGCGTCTCGGCGAACTCCATGATCACGCTGGCAGCCTTGACGCCCTCGGCGACCTGGTTCATCGAGGTGATGATCTCGTCGACGGTCTTGCCCTGGCCCAGCTGCTCGCCGACGTGCCGGTTACGGCTGCGCTGACTGGTACAGGTGACGATCAGGTCGCCCATGCCGGCCAGGCCCGCGAAGGTGTCACGATTGCCGCCCATCGCCACGCCGAGCTTGGACATCTCGGCCACGGCACGCGCCATCACCATCGCGCGGGTGTTCTCGCCGATGCCCAGGGAGTAGCCCATGCCGACGGAGATGGCGTACACGTTCTTGAGCGCCCCGGCCATCTCGACACCGATCACGTCGTCGGTTGTGTAGGTTCGAAAACGCCGGGTGCGGAACAGGCCCGCGAGATTCGCGGCGAGGTGCTGGTCCGGCATCGCGAGGACCGCGGCGGCGGCGTATCCCTCGGCGACCTCGCGGGCGATGTTGGGTCCGGCCAGGATTCCGGCCGGGTGCCCGGGCAGCACCTCGTCGACGATCTGGCTCATGCGCATATTGGTGCCCTGCTCCAGGCCCTTGACCAACGACACCACCGGGACCCACGGCCGCAATTCCTTGGCCAGCTCGCCCAGCACGTTGCGGAAGCCGTGCGACGGGACGCCCATCACGATGACGTCGGCGCAATTGGCGGCCTCGGAAAAGTCGGTGGTCGCCCGCAGCGATTCGGGAAGGGCCACCCCGTCGCCCAGATAGCGGCTGTTGCAATGCTTTTCGTTGATATCGGCGGCGGTTTCCGCCGACCGCACCCACTGCAGCGTCGGGCCGCGCCGCGCACAGATCGAGGCCACCGTGGTGCCCCACGACCCGCCACCGAGGACGACGACGGTCGGTACGCGCTGCGCTGATGCCATGGCGACAGGTTATGTCGCCCGGGCGAGCGGAGCGACGGGATTGGCGGACTGTCCGGTCGATGGTGCGACTTGCATGTTGTGTCGGTTGGTACCCCCACGCTGTGCGACGATCGGAGGAGCGATCGCCGAGGGGGTGCGGCAGTAGTGACGGTGACGGTGTCGCGCGTGCGCGCGGCCAAGCCCGGGGCGATGCTCGACGCCGCCGATGACGTGCGGACCACGTCGGCTGCGCTGGAGATCGTGATCGGCGTCGAGCGCGGCCAGCTGGCCAACTTGAAAGCGAACTGGCAGGGGCAGGCGAGCGACGCCGCAATCGCCAAGGCGCAGCAGCTGATCGGCGAGCAGGAGGCCTACCGCGGCCGGCTGGACAAGCTGGCCAAGGCGCTCACCGATGGCGGCAATCAGCTGACGTCGCTGCGCAGCACCCTGCTGGAATTCGTCGACACCGCGCTCCAACTCGGATTCTCGGTCAGCGACGACGGCGTGGTCACACCGCAGCAGTGGCTGATCGGCGACCTGGGGCCCGTCAAGAAGACGGCGGAGTTCTTCACCGACTCCATTCAGGAGCAGCTGAAGGCGTTCGACACCACCGACACGCTCACTGCCACGGCGATCGACCAGGCGGTGCAGGGCCAGAAGCCCTCGGCGCCGGTGAACATCGGCGGGCAGGAGATCCAGATTCCGCCGCCGGGGACGAACCCCGAGGACGTCAACAAATGGTGGACCGGGCTGACACCGGAGCAGCGACAGCAGCTGATCGCCCGGCATCCACCCGAATTGGGCAACCTCAACGGCGTCCCGGCGAGTGCGCGGGACGCGGTCAATCAGCAGGTGATGAACGACGACCTCAACCGGGTCCGTGACGTCGCCAATCGCAACCACGTCTCTGAAGACGACGTCCTCAAGGACCCCGGCCGGTTCGGGCTGACACAGACCGACGCCACGCGGTTCTACAACGCGCGGCGGACCAGCGAGGGGCTGGCGCACCAGCGCGGTTCCACGTTGGACCCGACCAAGGAACGTCCGGTCATGCTCTGGGCTTATCAGCCAGAGGCGGACGGCGGGCAGGGCCGGGCCGCCATCTGCCTCGGAAACCCCGACACGGCCAACAACACGACGGTGATCGTGCCGGGCACCGGCAGCAGCGTCCACGACGGCTGGCTGGCCGACGGCCACGACGATGCGATCCACGTGTACGACCAGGCGGCGCTGGCGGACCCGAGCCGATCGACCGCGGTGATGATGTGGATGGGCTATGACGCGCCCGACAGCTTCACCGATCCACGGATCGCGAACCCGACCCTGGCCCGGCAGGGCGGCGACCTGCTGGCCGCCGACGTCAACGGGCTGGCCGCGACGCATCTCGGCTCGTCGCACGTCACGGTGATGGGCCACTCCTACGGCTCCACCACGGTTGCCGATGCGTGCGCGGGCAGCGGCATGAAAGTCAATGATGTGGTGCTGATCGGTTGTCCGGGAACAGATTTGGCGCACAGCGCCGCGGACTTCCACGTCAACGGTGGCCAGGTGTACGTCGGGGCGGCATCCACCGACCCGGTCGCCCGTCTGGGTATGGGCGGCCCGGGGGCGGCGCAATGGCTGAACACCGAGCTCGGCAACCCGCTGGGACCCGTCGCCGGGCTGGGGACCGATCCATCGGCAGAGGGATTCGGCGCCACCCGGTTCCGCGCCGAGGTGGCCGGCGAAACCGGCTGGAGTTTCCACGACCACTCGAAGTACTACGACATGGGCAGTGAGTCGTTGCGCGCGATGACCGACATCGCCAGCGGGCACAGCGAACGCCTCGCGTCCGACGGACTACTGGCCGCCGAGCGGCATCAGCCGACCTTCTCGACGCCCGACCACGTCGACCTGCCGTTCGGCATCGAGGTCCCGGTGCCACACGTCGACATCCCCATTCCCGGGACCCCGGCATATTCGGATCCCGAATCCAATCGCCCAGGTGAGACGGTGACGAACGACCATGATTACAAGTAGTCGATATCGCGTCGGTACCGCGGCAGCGGCTGCCGTGATTGCCCTGATGTTAGGAGGATGTGGATTGCTTCCCCACGACGATCGCCCAGCGCACCCCATGACCGATGAAGAGTCCATGGCGCAGGTCATCAACGCCGGCAGGCAACTGCGGAAAGCGGCTGGGCTGCAAGACGTTCAAGGCGGCGGCTATCTGGAGTTCTGCAACGACATGGGATCGCCGCTCAACAAGGGCTACATCGAGATGAGTGCGGCGCTGCCGCCGGGCGTCAGCGGTCACGACTATGCCGAGCAGGTCAAGGCGGCCATGCTGGCGTCGGGATGGTCAGACAAGCTGCCCTCCCAACACATGTACGGCGGCACCATCAACCGCGCCGGCGTGGCGGTCAACATCGAGTACTACCAGGGCGAAAATCGGCTCCGGTTCAAGATTTACGGCGAATGCCGCAACGTGACCAACCATTACGGCGACAGCAAGAACAACGGCACCAACCTGACCAAAGAGCTGAACAGCGACAGCTGAACGTCAGCGGTAGTTGACGAACTGCAGCGCCACGTCCAGGTCGGCGCCCTTGAGCAGGGCGATGACGGCCTGCAGGTCGTCGCGCTTCTTGCTCGACACCCGGATCTCGTCGCCCTGAATCTGCGCCTTGACACCCTTGGGGCCCTCGTCGCGGATGATCTTGGTGATCTTCTTGGCCTGCTCGCTGCTGATGCCCTGCTGCAGCGTGCCCGAGACGCGGTAGGTCTTGCCGCTGGGCTGCGGGTCACCGGCGTCGAACGCCTTCATCGAGATGTCGCGGCGAACCAGCTTCTCCTTGAACACGTCGACCGCGGCCTTGACGCGCTCCTCGGTCGAGGAGACCAGCTCGATGACCTCGTCGCCCTTCCAGGCGATGGTGGTGTCGGTGCCGCGGAAGTCGAAGCGGGTGGACAGCTCCTTGGCGGCTTGATTCAGCGCGTTGTCGACTTCCTGCCGATCGACCTTGCTGACGATGTCGAACGATGAATCCGCCATTGGATTGCCCTCCGTATCTGCGCCCCTGGTCGGGGTCCCGTTTTCGTGTTCGGTACATCTTCGTTGTACTCTGCTACTCGCGCCAAACCCGGGGTCACCGGGAGGCGACGAACCCGGCAGGTTGCCCGAGCGGCCAATGGGAGCGGACTGTAAATCCGTCGGCGGAAGCCTACACAGGTTCGAATCCTGTACCTGCCACACTGATCAGGCCCCCTTTCGAGGGGGCCTGATTGCGTTGCGGAGAGCATCTCCGCAGTCGCATCGAGAGCGGTCGTTAGGATTCGACGCATGGTCGAGTCGTCCTCTGAGCGTGATGTCGTGCTCGACGTCGAGGGTTCCGGTGTGCAGCCACCCGTCGACCCCAAGATCCGCAAGCAGTTCGCCCTGCTCGAACGATTCGCGCCGCCCATCGGATCCCGGTGGGCCACCGAGCTGTGGTGCACCCCGCCGATCATCGAGCAGAGTCTGCGCATGCCGCCCGGCGTCGGGCCCGGCGCACCGCTGGAGGCGCACTGGGACGGCCACCGCGTCGCCGGCGAATCCTGGGGCGACGGGCCGCCGGTGTACCTCGTGCACGGGTGGGGCGGGCGCCGGCCGCACCTGGGCATGTTCGTCAAACCGCTGGTGGCCGCCGGTTACCGGGTCATCGCCTTCGACCTGCCCAGCCACAACGAGTCCGACCCGGGCGCGCTCGCGCCGGGCCGCACCACCGCCATCGAATGCGCCGACGCCGTCGCGGCCGTCATCCGCGAGCACGGGCCGGCCCACGCCGTCGTCGCGCACTCGCTCGGGGCCAACGCGACGACCATGGCCGCCGCGGTGAACGGCGCCAAGGTCGGCCGGCTGGTGCTGCTCGCGCCGATGGGCGACTACCCGATGTACCTGGACCTGTTCGCGGCGCGCCACAACTTCGGCCCGCGGATCCGTGCGGGCCTGCAGCGACGGCTGGTCCGCCGGATCGGGATGTCGCTGGAAGACACCAACATGGTCAACCTCGCGGCCCGGGCGGGCCACCCGCCGCTGCTGCTCATCCATGACCCCGACGACCCCGACAGCCCGTACTCGTCGAGCGAGAAGCTCGCCGCCTCGTGGCCCGGGTCGGAGCTGCTCACCACCAAGGGACTCGGGAAACTCGCGCACTACCGCATGCTGCGGCACCGCCCGGCCATCAACGCCGGTCTCGAGTTCATCGGCAGCCCGGCCTGATCGCCGTCGACCGTGGGGGATGACGCGGAAATCCGATTTCCCGCGTAAACCCACACGCTCGACGATTCGGAACGCCGCCGACGGGTTAACGTCACCTGATGGACGCCGCGATCGCTGCGATCGGTCACGCACTGGCCCTGGCCGGTTCGATGACGTGGGAGATTCTCTGGGCGCTGATCCTCGGGTTCGCGCTGTCGGCGGTGGTGCAGGCCGTCGTCCGGAAATCGACCATCGTCCGCCTCCTCGGCGACGACAAGCCCAAGACCCTCGCCGTGGCCGCGGGACTCGGCGCGGCATCGTCGTCGTGCTCGTACGCGGCAGTGGCGTTGGCGCGCTCGCTGTTTCGCAAAGGCGCCAACTTCACCGCGGCCATGGCATTCGAGATCGGCTCCACCAACCTCGTCGTCGAACTCGGCATCATCCTGGCGCTGCTGATGGGCTGGCAGTTCACCGCCGCCGAATTCGTCGGCGGCCCGATCATGATCGTCGTCCTGGCGGTGCTGTTCCGGTTCTTCGTGCGCAGCCGCCTCGTCGACGAGGCTCGCGCGCAGGCCGACCAGGGCATCGCCGGCTCCATGGAAGGGCATGCGGCGATGGACATGTCGGTGCAGGGCGACGGTTCGTTCGTCAGGCGCCTGTTCTCGGGACCTGGCCTCACGTCGGTCTCGCATGTGTTCGTCATGGAGTGGGCGGCGATCCTGCGCGACTTGATAATCGGTCTGCTCATCGCCGGTGCCATCGCCGCGTGGGTGCCAAATGCGTTCTGGGAGAACTTCTTTCTCGCCGACGACCCGACCTGGTCCGCGATCTGGGGACCGATCGTCGGCCCGGTCGTGGCCATCGTGTCGTTCGTCTGCTCCATCGGCAACGTGCCCCTGGCGGCGGTGCTGTGGAACGGCGGCATCAGCTTCGGCGGCGTGGTCGCGTTCATCTTCGCCGACCTGCTGATCCTGCCGATCCTCAACATCTACCGGAAGTACTACGGCACCCGGATGATGCTGACGCTGCTGGCCACCTTCTACGTCTCGATGGTCGCGGCGGGTTATCTCGTCGAATTGCTGTTCGGCGCAACGGGTCTCATCCCCAGTCAGCGCAACGCCATGGTGATGGAGAGTGGCATCTCGTGGAACTACACCACGTGGCTCAACATCGTGTTCCTGCTGCTGGCCGCGGTGCTGGTGATCCGCTTCGTCCGCACCGGTGGCATCCCGATGCTGCGGATGATGGGCGGCTCACCCGACGCCCGGCATGGGGACACCCACGCCGGCCACGATCACCACCAGCACTAGACGATCTTGAGCACCCGCGCCGTCGTCGTGTAGGTGCGCGTCCAGAAGTTGTACGAGACGCCGGTGGTGAGCGCCCTGCTGCCGTCGGCCGTCAACAGCGGATTGCTGCCCACCCCGGTGAGGGCGCCTCCCACCTGCGTGCCGTTCGTGGTGTTGATGACGACGAACTGGCTGCCGGTGCTGACCACCGCTCGGGTGCCGCCGGCACTGAGGACGAGGTAACCGTTGTCGGGCTTCAGGGTGAGGGTGCTGCCGAGCTGCAAGCCGGTGGTCGTGTCGAGCACCGCCACCTGCGACGTGGGGACGCCGGTGGTGTTGAAATTGCTGCTGATGGTCATGGCCACGACCCGGTCGGTATCGGGGCTGTACTGCACGCCATTGAGGAAACCGGTGAGCGTCAAGGTGTTACCGACCTGGGCGCCGGTTGTCGTGTCGAGCACCGTCAACCGCGCGGTGTTGACGCTCGTGGCCCCGTTGTAGACGTTCGTGACGATGAGCACGCGGCTGCCGTCGGCGCTGATGACCCTGGAGCCGAATTCCTCGCCGGCGAAGTCGAGCGTGGTGCCGGTCTGGGCGCCGGTCAGCGTGTCGATCACAGCGACGTGCGTCAAGGTGGTCGCGCCGATGATCACGGCTCGGCCCCCGTCGGGGGTCATCAGCATCGAGCGCCAGGTGCCGGGCAGCGCCACGTCACCGACCTGGTTGCCGGTGGCGAGGTCGACCGTCGCGAGCTTGGTGGTCACCACCTGGGTGACCGGGTCGGTCGACGTCGCGGTGATGACCATGCGGGTCCGGTCAGCGCTGAGCTCGCGCGCCCCGTCGCCGTCGACGACGAGTCCGGCGCCGACGGGCGCGCCGGTAGCGGCGTCCAGCACCGTCAGCCGGGTGGTGAAGGTGCCGACCGGGCCCTCGGTGCGGGCCATGAACACGACGCGGTTGCCCGCAGCGTTGAACATCGGTGCGCCGTACGAGATGCCCTCACCTTCGAGGCCCTGCGTGGTGCCGATCTGGGCGCCGGTCGCGACATTGATCACCGTCGCCTGCGTGGTGTAGCCCGACGCGAAATCCCCGATCTGATTGGTGATCGCGGCGCGGCTGCCGTCGGCGTTCAGCACCGGCGGGGCCAGCTCGTTGCCGGCGATCTCGACGGTGGTGCCGAGTTGCGTGCCGGTGGTGGTGTCGAGCACCGCCACCCGCGTGGTGTCCGGGGTCTCCCAGATCGGGCGGCTGGTGGTGATCAGTGCGCGGGTGCGGTCGGCGTTGAGGACGGGCGCTTCCAACTGGTTGCCGGTGACCGAGACCGTGGTGCCCGTCTGGGCGCCGGTGAGCGTGTCGAGCACCGCGACCTGGGTGGTGCCCGAGCCGTAGGTGGTGGTCAGGGCGCGGCTGCCGTCGGCGGACAGCAGCTGCACGCCGACCGCACCCGGCAGGGTGAGCGTGGTGCCGGTCTGCTTCCCGGTCGCGAGGTCGATCACCGCCAGCTGCGTCGCCGTGGTGCCCGCCGCGGTGATCACGACCCGCGTGCCGTCGGCGCTGAACGCCGGCACGACGGGCTTGCCGGCGATGGACACCGTGCTGCCGACCTGCTTGCCGGTCGCAGTGTCGATCACCGCGACGCGGGTGGTGCTGGTCGTCGAGATGGGCGACGGACCGGTGATGACCAACGCGCGGGTGCCGTCATTGCTCAACAGCGTCGAGCCGACGCCCGAGACGCCGACGCTCCCGATCTTCGTCACTGACGTGGCGATGAGCGAGGGCTGCACCAGCACCCGCACGGTGCGGTCGGTCGCGTCGGTGACGTACACGGCGCCGCTCGGTGCGACGGCCACGGCGTGAGCGCCGGTGGCGTCGGTATCGAACCGGACCGTGCTGACCACGGCCGAGGTGGCGGTGTTGATCACCGAGACGGTGTCATTGCCGTTGGCGACATAGGCGACGCTGCTGTCGGCGCTGACGGCCACCGAGCCCGGGGCGGGACCCACGGTGACCGCACCGGGCATGACGGTGTTGGTGGCGGTGTCGATCGTGGAGAGGGCGCCGCCGGTCTGGCTCGCCACGTACAGCTTGCCGCCGGTGCCGAGGGCCAGGGCACTGGGCGGCGTGCCAACCGCGATGCTGGTGACACCGAGCGTGCTGGTGTCGAGCACCGAGACGGTGTTGCTGCCCTGGTTGGCGACGTACACCTTGCCGGTGCCGAGCGCGAGGGCAGTGGGCTGGATGCCGACGCCGATGGTGCCGGTGACGCTGTAGGTGGTGGGGTCGATGACCGACACCGAGTCGCTGCCCTTGTTGGCCACATAGATTCGGCCGTCCGCGCCGACCGTCAACGCGCTGGGGGTGGCGCCCACCGTGATGTCCTTGGACGTCGTGCTCGGGCTGGCGTCGATCCGCTTGTAGCCGACAGTGTTGATGACCGACACCGTCCCGCTACCGCTGTTGGCGACGTACAACCGCGTGCCGTCGGGACTGAGCGCCAGCGCGCTGGGCGCGGTGCCCACCGAGATGTCCTGCGAGAACCAGCTCGGATTGGCGTCGATCCGTTTTCCCGTGGTCGTGTTGATCACCGACACCGTGTTGCTGCCGGAGTTGGCGACGTAGAGCCGGCCGTCGGCGCCCATCACCTCGGCAGTGGGATTGGTGCCCACCGAGATCGACTTCGAATAGTTCAGCCACGGCGACGGGACGGTCGTCGTCGCGGCCGTGGGGACGGGCTGCGCGGCGGTGGCGACGACGGGCTGCGCGGCGGTGGCGGCCACGGGCTGACTTGTCGACGTGACGGCTGCGGGTTTCGTCTGGGTCTCCACGCGGGTGCGGGTGCCCCAGGCTGCCAGCACGGCGGCCACCGGCGAGAAGTCCGGCGCGGCGGGACCACCGGTTGCCGACGAGTCGAGCGTCGACGCCGACATCAGACTGACTGCGCCGTTGGTGGCGGCCGGGGTGGACGTGGCCGCGGGAGTGGACGTGACTGCCGAGGTCGCGAGGGCTGTGGCGGCCACTGTCCGCGGGGACGACGCCGGCGTGGTTTCCACGTCGGCCTGGATGGCCCGCGGTGTGGGTTTCTTGGTGGAGCCGGTGACGGTCTTCGCGGTCGTCTGCGTTTTCGCGGGCCCGTCCGCCGCTGCCGTTTCGGGTTTGGTGGCGCGCTGCTTCTCACTGCCCGCCTTGCCCGGTGGGCGTTTGGTCTTTCCTGCCTTGGCGCCGGGCTTCTTCGTGTTCGTGCCGGCCGCGTCCGGCGCGGCGTTCTGCGTCGGCGCCGAGGTGGCCCCTGGATTCGCGGCGTCGTCGGCCCGCGCCGTACCCGGTGTGCTCGCGACTGCGAAACCCACCCCGAGTGCCACCGCCAACCCCCCGACCCGTCCGACGTACGTGGCTTTGCTCATGGTCGGTCCTCTCACGCGGCCCGATAGCGGGACAGATATCCCTCTAATGGGAATACCGCATGCGACGCCGTCTGTCTGCAGTACAAACGGCTGATTTCTCGCGGTTGTGCGATTACCGCAATCTCGCCGCGAGAATCGGCTGACCCGCGCCGCCCAGATCATCGATGGCTGCCGGGCGTCCGGTCATCGCCATCAGCAATGCCTCGCCCGGGCCCAGCACCTCGGGTCCGCTGCCGTGCTCCCAAGTCACGTCGGTGGCCCGCAAGCGCAACCCCCGGACTCGCCGACCGGCGCCGAGTCGCGGATTGCCCGGGATCGTCGGCAGGATGCGTTCGAGGCGTTCGGCGGGGATGGTGCGCGGGTCTCCCAGCGCCCGGCGGATGTCCTGGTGGTGGACCGTCGCGTCCACCAGTCCGATCATCCCGCCGAAGCCGGATGTGAGCCCTTGCGGACGCAGGTGGGCCTCGAGGAAGTCCATCAACTGCGCGGGCGTGTAGCTCGCGAAATCGCGCACGCCGACCTCATTGGCGCGCACGACCCGGCCCCGGGCGAAGCGCTGCAACAGGCCCAGGATGCTGAGCTCTTCGTAGCTCACGACATGGGAGACAACGTCTTTCACCGACCATTCGGTGCACAGTGTGGGGGCCTGCCACTGCGCGTCGGACAGCGTCCGCAGATAGGCGGCGAGGTCGCGACGCTCCTCGTATGCCAGGTCCAGCATGGAACGCTGCGACGGCATCGTCACGCCTCCTCGGCGACGACGTCGTGATACCGCTTCAGGTACAACGGCCAGCCGGCCTGGCCGTCGACACCGTCGGCCACCGACCGCCAGCCGGCGCCGTGGCGTTCCAGGTGCCGGTGCTCCAGGTCGACGCGCGTCCGGCCGTCGGACTCGGCGGTGAACCGCACCTCGACCTCGCTGGTCTTGCCGGGGTCCGATTCGACCTGCCACGTCGGCCCGATGTCCCACGAGAACAGCACTCGGCCCGGTGGCTCGTAGGCCAGCACGCGCGCCCACCGGCACGTGCTGCCGTCGGTGCCCACGTCGTAGATGTGGCCGCCCACATGGGTTTCGAACACCGTCTCCGCGATAGGTACCGCCAGCAGGTTGTGATCGCGGGGCTTGATGGCGTCGAAGCGGCCGACGAACAACGCGAACGCCTTGTCGATCGGTGCGTCGACGACGACGCTCTTGCGAATCGGTGCCACCTCGGTCGTCATGGCTGCTTTCCTTCCTCGTCGGCGATCTGCCTGAACGCCGCCAATGCCTTGTCCCAGAACACGTCCAACTCGGCCCGCAGGGCCTCGACGCCGCGGGGATCAACTTGGTACAGGCGTCGCGTGCCCACTTGCCGGTCCGTCACCAGCCCGGCGCAGCGCAGCACCTTGAGGTGCTGGGACACCGCCGGGCGGCTCACCGGCAGTCCTTCGGCCAGCTCGCCGACCGCGAGCGGCCCGTCGGCCAATCGCTTGAAGATCGTCCGTCGGGTGCGGTCGGCGAGAGCGCTCCAGGCGTCGGCAGTTTCGTAAGTTGTCACTAACGGTAAGTCTAAACTTACGAAGTCCGATTGAAAAGGGTCGCCACAGCCCGATGCGATGCGACTCAGTCGTAGATGACGGCGAGGCCGCGTCGTTGGAGATCGGCCAGGCCGTCGCGCATCGCCTGAATCTGCTCGGGTGAGTGCCCGGCCCAGTCGGTCAGTTCCCCGACGACGCGTACCGGTTCCCGGGTGCGGTAGGAGTGCGTCGGGTTGCCCGGCAGCTTCTTGTCCGTCACGTTGGGGTCGTCCTCCAACTCGCCGACCGGCTCGACGAGATAGATGCGGCCCTGGCCGTCACCGGCCGCGAGTTCGGCACCCCATGCTGCGGCGTCCAGCGTCCGCGTGACGTAGACGTGGTTCGAGACCCGGCCCTCTTCGTAGTTCGATGCACGTCCCGGCACCAGCAGATCCCCGATCGCGAGATCGGCTTTGGTGCCGTGCAGCAGCGCGCCCGACTCATGCAGTTCGAAAGGTTTCGGTGTGTTCGTCATGACATCCCCCATTCGTCTCAACCACCAGGTCGGACGATTGTGCGGCACCACCGGGGCCTTGCGGCAAGCCCCGGTATCTGCCATAAATTGAGAGTGGGAGGAACGCACGCGGCAGCGTTCCCCGGTTCCGCCGGCGCATGAATTGCACTGCCCGGCATCGCATTCTCTTGGCAATCACCCCGGCGGCGCGTAGCCGCGATCCGCGACGAGTTCCTGCGTGAGGCGCACGAACGCCGACGCGGCCGCGCTGTGATAGCCGCCGGCGCGGCGCAGGATCGCCACGGTCCGGGTCGGTATCGGCGGGTCCAGCGGCACCGGCGTCAGGTGCGGATGGTCGTGGGTGACGGCGTCCGGCAGGACGGTCGCCAGCGGTGTGCGCTGCACGATCTCGGTGAGGGCCTGGACAGAGTTGGCTTCGACGATGATCCGCGGATCGACATGGTGCGCCGCGAAGTAGGTGTCGATGTGGGTCCGGGTGAGGAAGTCGCTGCTGAGCAGCGCCAGCTCGACGTCGTCCATCGCCTGGACCGGCAACGGGGACGGCAGGTTCCCGGCCCGCGGCCCGCTGGTCACGAGGCCGAGGTGCTCGGTGAACAGCGCCGCGAAGTCGATGCCGGGCACGGGAGCCCCCACGAACGCGATGCCCACGTCGAGCTCGTCGGCCAGGAGGCCGGCCTCGATGCTGTCCTGGGACGTCTCGACGACGGTCAGGCTGATCCCGGGATGGCGCGCGTACAGCTCTGCGGTCAGCGGGCCGATGAGATAGGTGATGAACGTCGGGGTGATGCCGAGACGCAGATGTCCGCGCGAGAGATCCTGAACGTCCTCGATGGCCCGTTCGGCGGCGGCCAGTTCGCGCAGGGCGCTGCGGGCGCGCTCGGCGAACGCGGCGCCCGCGTCCGTCAGCCGGACAGTGCGGCCGCCGCGGTCGAGCAGCTGGACGCCGACCATGGCTTCCAGCTGTTTGATCTGCTGGGAGAGCGTGGGTTGCGACACATATAGCTCCTCGGCCGCGTGGGAAAAGTTGCCGTGTTCGGCGACGGCGAGGAGATACCGCAGGTGACGGAGCTCGAGTCCGGCCATGCCACCAACTATAGACACTATCTATGGCATAGGTGGAAAGTGGCTATTGGACGTTATAGGTGCTGTTCGTCCATGGTGAATGCAGCAAGAAAGGAAGCATCACCATGAAGAAGAACAGCCTCGTCACCGTGACAACCGGATTGGCCGCCGGCGCGCTCGCCGCGCTCGGGATCGCCCTCGCCGCACCGGCGGCGGCCGACAACAGCGGCACCGTGGCGCTGCCCGGGCCGGCTCCCGTCTACGCGCAGGACTCGTTCCTCGGTGGCGCCAACCCGTACGTGCCGTTCGGGACCAACCCGATGGTGCCGTACGGCACCTGGGCGCAGCACTGACCAGTTAGAAGCATCAACCGCTCTCTGAAAGGGACCCCCGTCATGATCCACGCACAGTTCGATCCGACCGCCCGTCAGCTCCTGGCCGCCGCGGCCGTCGAAGCCAAGACCCGTAAGGACCTGTCCTGGCAGCAGATCGCCGACGCCGCCGGCCTGTCGGTTGCCTTCACGACGGCCGCCGTCCTCGGTCAGCACGCGCTCCCCGAGGAGTCGGCCAAGGCCGTCGGTGCCCTGCTGGGGCTGGACGATGCCGCGGTGCGGTTGCTGCAGACCATCCCGACTCGCGGCTCCATCCCCGGCGGCGCGCCCACCGACCCGACCATCTACCGCTTCTACGAGATGCTGCAGGTCTACGGCACGACGCTCAAGGCGCTGGTCCACGAGCAGTTCGGCGACGGCATCATCTCCGCCATCAACTTTCGCCTGGATGTGAAGAAGGTTGCTGATCCCGATGGTGGCGAACGCGCCGTCATCACGCTGGACGGCAAGTACCTGCCAACTGTGCCGTTCTGATTTCTGGCGCCGACTGCCCTAATATGGTGTCGGATGCCCCCGAAATTTTCGCAACAGCAAATTCTCGTGGCAAACTAGACGAAGGCCGCAGACGGCCGGCTTCGAGAGGATGGATGCAGCGTGGCGACGCACCTGCGCATGGCGGCGGTGACCTGGCTGGTCGCCGCACCGGTTATCGGCGCCGGCGTGGCGCACGCCGCACCATTCGACATGCCGCTTTCGCCCACTGTTTCTGGTGATACGGGTGGGGACAGCTCGGGTACGTCGCATCCGGGCCTGTCCGCCATCGGCGATCTGCGCAAGGCGTTCGGTGGGCTGACCACCACCGCGACCACCGTCGGAACCGGTGCGCTCAGCGGCTTCGGTGTCGCCCCGTCGCCCGGCCAGCAACTGACGCCCAAGTTCGGCGACGGCCGCAACGGCTCGAACATCTCGTCCGCCACCTCGTCCTCGAGTACGTCGGCCGCACTGCCTTCGGGTGTCGTCAACACCACGCAGAGCGCGCCCGTCAGCGAACCCGCGAGCATTGCCGAAACTCCCGCCACTGTGCCGTCGGTCCAGTCGGTCTCGGTCCCGTTGGCCGCGGCCACCGCGACGGCGGGTCAGACCGCCCGCCTCGTGGCGGATGCGCCGGTGGCGCCGGTGACGGCGCTGACCGGGCCGCTGCCCGCCGCGGTGGGTGAGCCGATCCGAACCGTGGCCGCGTTGCCCGGATTTGCTGTCGCGCATGCGCTACCGGTGGTGAACGGGTGGGCCTCCGCGGTCGCCGAGCTGTCGTCGGCGGCCTTCACGCCGACGACCGGTGTGCCGCGGGTCGTGTCCGTCGGTCGCGACTTCGCGGGCCGAGTCCAGCCCCCGGCATCCGGTGGGGCGCAGACGGATTCACGTTTCGCCGGCCACACCGGCGGCACGGGTGAGCAGCCGGCCCGCGGGCCCGAGCCGGTCGACCGGGTCTTCGCGGCCGACAGCGCCATCGTTGCGGCGGCGCCGTACCGGGCCGGATACTCCGACGACCTCCGCGCGGCCGGCCTGAGTGAGGTCGCCGCTGTCGCGGTTCCGGGTTTCACCGGCCTGTTGGTGCTGACCGGCGCCGGTGGGCTGATCGGCTTCCGGCAGGCTCGCGCCGGTCGCGCGATGCACGGTGGCACCCTCAATCGATTCGCGGCCCAGTAGTCCGCAGCCCGTCGGCGGTCACGACGCAGAGCCCACTCTGCGTCGTGAATTGCTTTGCACGGGAATGTAATCCACTGCCGGCGTGGTGGCGTTGCCCAAACTTGTTGCCAGTCAGTATGTTTGACTGAATTCCCTGGTCAGCGCCTCGCCGGCCGGCGGCGGTGAAATCACCGGAAATCAGCACCTAGCACACATCGGCAAGCGTTTGCCAGCCGACACGCCGAATTGGCGCCGTGGTGAAATCGAGACGAGCTCCATCCGACGTGCAAAGAGCCCGGCCGACCGCTTACCCTGATGCAGTACCTCGGGTACATCGATCCGACAATCCCTGGCCGACGCCGAACTTTGGAGCTGTGTTGACCTCATCCCGCCGTGTCCGTGGCGCCTGGCTGGCCGCTGCGCTGGCCGTCCTTGCCGTGCTCGGTGGGACCGTGGTGTCGTCGACGTCGCGCTGCCAGGAAGGTTGCAAGGTCGTCGCCGCGTCGCGCGACCTGTCCGTCTCGCAGCCGGCTGCGCCGGAGCCCGCCGTCGTGCGCGTCACGCCGGCCGGCGGGGCCAAGGACGTCAGCCCTGCGGCGCCCGTGAACGTCACCGCGGCGAGCGGCACCATCACCGCGGTGTCGATGGTCAACAGCGCCGGAAAAGAGATTCCCGGGACGCTCGCCCCCGACGCCAAGACCTGGACGCCCGCCGAGCAGCTGGGCTACGGCCGCAAGTACACGATGACCATCGAGGCGCGCGGCCCCTCGGGCATGCCGTCGCGGCAGACGTCGAGCTTCACCACGCTCAGCCCCTCATACCAGACCGCGGTGTACCTCAACACCGTGTCCGGCGCTCAGCTGCAGGAGGGCGGGACCTACGGCATCGGCGTCGTCGTCACCGCGCACTTCGACGAGAAGATCGAGGACAAGGCCGCCGCCGAGCGCAACCTCGTCGTCACCACCAACCCGCCGGTTCCCGGCTCGTGGCACTGGGTCGACGACGCCAACGCGCACTGGCGCCCGGAGAAGTACTACGCGCCGAACACGACGGTCACCGTCGCGGCCAAGATCTACGGCGTCCGGCTCGGCGAGGATACGTACGGCCAGCAGGACGAGCGCGTCTCGTTCCGCATCGGCAATGCCCACGTCTCCGTCGCCGACGACCACACCCACCAGGTCAGCGTCTTCGACAACGGCCAGCTGGTGCGCACCATGCCGACCTCGATGGGCATGGGCGGCACCGAGACGATCGGCAACACCGTCATCTCGTTCTGGACGCCGCCCGGCATCTACACCGTGATGGACAAGGCCAACCCGGTGATCATGGACTCGTCGACGTTCGGATTGCCGACCAGTAGCCGCCTCGGCTACAAGGAGACCATCCCGTGGGCGACGCGGATCAGCCATGACGGCATCTACCTGCATCAGCTGAACTCCACCATCTGGGCGCAGGGCAAACAGAACACCTCGCACGGCTGCCTGAACCTCAACAGCGAGAACGCCAAGTGGTTCTACGACTTCTCCGTGCCCGGCGACGTCGTCGAGATCAAATACACCGGCGGTGAGCCCCAGAAGCTGAGCCAGAACGGCGACTGGAGCATGCCGTGGGACCAGTGGGTCCGCGGCTCCGCGCTGCCGCAGCCGGCCCTGCCCGTCGCACCCGTCGCCGCGCCGCTGCCGCCGCGCTAGTCACCCCGGGCAAGTGTGAACTATCTCACAATGGCCCGGATTCGGGCGTAGCCTTAGGGCATCTTCGGCAAGGAGGGAGATGCGAATGAAGGGCGCACACCATGATCCGGTGGATCATTCCCGAACCACCCAGCCGCATGCCGGTGAATCCTTCATCGACACGTTGTGGCTGCCTGGCCTGGGCCTGATCGCACTCGGCATCGTCACCATCGCCGGCTTCGTCTTCGCAACCGCGTATCACCGCGCGGACCTTGAGCTACCGCTCGGCCTGATCGCCGGAGCGCTGGTCACCGCGGGAGCTCTCGTCATCACGTTCGAGCATCTGCGGGTGAAGCGAGTCGAACAGCGTTGGCTGGCCGACCATCCCGAACGGAGCCTGCACGCAGGCTGACCGTCCGGCGGCCTAGCGCGGCAGCAGCCGCAGAATCTCCGGCGTCCGCGGATCGAGGATGTCGTCGAAGTCGTGATGCTTCTCGACGTATGCCTTGACCATCGGGCAGATCGCCACGATGCGCTTGCCCTGCTGCAGCGTCGTCGCCAGGGCCTGAGCGATCAGGACACTGGCCAGTCCGCGCCCGCCGAACGCCGGATCGATCTCGGTGTGGTAGAAAACCCGCTGCTCACCGTGTTCGATGAAAGCGGTGAGCCCCACGGGCTTTCCGTCGACCGTGATGCTGAATCGGTCGGCTTCCTGGGTCACCTCGACAGGTTCGCCGTTCTTGTCGGTGAGCATCACTCGGGCCTTTCCTCCGGTGGGTGGTTTCCGCGGGACCAGGCGGGTGGTCGGTAGCGGGGGAGCGGGCAACCGAGCCGGCTCGCCCTCGTAGCCGATGACTTCGCCGAACTGTGCGGACTCGGCCTGCCACTGATTGCGGTATTCGACGATCTCGTCGTGGGTGCGTCCCACGAAGTTCCACCACATCAGCAGTTCTTCGGTGAAGGGCGTGCCGCCGAGAATGACGGCGCGCGCCGGTTCGCTACCGGTGCTGGAGAGCGTCAGGCGCGCGGATCCGACGCCCTGATAAGCCATTTCGTACGGCTGCACCGGCGTATCGGCGACGGTCAGCGCGCCCTGGTCGAGCAGCACGGCGTGCTAGAAGGTGGGGTCGACCTCGAATTCGACGCTCGCGCCGGCGGGCAGATCGACCTGCGCACCGAGCAGCGGCGTGTGCGTACGCACGGGTGACCGCTGCCCGGCCAGCGCGCCCAGGAACACCGACACCGTGGCGTCGCCGAATGAAACCGGCTGCGGCGCATAGTGGTCGAAGTTGCGGGGACCGTGGCGGGCGGCGTCGGGCAGCGCGACCCACAACTGGACGCCGTGCAGGATCGTCGTCGCCGCTGTAGAGACCTCGGAGTGGCAGATGCCGGCGCCGGCCGTCATCAGATTCAGCTCGCCGGGCCGCACCATCTCGTGGATGCCGTGCGAATCACGGTGCTCGATCTCGCCGCTGAACAGCCAGCTGACCGTCTGCAAACCCGTGTGCGGGTGCGGCGGGACGTCCATCCCGGCCTTGGTGCGCACGTTCTCCGGGCCGTAGTGGTCGGCGAAACACCACGCGCCGACCAGGGAGCGGTCACGCTGCGGCAGGGTGCGCCGAACCATCATGGCGCGCGGCCCACCCAGCGGCACCTCGCGCGGCTCCAGAACCTCGATTCGGTTGGGAGGCCCGGCGGCGCAGTCGTATTCGACGGGGTCTGCCTCAAGATTGCTCACGATTCGCCTTCCCGGCTGCGTACCATCGTCGCGTTCGCTCAGACCATACCCGCGCCGGTCTGGCCACAACCTGAAAGTAGGCAATGGACACCACCGAACCGGGCCCCGCGCACGTACACATCGACAAGCAGTCACCCCACGCCTACCGGACACTGGTGGCGGTCGCGACCGCGGTCAGCAAGACCGCCGCCGACGCCGGGTTGTCGCCGGCTCTGGTGGAGCTGATCAACACCCGTGTCTCATTGATCAACGGCTGCCCGTCGTGCCTGGAGATCCATCACCGTCGCGCGGTGAAGGCCGGCGTGACCGACAAGCAGCTGGCGACGTTGCGCGCCTGGCGGGACACCGAGTTGTTCTCCGAGCCGGAACGGGCCGCGCTGCGGCTCGCCGAGATCACCACGACGTTGCCCGACCACGACACCGCCGAACGCGAATACGCAAGGGCGCGAGCGGTACTGAACGACGACGAGATTTCCGCCGTGATCTGGGTGGCCACCGCGATCAACGCCTTCAATCGGGTGTCGATCCTGAGCCGCCACCCGGTGCGACCCTAGGCGCGGGCTGCCCTAGGTGCCGGCCCGCAGCCGGTCCCGCAGCCCCGACGCGCGTAGCGCCTGCCGCTGTACCGCGGCCCGCACCTCGTCGGCCGACCCGACGATGCGCACCTTCTGCTTCGCCCGTGTGACCGCGGTGTAGAACAGCTCGCGCGTCAGGAGCCGGGAGTCGGCGGGCGGCAGGACCACCGTCACCTCGTCGGCCTGCGAGCCCTGGCTCTTGTGGATGGTCAGCGCGTACATGGTCTCGACTTCGGCGACCCGGCTCGGCGAGAACCGTTGCGTCCCAGTCGCACCCGCGATGTACACCTGCACGCCGTCGGGTCCGGCGGAGACCAGGCCGGTGTCGCCGTTGTAGATGCCCAGCGCGTAGTCGTTGGCGGTGACCAGCAGCGGGCGGCCCGGGTACCACGGCGACCACGTGGCCTGCCCGGTCTCGTCGGTGATCCAGCGCTCCACCTGACGATTCCAGTGCCGCACCCCGTACGGCCCGTCGCGGTGCGCGCAGAGCAGGCGGTGTTCGTCCATGGCCGCGAGACCCTCGGGCCCGGCGCCCAGTAGTGCGCAGGCCCGCACCTTCAGGGCGTGGCCCACCAGTGCCGGGCGGAGCGCCGCGGCCGGCTCGGAATCCTCGATGAACTCGATGGCCGCATCGCCCGCCCGCAGGAGGGCGAGCACCTGGTCGGCGTCACCGGACCGGATCGCTTCGGCCAGCCCGCCGATCGCCGCCCCGAAGCGGTGCGTGGTGTGCAGCGCGGCGATCTTGATGGACGGGTGGTCGGTGAGGCCGTCGACCAGATCGGCCAGCACGGCACCTGCCTGCACCGAGGTCAACTGGTCGGGGTCGCCGACCAGCAGCAGCCGGGTGTCGGGCCGAACGGCTTCGAGCAGCCGGGCCATGAGTGTCAGCGACACCATCGAGGTCTCGTCGACGACGACGACGTCGTGCGGCAACCGGTTGCCGCGGTGGTGCTTGAACCGCGAGGCGCTGTCGGGACGCCCGCCGAGCAACCGGTGCAGCGTGACGGCCCGCAGCCCGCTGAGCCGGTCCCGGTCCGCGCTGTCGAGTTTGGCCACCTCGGCCGAGACGGCCTCCTGCAGTCGGGCGGCGGCTTTTCCGGTCGGCGCCGCGAGCGCGATCCGCAGCCGGCCCGGATGCGCGGCCTGCGCAAGGAGCGCGAGCAACCGGGCCACGGTCGTCGTCTTGCCCGTGCCGGGCCCACCGGTCAGCACCGTCACCGGCTGCGTCAGCGCGAGCTGTGCGGCGGCCCGCTGCTCGGCGAAACCCGGTGGCGGGAAAAGTCGTTCCAGTTCGGCGTCGGCGACCGGATGCGACGCCTGCGCCGACAGCGCCAGCAGGTCGGTGCACACCTGCTGTTCTTCGCGCCAGTAGCGGTCCAGGTACAGGAGCCGCTCGCGGTCCAGCCGGATGGCCTTGCCCGTCAACGGACTGGCCGCGACGGCGGCGACCAGATCGCCGGGCGCCGGCCAAGGCAGGTCACCGCCGATGTCGTCGGCGACGGTCCTGAGGTCGACGCACACCGAGCCTTCCCGCAGCGCCCGGACCGCCAGCCCGACGGCGAGGGCGACGACATCGCCCGTCTCTTCGGCCAGCGCGCAACACCGCTGGGCCACATGCACATCGGCGGCATTCAGCACGCCGGCGGCGTTGAACGTCGCCAGCAGCCCGGTCGCCGCGGGCACCTGCCGCCAGTCCATGGGGTCGGGCAGCCGGTCCGGCGCTGCCTCCGGCGGTGCCGTCATGCTGCCGTCCCATCCAGGAGATCCGACAGCCGGCCCACCAGCTCGACCGGGGGCTGCCAGCTGAACACCCCGCACGGGTGACCCTCGACCAGGGGAGTCGCCGCGCCGCACATGCCCCGCACGAACAGGTAGGCCACGCCGCCCAGATGCCGGGCGGGCGCGTAGCCGGGTAGTCGCCAGCGCAGGAACCGGTGCAGCACAACCGAATACAGCAACGCCTGCAGCGGGTAGTCGGAATGCATCATGGCTTCGGCGAGCCGGGGCGCCGTGTAGTCCGCCGCGGTGTTCTCGGTGCCGAAGTCGCCCAGCCGGTTCGTCTTGTAGTCGACCACCACGTAGCGGTGGCCCCCCGGCGCCGACTCATCGGGCACCCGCAGCACCGCGTCGATGGAACCCGACAGATAGCCGTGCAACCGCTGGTGCCCCAGCGGCTCGGCCTGCAACCGCGCGCCGTAGGCCGACAACGGATCAGCGGCCGGCAGCAGTTCGCTCACCAGCGCGCCGACGTCGCCGAGCCGGATGTCCCGCGCCGCGTCCGGCCGGTCCTGGCCACCGCCCAGCGGCATCTCGAAATCCAGTTCCCGCAACCGGTCCCGCAGCCCGATCTGCCGCAGCGTCAGGCCTGGCGCCAACGGCCCGAGCGGGGTGTCGTGCATCGGCACCAGGGCCGAAGCCAGCTCGTCGGTCGGCACCTCGACGTGCCACAACCCCGCCTGCTCGTCGATCCTGGCCGCCAGTTCGGCTGTCAGATCCGGGGACAGCGGGTCGGCGCTTTCGAGCACGGCGTGCACCAACGAGCCGAAGGCGGCGCCGGCAGGCAGGTGTGCCATCGGCGACGGTAGGTCGCCGGGCAGCGGAGGTGGCGCCTCGGGGACGACGTCGGCGGATTCGTCGTCCCGCAGCGCGGTGTCCGGTTCGCTGCTCACCGCGTGTCCGTCGTCGTGCACGACGCGCACCAGCGCCGAGTACGACGTCCGTCGCCAACGCGTGTCGATGCTGCGATGGAAATGCCGCACGTCCAGGTCCACCGGTGCCTCCGGCGCCGGCGGCGACATCGGGGTGACGGGCTCGGCCGCCTCGACCACCGGACCGCCCGCGTGCTCCCACGCGGTGAAGCACGCCAGCGCATCGTCGTCGGACAGCGTCTGCGGCGTGGCGCAGTCGGGTACCGCGGTGGCGCCGGGCCGGCGGCCCCGCAACAGCCGCGACAGGCCCCCGTTCTGCTCGTCGCGCGACGGCGCCCACCACGCCACCACCTGCGACTGCGCCCGGGTGAGCGCGACATAGGTGAGCCGGACGTTGTCGCCGGCGGTCTCGGCCTCGCCGGCCTGCTCCGCCGCGGCCCGGTCGGTGGCGCCGGCGCCACCGACATGCAGGCACCGCGTGCCGTCGGTGTCGTGGAAACGCAGCACGGTGTCGGTCTTGGTGAACCTGTTGAACCCGAACGGCAGATAGACGACGGGGAACTGCAGCCCCTTGCTGCGCCACACCGTCATGATCTGAACCGCTGCGGCGTCGCTGTCGAGCCGGCGGTTGCGTTCAGCCGGGCCGGCGCGGTCCTTCATCTGGCGGCGCAGCCAATCACGCAGGGCGGGTAGGTGGTAACGCTCGCGATGGGCGGTTTCGTGCAGGAGCTGGCTGACATGCGCGAGGTCGGTCATGTGTCGTTCACCGCCCCGATGCCCGAGTACCCGCTCGGGCAGGCCCGACGACACCACCGCCTCGAACACCGCCGCGATGCCGCGGTCCCGGGCCAGGCCTGCCCACTGCCGGATGGTGGTGGTGATCTGGTCGGTCAGCTCGTCGCCGCCGGCGGCCAGATCGGCCGCGCGGTGGCCGAAGAACATGGTGGTCGCCGCGGCCCGCACCACGCCACTGCGGTTCGGGGTGTCGAAGGCATCGAGCAGCCGCAGCCACTCCGCCGCCGCGGTCGACGCGAACACGTCGGTGTCGCCCGAGTACACCACTGGAATGCCCAAGTCCGCCAACGCATCCCGGCACGGGATGGCGTCGAGGCCGCTGTCGACGATAACCGCGATATCGCCGGCGGTCAGCGGCCGGCCATCGAACTGCGCGCCGCCGGCCAGCAGTACCGAGATGTCGGCGGCAAGATCCCTGGCGATGTACGGCCGCAACTGGCCGATCGGAACCATCCGGCGCTGCGGCGTCCCGAATTCCGTGCGCGCGACGACCCGCAGCCGGAACGGATCGTTGCGCGGCGCGCCGGTGAGCCGGTGGCGCTCGGTGCGGGCCTCGACGGGGTGCACCACGATGTCGTCGTCGCCGAGGGCCGCACCCTTGAGGACCGTCTGCAGCCGGTCCACCAGAACCTTGTCGCTGCGCCAGTTCTCGGCCAGGGTCAGCCGCTGGTCGGCACTGCGCGCGGCATCCAGGTAGGTGACGATGTCGCCACCGCGGAACGCGTAGATGGCTTGCTTCGGGTCGCCGATCAGGACGACGGCACTGTGCCCGACGAACGCCCGCGAGATCACCTGCCATTGCACCGGATCGGTGTCCTGGAACTCGTCGACCATGACGATCGGCCAGCGCCGGCGCATCCGGTCGCGGGCCGGGGCATCGGGCTCCTCCAGCGCGGTCGCCAGCCGGCTCAGCAGGTCGTCGAAGCTCAACACCCCGAGTCGGCGCTTGCGGCGTTCGAGTTCCTCGAGCACCGCCCGGGCGAACGACAGGCGCTGCGCCGCAACGCTGTCCGGGTCGGCGGTGACGGGCCGCAGCTGCGCGCCCGGATCGCCGACGACACGTTTGGCCAGATCGAGCGCATCGTTGAAGCTCAGCGCGGGCTCCTCGCGCTGGTCACCGTAGGTCGTCAGGTACAGGTCCGAGACGATCTCGCCCACCAGATCGTCGAGGCTCTCCACCAACTGGGCGCCCGAATCGGTGTCGCCGGCGATGCCGAGGGAACGCAGCACCAGCCCGCAGAACTCGTGCGTGGTGGCGATGGTCGCGGCGTCGAAATCCGACAACGCATCGCGCAGCCGGGCACGGCGCCGGACCAGTTCGCCGGGTTCCACGGCTGCCAGGTGACGAATCAGGTCGTCGTCGTCCTCGGACGGATCATCCAGCGCGGCAACGGTCTTCACCAACTGCGCCCGTACCCGTTCGCGCAGTTCCCGGGTGGCCGCCCGGCTGAACGTGATGAGCAGCATCTCGTCCAGGGTGGCCACGCCCTCGGCGACGTACCGCGTCACCAGACCGGCGAGGGCATAGGTCTTGCCGGTGCCGGCGCTGGCTTCCAACACCGTCGTCGTCGCGCGGTCGGGCAACGGGCCGAGCAGATCGAACGCGTCCATCAGATGCGCCGCTCCGCGTCGAGCAGTGGCTGCCACAGCCGGGACGCGTAGGCGCCCAGGCGCGTGGTCTCGCCCCGGACGGCGACTTCGTCGGGCCGCGGTGGATCGAGCAGCACCTGCAACGGCGCGGCCGGTCCCCAGACCTCCACGTGCTCGGCGCCGTCCTTCTCGAACCGCCACTCCGACTCGGCACCCCGCTCCGGTACCGGGTCGTCGAATTGCCGCGCTCGCGCCCATTCCAGCGACGTCTTCAACGGCAGGGGCAGCGGTTCACAGCGGCCCGCGTCGTAGATCGCGACCAGGTCGCGCAACACCGAAAGCGGTTGCTCCGGAGGCTGATAACCCATGGCGTGCACGCCGCCGCGTGGGCCGCGGCCGATGCAGTATGCCTCCCACTCGCGCCCCGGTGCGCCCGCCGCCAGCGCCACCAGGGTGACCCAGGCCTGCAGCCGGTGCTTGGCGCCCAGCTTCGAATAGGTGACCGTCACGGTGCGGTCCTGCCAGAGCGGCGCGACGGTGCCGGTGAGTCTGCGACCCTGACCGAGGTCGACGTCGATGTCCAGCGCGCTCGCCTCGCTCCGCTGCAGCGATCGGGCCGCGGTAGCCAGTTCGAGTGCCTCACCGCGGATTTCGTTGGCCTGACGCCAGCCGAGCCGGCCCGGCGGCAGCGTGCCGCGCCGCCACTCCGCGCCGATCACGAAGTCCGGATCGCGGCCGATCTTCAAGTCGCCCAGCATGCGTTCCCCGACCGCCCACTTGCCGAGTCCGTCGATGGCGACCGGGATGGCATCGGACAATTCGTCGGCCTCCCACGGCAGCGTGTAGTCCAGCGCCCGGAAGAACCCCTTCACCGGGTTGGCGAAGAACCTCAGCAGTTCGGCGAGTTCGACGTCACCGCACGGTGATTCGTCCAGCGGCCCGTCGATGAGCCGTGGCTTCGGCCGGCGCTCGCCGAGGACGGCCCTGGCCCCGCGCAGTGCTGCCGGGTCGTAGGTGAACGGTCGGTCGGGGACCAGCCGGTCACGCGCGACCGTGCGAATATCGAAGGGCTGCAACGGGTGGTCGGCCACGATGCGGTCCCGGACAGGTTCGGTCGTGGTCCGATCCAGCGCGTCGAGCAGCTCCTGCACCGGGACCGCGGGCGGCCGGTGCTCACCGGAGTGTTCGTCGGTGCCGGTGTAGGTGATGACCAGGGTGTCGGTGGCCGAGCAGATGGCATCGAGCAGCAACTGCCGGTCCTCCGAACGGATGTCGCGTTCACCCGTGAGCGGACGACGGGCCAGGACGTCGTCGCCGTCGGCGATGTTGGTGCGCGGAAAGACGCCGTCGTCGAGGCCGACGAGGCACACCACGCGATGCGGCACCGAGCGCATCGGGACCATGGTGCACACCGTCAGCGTGCCGGTGCGGAAGTTGGCGCGGGTGGGACGGCCGGCCAGTTGCCGCCGCAGCAGGGACCGCACGTCGGGCAGCCGCAGTGTCGTGCCGGACCGAGAACCCGCGTGCGCCAACACTTTCGCCAGTTCGCGGTCGAGTTGCGCCTGCTGCCACTGCTCGTCGGGACCGACCCGCGTGAGCTGTGCGATGCCCTCGCGCAGCACCTCGACCCAGCTCTCCAGCGGTTGCGCGCCGGTGAGCCGGTCGACGACACCGCACAACCGCTGCACGTACTCCGCCAACCGGCCGGCCAGTTCCACGCGGTTCGAGTCGACGTCGTCGAGCGGCAACGCGGTACCCAGCCAGCCCTGCGAATCGTCGGACATCGCGGCGCCGACGAGCAGCCGGTCGACCCCGAACTGCCAGGTGTTCTGCGGGTACCGCTGCAGCGCGTACGGGGTGCGGTGCGCCGCGTCGAAACCCCACCGAATGCCCGCTGCGCCAACCCATTCGGTGAGGTCAACGAGGTCGTCGTCGCCCCACGCGAAGCGCCGGCGCACCGGCTCGCTGTGCGCCAGGCTCAGCACCGCGCTGGCGGTGGCCCGGCCATCGGCGATATCGAGCAGCTCGGCCAGCACCCCGAGCAGGGGATTGGTCTGGGTCAGCGCACGGTCGGCCAACCGGACCCGCAGGCTCTGGGCCGGGTGGCCGAGGTCGGCATGCTCGCCCGCCCCGAACGCCGCGGTGATGAGCGGCGCGTAGGTCTCGATGTCAGGGCACATCACCAGGATGTCGCGCGGCTGCAGGGTCTCGTCGTCGTCGAGCAGGCCCAGCAGCACATCACGCAGCACATCGATCTGCCGGGCCGCGCCGTGACAGCGATGGATCTGCACGGACCGGTCGGCCTTTGCGAGCCGCCGCCGGCCGGGCCGCACCTCGTCGGCCGAGATGTCGGACTGCAGCCGGCCCAGCAGCGTGTCCGGGAATCCGGTGCGGGGATGGAACTGATCGGTCTGCGCGGCGGGCAGGCCGCGTTGCAGCTCCCGCAGATCACGGCCGAGGGTCTGCAGCAGCGGGTGCCCCACCCGCAACCGGCTGGTGTCGACGCGCCGCGGCTCCTGGCCGCGCAGGTCGGCCAGCGACTGCCACAGTGGGTCGCTGGGATGCGGCAGCCACAGGTGCAGATCGTGGTGGGTGGCCAGGGCGCCGAGCAGTTCGAGATCTGCCGCGGGCAAGCGGGTGTGCCCGAACAGCGACAGTCGCGGCGGCAGTTCCGATGGCGAATCGATCAGCCGGGCAAGGGTTTTCGCTTGCCGAACCGGGGGTGGATCAGCCGCGACACGTTCGGCCGTCGCGCGCCACAGGTGCGGTTGCCAGCACAGGTCGTCGTCCAACCGTCCGCCCGCGCCGTCGGAGCTGCCGCCCGCCAGCCAGTCGGCGAGCATCGCCGGCCGGGCCTTGGCGTAGGTGTCGAACAGCCCCGCCAGCCGCCTGGCCACCGCGTATCGACGGCCCTGCCGCAGCTGGGTTTCCTCGGGGTTGCCCAGCGCGGTGTAGCCGAGGTGCGTGGCGAGGGTGCCCGCCCAGGGGGTGTCTGCGCCCAGCTCATCAAGCACTTCCAGCAGCGGCCACACGAGGGCGTCGGGCTCCCACGGATTGTCGTCCACAGTGCCCGTGATCTCGGCGAGAAGCGATGTGGGGGAGCGGAACTCGATGCCCGCGCACACGCCGTCGTGCGCCGTGCCGGTGCCGAGCACGTGGGACAGCTGCTGGCTGAGCCAGCGTTCCATCCCGCGTGCGGACACCAGCACCAACTCGGCGGCGAACGGGTCGGCCAGCGGTTCGGCGAGCAGCGCACCCAGCCCGGCGGCCAGCGCGCCGGTGTCTTCGGCTCGGTGCAGGTGTAGCGCCATCGGACCACCCTAGGTCGGGGCACCGACAGCGTTGTCGATGTGTGGCGTTACCCGCCGAACTCCGCGGCGAGGCCGTCGATACCGGCCTGGATCGCGGCCAGTCCGTCGGCGCGGGCCTTGAGCTTGCTGGCCAGGTGGTGCTGGGTGTGCAGCGTCGCGGCGAATCCGGCGGCCACCTCCTGGGCGCGGCTCAGCACGTCGTCCGGCGCCACGACCTCGTCGAGCCAGCCGCCGGCGCGCGCCTCTTCACCGGTGAACGTCGCGGCCAGGCCGACCGCCCGCTGGAAGGCCGAATTGGTCAGCCGCATCCGGAGGATTTCGATGCAGGACTGCGGCACCGTCATGCCGATGGCCACCTCGTTGGCCTGGCAGCGGGTCTTCTCGGAACCGATGCGGTGGTCGCCCGAGCACAGCAGGAACGATCCACCGGCGACGGCCGGTCCGGTGGCGGCGACCACCACGGGGACGGGGAAACGCAGGACCCGGTCCATCAGCTCGATGCCGCCGCGCAGCATGGCGAACCCGGCCGCGGCGTCTCCGGAGCCGAAGATCGCGAGGTCGAACCCGGCGCTCAAGACTCGGTTGTTGCCGGCGATGACGACGGCCTTGACCGCGTCGGCCTGCTCGGCCTGATCCAGCGCGGCGTGGATGTTCTGCTGCATCGTCGGGCTCAGGACGTTGACCTTGCCGTCGTCGAGCGTGATCGTGGCAACCGCATCGGTCACGGCGTAGGTGACGGTGCTCATCGGTTCTCCCTCGGTCGGTTCCCGGGCCGGGAACGGGTGTGAGCCGATGCTAGACGTGCCGTCGGTGCCGACCTGTCAGTGGACGGCGTTGCGGTGCCGTCCCTTCGGGCCGTCGTCGAACCACTGGATTTCCAGTTCGGTGGTCTCGTCGGTGGCGCGGCTGCGCCACCGGTCCTGCGTCTCCCGGACCGCCCGGTTCATCCGGTCGATCTCGGCGCGGAAGACGTCGGGCTGCGTCTCCTTGGAGGCGTAGTGGAAGTACGTCAGCACGCTGCGCAACAGCTCGAGCTTCTGCTTCTCGCGCTTGGCGAGGTCGTGCGTCGTCATCAGCTCCAACCGCTGCACCGGCTGCAGCGCGGCCCAGTCGAGCACCGCCTTCGACTCGAACTCGCGGGGCTTGCGCCCGAACCGAGACTTCTTGCCGGCCGCCGGGGCGGGCATGTCGTAGTAGGTGAGTGTCCCCTCGAACCGGGAGCGGATGGACCCGCCCAGCTCCTCGCGACTGATCGCCGAGTCCCAGATGGTTCGCCCACTCCTGACCCGGAGCCAGGATCGATAGTTCGCTGGGCAGTCGCAGCTCGGTGACGTCGAGTTCGCCGTCGTGGTCGGAATCCTCATAGATGGCGACCGTCGGATGATTGGTGAAATCGAACGAGATGTTGTGCGCCGCCATCTGCCCGAAGTTGCGGACCACCAGCTCGATCAGGTGCCAGTCCGACGCGTGCGGCTCCATGAACATGGTCACCTGCGGGCGGACCTGATCCTGCTTGAGCTGGCGATTCTTGGACAGCTGGCGGTTCACCGCGATCAGTACGACGATGCCGAACGCCAGTGCGGCCCACGCCGCGATGGCCAGCCAGCTGCCGGATCCCAGACCCGTCAGGTCGTCCCAGCGTTGAGATATCCAGTCCACCGCGCCATCCAGTCGTCAAGTCACCGATCGGTTTAATCCGACACTGCGACTAATATTCGCTGGTTGACTTGTACAACGGAGAGCAAAAGGTAGCTGCGCCGCTACCCGCCCATGAGCATGCGCCACTGATCCAGGTCGCGCGCCCGGTAGACGTAGTTGGTGCGACGGACATCGTCGAGCGGCGCGCTGGGTTCGGCCGAATACCAGTGCCCGGGGAAGACCGTCGGGTCGCCCGGCAATGCGGCCAGCGCCTGCAGGCTGCGGAACATGTCGTCGACGTTGCCGCCCGGGAAATCGGTGCGGCCGCAGCCCTCCAGGAACAGCGTGTCGCCGGCCACCAACCGGCCGTCGAGCAGGAAGCACTGGCTGCCCGGGGTGTGTCCCGGGGTGTGCAGCAGCTCGATCGGCACGGACCCGACCTGCACGACGTCGCCGTGCTGGTGGGACGTCAGCTCCGACGGTGCGATGCCGGTGACCCGCGATACCCAGTCCGCCTCGTGGGCGTTGACGTGCACCGGCACGCTGACCCGCTCCAGCAGCTCGGCCAGGCCCTTGAGCTCGAAGCCCATCATCGAGCCGCCGACATGGTCGGGATGGTGGTGGGTGACGAGCACGCCGGACAGGTGCATGCCGTCGCCTTCGAGGACGTCGACCAGATCACCCGCGGCGTAGGCCGGGTCGACCACCACGCAGTCGCCGGTCTCCCGGTCGCCGATGAGGTAGGCGAAGTTGCGCATCTGCGCCGCGATCGGATCGGTCGCCGCGAAGTCGCGGCCGGCGAGCAACTGGCGGAAATACAGGCGGTCATCAGGCATGCCGACAGCTTAAGAGGGCGGTCGGCCGTGTGATGTGGGTGTGGACGGGGTGGGGTACGGGCGTGACGCGGGTTGGGCCGCGGGGCGCGACGCGGGTTGGGTCCGCGTGGCTCGGTCCGCGTTGGGCCCGCGTGGCTCTGCCCGCGTTGCTTGGCCGAGTCGAAGTGCGCGGCTTCAATCTCGCCGCGCGGATGGCAGGCAGATTGCAGCCATGTACGTATTTCGGCCTCGGGGCGTCCCTGACGTCAATCGGGACTGGTAAGGACGCTGGTTGATTGAAACCACGGATTTTTGCGCTGGGCAGGCATGCCGCTGGGCGGCGTTGATGGGCGGTGGCGTTTTTGCGTCGGGCGACCACTTCGCAGGGCGGCGTTCATTCACAGTGCGGCGTTCATTCACAGTGCGGCATTCATCCACAGGGTGAGCTCAGCGGCACGGGTTTGGATGCGGTGGCGTCGGAGGTTCCCGACAACATCGCGCCATGAGGGTAATCATCGGCAGCGAGGCGCTCGCCGCGGGAATGGTCACGCGCAATGACCTGCGGAGGCGCTACACGCGCATGTTCCCGGACGTGTACGGCCCGCCCAAACCGACCATTCGGGAACGCGCTCGCGGTGCGTGGTTGTGGTCCGGCCGGCGTGGTGTCATCGCAGGAGTGGCGGCGTCGGCGCTGCATTGGGCGAAATACGTCGACGACGATGTCCCGATCGAGTTGCTGTGGCGGAACGGTCGCCCACCGAGCGGTTTGATCGTGCGGAATGAGATATACGCGGCGGATGAGGTCACGACGTACGACGGGATTCCGCTGACCACGCCGGCGCGAACGATCTTCGATCTGGGTCGGCACCTCAACCGCGATGCGGCCGTCGCACGGATCGACGCACTGCTGTGGTTGGGTCGTGTCGGCGTGCCCGATGTTGAGCCGATCGCCGCACGATATCCGTGGGCGCGCGGTGTCGAAAAGCTGCGCGTGGCACTGGAGCTGGCCGACGACGGGGCCGAGTCGCCCCGGGAGTCGCGGCTGCGCCTACTGCTCACGGATGCGGGGATGCGTCCGACCGACACTCAAATCCCGGTCTACGAGGGCAACCGGCTGATCACCAAGTTCGACATGGGTTGGAAGCAACTGCGAATCGGGGTGCAGTACGAGGGAAAGCACCATCAGACCGATCGTGGGCAGTATGTATACGACCTGCAGGTGCTGCCAAAGCTCGAAGCGAGAAATTGGATCGTCGTCAAGGTCATCAAGGAAGACACCGACAATGACATCCTGGCCCGGGTGGCGGCGGCTTTGTACCGCCGTGGGTGGCGGGCGGCGTAGTTCGGTGGCCTGGTCTCGACGGTCCGTGGCTCTACAAGTTCAAAGCCGACAAGGACCTTTGGGGACAACCAAGACGAACACCAATGATCGTCCCGCCCCCAACCCAGGCGCATCAGGTGACCACTGCCCGATCTTGGCGACTCACGTTGCGTCGAAGGCCTGGCTACTGGCTTCAATCAGCCTGCCGGTTGGGGTGAGCGCATTGCACTGAGGTATCGATGGTGCGGCGTAGCGGTACCTGACGTCAATCGCCACGTGCGAGACAAAGCGATGATTGAAGCCCGGGACACCTGCGGCACCGGATCTGGGCGACAAAACAACGCCGACCGCTGGGGCCGATGCGGATACCGAGGCGCGGGCTCCCGATCGGGCCGCGGGTGCCGATGCGGACACCGAGGCGACAGCCGCCGTCGAAACGAACAACAAGCCGACAGCAGCCGTCGAGTGGCCTGAAATAGTGGGATTGAGCTGCCGTTTTGGCAGGTGAAACAGCGAGACGGTAACCTCTTTAAGGCCCACGGGGTAGACGGTCGTAACCGGCAGTTCCAAACCGAGGGTCAGGCCCCCTTAGCTCAGTCGGCAGAGCGTTTCCATGGTAAGGAAAAGGTCAACGGTTCGATTCCGTTAGGGGGCTCGGTGGACATATGGCGAGCGGAGCGACGGAAGTAAAAATCCGCCGCTGCGCCGCCTGTGTCTGTCGGGGCGGTGTAGCTCAGCTGGTTAGAGCGCACGACTCATAATCGTGAGGTCGGGAGATCGAGCCTCCCCACCGCTACCAGCACAACAGAGATTCGAAGCGAAAGAGGCAGAGACGTGGCGTCGAGTACCGACGTACGGCCGAAGATCACCTTGGCCTGCGAGGTGTGCAAGCACCGTAACTACATCACCAAGAAGAACCGTCGCAACGACCCGGATCGTCTTGAGATCAAGAAGTTCTGCCCGAACTGCGGTACGCACCAGCCGCACAAAGAGTCGCGTTAGCCACTCGCCGTGGGTCTGGCGGACATTGTCGGTTTCCACTACCGGCATCCCGAGAGCTATGAGGTCGGGCGCGAGAAGATTCGTGAGCACGCGATCGCCGTTCAGAACGACGACGCGTCCTTCCACGCCGAGTCGGCCGCGGCTGAACTCGGCTACGACGTGCTGCTGGCACCGCTGACTTTCATCAGCATCTTCGGTTACCAGGCGCAGCTCGCGATGTTCGGCGCCGCCGGCATCTCCGTCTCGGACGCCCAGATCGTCCATGTGGATCAGTCGCTGAAGTTTCTGCAGCCCATCAAGGCCGGCGACACGCTGTACTGCGACGTGTACGTCGACTCGTTCCGACGGGCACACGGCACCGACATCGTCGTGAACAAGAACATCATCACGAACGATCGCGGTGAGGTTGTGCAGGAGGCCTACACGACCTTGGCTGGTCGGTCGGCTGATGAGGACGGACAGGGAGGATTCTCAGATGGCGCTTCGTGAGTTCAGTTCGGTCAAGGTCGGCGACGAGCTGCCCGAGAAGATCATCAAGCTGACCCGGCAGGACCTGGTCAACTACGCCGGCGTCTCCGGCGACCTGAACCCGATCCACTGGGACGACGAGATCGCCAAGCAGGTCGGTCTGGACACCGCCATTGCGCACGGCATGCTGACCATGGGCCTCGGCGGCGGTTTCATCACCAACTGGGTCGGTGACCCGGCTGCCGTGACCGAATACAACGTCCGTTTCACCTCGGTGGTCCCGGTCCCCAACGACGGCATCGGTGCCGAGCTGGTCTTCAGCGGTCGCGTGAAGTCGGTCGACGAGGAATCCAAGTCGGTGACGATCGCGATCTCTGCCACCACCGGTGGAAAGAAGATCTTCGGCCGCGCCGTCGCGACCGCGAAGTTGGCGTAGTCATGCCGGTGAATCCCGACATCCTGGGCATGGTCCACAAGTACCCCCAGGTGTTCACGGTGGGGCGCGAGCAGGTCCGGCAGTACGCCAAGGCCGTCAAGTCGGACCACCCGGTCTCGATGGACGAAGCCGCCGCAGCGGAGTTGGGCCATGACACCCTGATCGCCGGTCCGACGTTCGTAGCGGTCGTCGCGCTGCTGGTCCAGCAGGATTTCTTCCGCGTCGTCGACGTCGGCATGGAGACCATGCAGATCATCCAGGTCGACCAGAAGTTCGTTTACCACCGCCCGATCAAGGTCGGTGACCGGCTGCACGCGACCGTCGAGATCATCTCCATCGAGCATCGGTTCGGTGCCGACATCGTGCAGACCCGCAACACGCTCACCGATGACGACGGTGGACTCATCATGGAGGCCTTCACCACTCTGATGGGCCACGAGGGCGACAACTCGGTGTCGGTGCGCTACGACCGCGAGACCGGTCAGGTCCTGCGCTCGGCTGCCGGAGCGGATTAGTAACTCAGACTGGGGCCGATGTACACTCGGTCCTCGGGGATCCACCCTTTCAAGCGCGCTGTCCGTCGGTTACACATCGACCGATCGGGGAGCGCGCGAATTGTGTGAGGACCCAACCAGATGTACCGACCTGGTCGGTACTGAAGGGGCGTAGCTCAATTGGCAGAGCAGCGGTCTCCAAAACCGCAGGTTGCAGGTTCAAGTCCTGTCGCCCCTGCTCAACTGAATACCGATGTGGACACTGGAAATGTGACCACCTGGAACAGACGAAAGGCATGCGGTGAGCGACGAGCGCGATAGTGCCGGCTCCGCAGGCGCCGGTACTGATGCGGGCACCGACGCGGGCGAAAGCGAGTCGCAGGGCCAGACCGCAGTTGTGACGCGCCCCGCGCGTCCGACCGGAAAGCGGGCCCGGCGGGCCGTCGAGGTCGACGAGTCCGAATCGGACGTCGACACCGGCGACACCGACTCCGACTCCGACGACAGCACGGCCGACGCCGGCAAGAAGTCCAAGCCGAAGAAGGCTGAAAAGTCCAAGAAGACGGGCCCCACGCGGAACCCGTTCGTGTTTGTCTGGAACTACCTCAAGCAGGTCGTCGCCGAGCTGCGCAAGGTCATCTGGCCGAACCGCAAGCAGATGATCGGCTACACGACCGTCGTACTCGTGTTCCTGGTCTTCATGGTGGCGCTGATCGGTGGGGTCGACCTCGGTCTCGCCAAGCTCGTCATGTGGGTGTTCGGCTGACGCCGAGCGCCCGCCGGGACGAGCTCAAGAACGTAAGAGAGGACTGACTACCGTGACTTTCGATGGCGAGACACCTTCGGACGAGTCCGACGTGACCGCCGAGGCAGTCGAGTCGGTGGAGACCTCGGACGAGACCGTGGACGCTGACGACACCCTGGACACCGACTCGGCCGACGCTGAAGAAGCGCCCGAGGCGACTGACGTGGTCGTCGACGAGACGGTGGAAGCCGCCGCCGAGGAGCCCGAGGACGAGGATCCCGCGGTCGCGCTGAAGAAGCAGCTGCGTCGTCAGGCAGGCGAGTGGTACGTCATCCACTCGTACGCCGGTTACGAGAACAAGGTGAAGGCCAACCTCGAGACCCGCGTGCAGAACCTGGATGTCGGCGACTACATCTTCCAGGTCGAGGTGCCGACCGAAGAAGTCACCGAGATCAAGAACGGCCAGCGCAAGCAGGTCAACCGCAAGGTGCTGCCGGGCTACATCCTGGTGCGCATGGACCTGAACGACGAGTCGTGGGGCGCCGTGCGCAACACCCCGGGGGTCACCGGGTTCGTCGGTGCGACCTCGAAGCCGTCGGCGCTGTCGCTCGACGACGTCGTGAAGTTCCTGCTGCCGCAGGGCGCCGCGAAGAAGCCCGCCAAGGCGACGGCGGCCGCCGCCGCGTCGGGCGCCGACAGCGAAGCCACCCTGGCGCGTCCGGAAATTCTGGTCGACTTCGAGGTCGGCGAGTCCGTCACCGTCATGGACGGCCCGTTCGCCACGCTGCCCGCGTCGATCAGCGAGGTCAACGCCGAGCAGCAGAAGCTCAAGGTGCTGGTGTCCATCTTCGGACGCGAGACACCGGTCGAATTGACCTTCACGCAGGTCAGCAAGATTTAATCGCGAGCCTCGGCTCCCGGTTAGCAGGAACGTAGTCGCGCCGCGACTACCTAGAAAGGAACACCACACCAATGGCCCCGAAGAAGAAGAAGGTCGTCGGGCTGATCAAGCTTCAGATCCAGGCCGGCGCGGCCAACCCCGCCCCGCCCGTGGGTCCGGCGCTCGGCCAGCACGGCGTCAACATCATGGAGTTCTGCAAGGCGTACAACGCCGCGACAGAAAGCCAGCGCGGAAACGTCATCCCCGTCGAGATCAGCGTCTACGAGGACCGCACGTTCACGTTCGTCCTGAAGACCCCGCCGGCCGCCCGGCTGCTGCTCAAGGCTGCGGGCATCCAGAAGGGTTCGGCCGAGCCGCACAAGACCAAGGTCGCCAAGATCAGCTGGGACCAGGTCCGCGAAATCGCCGAGACCAAGAAGGAAGACCTCAACGCGAACGACATCGACGCCGCCGCCAAGATCATCGCCGGCACCGCGCGCTCGATGGGTATCACCGTCGAATAGTTCGACCCACAAGTCGAATAGTCGACCTTAAGCAACACGTGGAAGAGCCCGCTTCGGCTCGCTAACCACAACCTCTGAACTGGAGATTTGAATGAGCAAGAACAGCAAGGCATACCGCGAAGCTGCCGAGAAGGTAGACCGCGACAACCTGTACACCCCGCTCCAGGCCGTCAAGCTGGCCAAGGAGACGTCCTCGAAGAAGCAGGATGCGACCGTCGAGGTTGCGATCCGGCTGGGTGTCGATCCTCGTAAGGCAGACCAGATGGTGCGTGGCACCGTCAACCTGCCGCACGGCACCGGTAAGACCGCCCGCGTAGTGGTGTTCGCGGTTGGTGAGAAAGCCGAGGCCGCTGTGGCCGCCGGCGCCGATGCCGTCGGTAGCGATGACCTGATCGAGCGTATCCAGGGTGGGTGGACCGACTTCGACGCCGCGATCGCGACGCCGGACCAGATGGCCAAGGTCGGTAAGATCGCCCGCGTCCTCGGCCCGCGTGGTCTGATGCCGAACCCGAAGACCGGCACGGTCACTCCGGACGTGGCCAAGGCCGTGTCCGACATCAAGGGCGGCAAGATCAACTTCCGCGTCGACAAGCAGGCCAACCTGCACCTGATCATCGGCAAGGCCTCGTTCGACGAGGTCAAGCTGGCCGAGAACTACGGTGCCGCGCTGGACGAGGTGCTGCGCGCCAAGCCGTCGTCGTCGAAGGGCCGTTACCTGAAGAAGGTCACCGTCTCGACGACCACCGGCCCGGGCATCCCGGTCGACCCGGCCGTCACCCGGAACTTCACCGAAGAGGCCTGAGCCACAACAGCTCTGACAACGGACCCCCGTACGACTCCGGTCGTACGGGGGTTCGTTGTCTTAGACGTACCAGTGGATGGTGTGCAGTCCGCGGTACACGCGCCCGAAGAACTGCGTGTGCCGTCGGCGGAAGGTGTCGATGGCCGACGGCGGCACACCGACTCTGGCGGCCGCCCGTAACACGATCTGATCCCGAACTCCTATGTGCGCCTTCTCGATCAGCCCGATCACCGCATCCGTGGTGAAGTGGATGCGGTCCACTCCGTGCCAGAGCCGGGGAAGCGGGGCCGGGCGCTGTTGCATCCAGGCGGTGATGCGTTGGCGAAAGACCGGTTGGGGCATGGAGATTCCGTTCTGTTCAGTCGGTTGCGGAGCGGGTATCGCCACGGTCATGCCGCCGTGCTGTGGTCGGTCGGCAGCGGCGCGGCAGCGGCGTCGACAAACGCGCAGAGGGCGCGCCCCATGTCGGCTATCGCGGCCCGGGCATCGGGAAGGATGTCGGCCCCGGCGTGGAAGACGTGCAATGCGCGATCCCAGATCTGCACGGTGCAGGGCACTGCCGCATCACGGCAGCACCGGGCCAGTTGTTCGGCGTCGGCCAGGAGGACCTCGGTCGAGCCGACCTGGATGAAAACCGGTGGGAGCCCGGTGAAGTCGTGATTCACCGGCGACCACCGCGGATCCAGATTGCGGCCGGCAGCGAAACCCATCAACGCCGGGACCGAGAGCGTGAAGGCCGACAGCACGGCGTCCGTCCGATCGTTGGCGTGGGCCAGCCTGCGGGCCGGGTCGAGATCGGCCCACGGTGCGATGGCACCGATGCCGCCGGGCATCGGCAGTCCGCGCTCACGTGCGGCCAGCGCAGCGGCGAAGGTCAAACCGCCGCCCGCGGAATCGCCGGCGAACACGATCTTGTCGGGTGCGAAGCCCAGCCCGAGCAGGTACTCGTAGGCGTGGAGCGCGTCGGCGACGGTGTCCGTGATGTGGGCTGCCGGCAGCTGCCGGTAGTCGACGTTGAGCAGCGGGATGCCCGCGGCGCGGGTGATGCGGCCCGCGATCCGGCGATGACTGTGCAGCCCACCAGCCACAAAACCACCGCCGTGGAAGTAGAGGATCGCACCGCCGGTGACCTCGTCGGGTCCGGCGATTGTCTTGTGCCACAGCCATTCCGCGCGGAAGTCGGCGAAGCGCAGCGCGCGGCGGCGGGTGCCGCGCGGTGCCCGCAGCGGGACGGTGACGAGCTCCGCGAGGTTGGCGATGCGGAACGCGGGAGTGCCGCGCAGTGGGCCGCGGTAACCCAACATCGCAATCGCGTCGAGCGCAGGTCGAATTGTTCTGCGGCCCAACGCATCGGCGATCCGTAGCGCCATGCTCGCTCGGCTGGGCAATTCGATGGTGACGCAGTCGATTGCGCTCATACCCGAACTTCCTCGGTCGTGGCCGCGATGTCGTAGCGGTAGTCGTCGAGCGGGAACTTGCGGTTGCCGCGGCTCGCTTCGAAAAATCCGGAGGGACGGATGTACGTGGTGTCGCCCTGCGAATTGCGGTAGTAGGTTGGCACATGCCCGTTGAGGTCAGCGAGGTAATAGCGCAACAGGTCGGCACGTTGGTAGGTCGTGCGGTGGTAGGCGTCGGCGGCTTCGCGGCGGATTTCGCAGACCTGCGCCGCGCGGCGGTGGGTCTCGCTGATCGCGCGAATGGCATGGTCTGCAGTCATTTCCACGAACGCGTGCCAGCCTGACCCGGTCCACGAGTACGGGCCGCACAGTGTCCACCGGTTGGGTAACCCGGGCACTGAGACGCTCTCGTACGCCTGCAGCCCTTCCTTGTTGTAGAACTTGGCGAGGTCGAAACCACCTCGGCCCATGACGGTTCCCGGGCGATACGTCTCCGGGTCGGAGAACACCTCGTAACCGGTGGCCAGGATCAGCACGTCCAGCTTGTGGAGAATTCCGTCGCGGGTCCGGACGCCGGTCGGCGTGATCTTCTCGATGGGATCGGTCACCAGCGATACGTTGGCGCGGTTGTAGGCCTGCAGGTATCCGTTGGACATCGTCGGCCGTTTGGCGAGCAGACCGAAGTTCGGCGTCAGCTTCGCGCTGGTCTCCGGGTCGTGCACCGTCTTGGCGACGAATCTGCGGTAGCCGCGGATGCAGAGCGCGTCGGCTCGGTCGAGCGTCGCATGCGAGGTCCGCAGTGCCCCACGGAGAACCAGGTCGACCACGACCAGGACGCCGCCGTGGATCGTGGCCTGCACACCGGGGATCGCCAGCAGCTTCTTCATCGCTGCGGGTACGCGGAAGTCGGGTTTCGGAATGGACCAGACCGGGGTGCGCTGGAACACCGTCAGATGGCCGACCTCCGGTGCGATCGCCGGAATGATCTGCACCGCACTGGCTCCCGTGCCGATGATGCCGACGGCCTTGCCGGCCATGTCGTAGTCGTGGTCCCAATCCGTCGGCCGCTGCACCTTGCCTTTGAACGATTTCGCACCGGCAATCCCGATGTCCTCCTTGGGCCGGACGAACGCGCCCACCGCGCTGATCAGGAACCGCGCCGTGACGACGGAGCCGTCGGCGGCGTGCAGCTTCCAGAAACTGCCGGTGTCGTCCCACTCCTCCCGCTCGATGTCGGTGTTGAACCGGATACGGTCGTACAAACCGTATTTTCGGGCGACATCGACGTGGTACTGCTTGACCTCCGCGCCTTTGGCGAAGAAACGATCCCAGTTCGCGTTGCGGGCGAACGAGTACTGATACGCGATGGTCGGGATGTCCACGCCGAGACCGGGGTAGTGGTTCTCGTGCCAGCTGCCGCCGACATCGTCGGCGCGTTCGAGGATGACGAAGTCGTCGATGCCGGCCTTGCGGAGCTTGACCCCCGCGGCGATCCCGCCGGGCCCGGCGCCGATGACGGCAACCTCGAATTGTGGCGTTGTACTCATGCGCTCACGCCCTCGGGCACGTGCACCGTGTTGCGGGTGAACCGGTAGTCCGACAGCGGGAAATGCTTTTTCGCCCAACGCATCTCCAGAACCGTGGTCGGGCGGAACGCCGCGGCGTCGCCGTGATGATTGAGGTAGTAGGTGTTGGAGCCGCCGCACGCCGAGGTCATCAGCGGAGTCCCCGCCACGCGCTTCTGCATGTCCGCGAAGAAGCGGTCGTGCGGCTCCTGCTTGACCTCCACACGGGTGGCGCCACGCTGCCGCGCCTCGGTGATCACGCGCACGGCGTGGTCCCCGGTCGACTCGATCAACACCAGATACGAGCCCGGCGCATAGGCGTACGGCCCGATGACAAGGAAGGCGTTGGGGAACTTCGGCGCCGAGACGCCCTGATACGCCTGATAGCGGTTGGCTTCCCAGAACTCGTTGAGATCGACGCCGTCGCGGCCCAGGGTCGGGAACGGCGGCGTACTGCCCTTGGCCATGACCTTGAATCCGTTGGCGCACAACAACACATCGATGTCGTGCGCCGCGCCGCCCTCGGTCACCACCGCGTCGGGGATGACCTTTTCGATGGGGTCGGTCACCAGATCGACGTGCGGCAGGTTGTAGGTCTTGAAGTACTCGTTGTGCATCGACGGCCGCTTACAGCCCAGTAGGTACCTCGGCGTGAGCTTCTCCCGCGTCACCGGATCCTTGACCTGCGTACGCATCCAGAGCTTCAGCGCGGCTTCCGCACCGCGGATGAGCGGCTTCATGCGCCGCCCGTGCAGCATGCCGGCGCCGACACCGACCTCGACACCCACCATGCCGATCGCGCGCAACGGCGCGCGCAGTATCGGGGTGCCCAGTACGGCCTTGGTGACCGGCCCGGTGTTCCAATCCGGCTTGGGCGCGACCCAGATCGGGGTGCGCTGGAACACCGTGAGGTGGGAGGCGACTTTGGCGACCTCCGGAATCAGTTGCAACGCACTGGCGCCCGTGCCGATCACGCCGACCCGCCTACCGCGCAGATCGACGCTGTGATCCCAGGCGGCCGTGTGCAGCACCGTCCCGCCGAAGCTGTCGATGCCCGCGATATCCGGGAGGTTCGGCACCTCCAGGCCGCCGATGCCCGCGATGATGAACCGGGCCGTCACCTCGCCGGCGTCGGTACTGACGTGCCAGATGTCGTTCGCCTCGTCGAACCGGCAGCCGGTGACCGTGGTGTTCAGGCGCAGCTTGGGCCGCAGCCCGTGGGCGTCCACGACCTCCTCGGCATACGCCTGAATTTCGTGGCCCGGTGCGAAAAGCCGCGACCAGTAGCCCTTTTGGTGATAGCTGAACTGATAGATGAACGACGGAATGTCGACGGCGACGCCGGGGTAGTGGTTGGCGTTCCACGTCCCGCCGACCTTGTCCCATTTGTCGAGGATGACGAAGTTCTCGATGCCGGCCTGCCGGAGCCGGACGCCGGCGTTGATGCCGCCGAAGCCCGCACCGATGACGACGACCTCGAATTCGGGGGTCTCGCTGGATGTCATTGTCATATCTCCTATTTCCCGGTCAGCCGGGCGAGTGTTTTACCAGCGAAGGGGATCACCGATTCGATGCGTTCGAAGGACGCGCGCGCGAGCACCTCGCGCGTGAGGCTGGGGGAGAGCCGGAACAGCCCGTACAGCAGCCAGGCTTCCGGTGCGACCGGCACGATGGCCGAATTCCACCGCACGGCCCGTTCGATCGCCCGGGCCACCTTCTGCGGCGAGGTGTAGGCATATCGCTGCATACCGCCCGCGCTCTCGCGCCACGCCGCCTGCTGCGCCGCGGTGAGTCCGGCCCGTTCACCGTTCGCGAGCAGGTTGGTGCGGATGGCGCCCGGACAGATCGCCGTGACGCCGATCCCTTTGCCGCGCAACTCCACTCGAAGCGACTGCGAGGCCATCAGGACCGCCGACTTCGCGACGCCGTATGCGGGCTCGAGTCTGGACGGGAAGTACGCCGCCGCCGACGACAGGTTCACGATATGGCCGCGAATCCCGTCGTCGATCATCTGTTGCGCGAAGACCCGCGATCCGTAGATGACGCTCATCAAGTTGATGTCGATCTCACGCTGCCACTGGGCGGCGCTCATCTCGACGAACCCGCCGAGGTCCATGACGCCCGCGTTGTTGATCAGCACGTGGGGCGCGCCGAAGTGGGCAAACATCCACTCGCCGAAGGCCCCCCACTCGTCGTCTGCGGCCACATCCAGCCGGTAGGCGACGGCTTGGCCGCCCGCGCCGACGATCTGCTCGACCGTCTCCTTCGCGGCCGGCATGTCGGTGTCGGCGACGACCACCCGACCGCCCTTGGCGGCGAACAGCTTTGCCGTCTCGCGCCCGATGCCGGCACCTGCGCCGGTGACGATGACGTTCTTCATCGTCTACCTCCGAAGAGCTTGCCGGACAGGGCGACTGCCTTGTCGGCGATCGACATCGTGAACAGTCCCAAGAATCCGCGCGCCGCACTCGGTGACAGCCGGTACAGATACCAACCGGCCCAGGCCTCGATGCCGACCGGCACCGTCGATAGGTTCCAGCGCACCGCGCGTTCGATGGCAGTTGCCACACGATCCGGGGAACGGCCGAAGTGACGATGTCCGGCGGCGAGGTTCGACGACCAATCCGCACTGTCGCCGTCGTTCACGCCACCGCGAGTTCCGTTGGCGGCCAGGCTTGTCCGGATCAGTCCGGGGCAGATCGCGCTGACGCCGATGCCCTTGTCGCCGAACTCGGCACGCAGCGCCTGCGTGCCGAACCACGCTCCGGCCTTGGCGACCACGTACGAGGGGGCGATGGGCGTCGGCATGAACGCGCCGACCGAGCACACATTGACGATGTGACCGCGCGTGCCGGAGTCGACCATGCGCTGCACGAACAACCGAGACCCGACCAGCGGGCTCATCATGCTGATCTGGATCATCCGCCGCCAGTCCGCGTTGGTCTGTTCCAGGAATCCGCCGCCGATCAGGATGCCCGCGTTGTTGACCACGACATCGGGCACGCCGTGCTCGACGCAGACCCAAGCGGTGAAATCCTCCCAGTCGTCGAGGTCGGCGACGTCGAGTCGCCGGAACGCGGCGCTGCCACCGGAGTTCTCGATCAGCTCGACCGTCTCCCGGCCGGTCTGCTCGTTGATGTCGGCCACCACGACCTCGGAGCCGTTGCGGGCGAACCGCAAGGCCGCCGCACGTCCGATGCCGCTACCGGCACCCGTCACCACTGTCACCGCCATGGTCGACATCCTTCGGCAGTGCTGGTCGTGCTGTGCGTATCGGTCATTTCGACTCCTTGGGGCGATCGCAATGAAAAGAATTGAGCAGTAATCAATTTCGCTGGGCGGGACGCGTCGCCGGGTCTACGTCTTGCTCATCGCGGACATGGGCATGGCGCCGCCGTCGGGCTGTCCGCCGTGAAGCCGATGTCACATTTCGGATAGTGGCCCTATTCGGATATGGGAGCAATATCAAACTTCCGGCGCGTCGACGCGGTAGTCTGGCCTCTCGTCGGCGACCGGTTGGCGGACCTGCGGAGGACACTGTGGCGGCTCGGAAAGTGTTGACACGCGCGGAGAGTCAGGCACAAACGCGCCAGGATGTGCTCGATTCGGCGGCGCGGCTGTTCTACGCGAACGGGTATCACGGCACCTCCATCGCAGCCATCGCGGCCGACGCCGGCCGCACCATCGGCGCCGTCTACAGCAACTTCGCGGGCAAAGAGGCGCTCTGCCTCGAAGTCCTCCGCACGAGGTACCTCACGGAAACCACCAAGCTGCTGGAAATGCTTGTCGGCGAGTCGGATTCGGTGGACGACAGGTTCGGGGTGCTGGCGATCTGGTGGTCGCGGTTGTCGTCGGACATCCCGCTCACGGTGCTCGGCTCGGAGTACCTGTTGAGCACTTTGGGGGACCCCGAGCAGACTGCCGGAACCATGGACACCATCAATCGGTTCCGGGAGTCGGTCCGGGTGATGATCGAGGACCTGATACCCGAGGGCGTCGACCCCGCCGACCCGCGATTGGACGAGGCGATCGACGCCATCGTGGCGACCGGAAGCGGACTGGCGATATCGCAAGCCATCGGGATGGCCGACGCCGACCAGAGCGCGGCGCTGTTGGTGACCACGCTGCGGATGTGGATGGACCGGCTGGCCACACCGCAGGCGGCAGATGATCGGCCTGACAAGTCCGCGCCGACGAAGAATCGGCGGGCCGGTGCCAAGAACACCAGAAAGCCGGTGTCGCCCGGGCGCTGAGCCCGCCGACCGCCTTGGAGCGCCGCGACTTCCGGCGATCCCGTGGTTGCCCGGTGCCGGGATCTGGCAACCTCGACACATGTTCGTGCGAACCCTCGCGGTGATGTTGGGAGCCGCGCTCGCGGTGAGTGATGTCGGCACGGCCTCGGCAGCACCACAGCCCGCCCCGCCGCCGGTGTCACCGCAGGCCGCCGCGGCCGGATTGATCGACGTCCGGACCGTCGTCCCCGACGCGGTGATCGACCTGCGCTACGCCACCCCCAACAACTTCGTCGGCGTCGCGCTGTACCCAGCCGATGCCCGCTGCCTGATCCACGAGTCCATGGCGCCGGGGCTGGCCACCGCCGCCCGGATACTGCGCGCGCACGGCGAGGTGCTGACGTTCTGGGACTGCTACCGCCCGCATGACGTGCAGGTGCGGATGTTCCAGGCGGTGCCCGACCCCAACTGGGTCGCCAAACCCAGCCAGTTCGCGCGCAGCCACGAGTCCGGCCTGTCGGTGGACGTGACCATCACCGGCGTCGACATGGGTACCGATTTCGACGACTTCACGCCGCGCGCCACGGCCTACGCGACCGTGGGAGTCACCCCCGCGCAGCAGGCGAACCGCGCGCGGCTGCGCGACGCCATGGTCGCCGGCGGGCTGACCGTCTACCCGGGGGAGTGGTGGCACTTCAACGGGCCGGGCGCATCGGAGCCGCGCCCGATCCTCGACGTGCCGGTGAACTGAGTCAGCCGGCGACCAACTGCGCCAGCAGCGCCCGGTGGTCGGAACCGGGCACCTGCAGCGTCCGCAGCGACGTGGCCACGTACCCGCGCGTCAAGATGTGGTCGACGGCGAAAACCGGCGGCGCGACGATGTCGGACGGATGAGTGCGCACCACACCGGCACCGGCCTGCGCGCCGGCATCCTGATAGCCCTGCCGCAGCAGCCGGCGGAACTCGCGCATGTCCGGCGTCGCGTTCAGGTCACCGGCCAGCAGCACCGGGCCGGTGCTTGCCCGGGCCGCCGTCAGCAACGTGCCGGCCAGTCGCGCCAGGTCGTCGCGCCAGCCTTGGAGCGGATCGGGCCACGGCGCGGACAGGTGGACGGTCAGCACCCGGGTGGGGGCGGGCGCCCCGGGCACGTGGACGTCGGCGGCCAGCATTCCCAGCCAGAAGCCGTCATCGATGCGGACGTCACTGATCGGGTGGCGGCTCCACAGTCCGACGCCACCGGGCTCGTCCATCTCGCGCAGCGCCCGGTGCGGGAACAGCCGGTCCAGCCCGGCGGCCTCCAGCCGCGCCAACGCGGCGGGTGTAAGTTCCTGCAGCGCAACGATATCCGCGCTCGCCTCGGCGTACCGGACGACGGCTTCGGCATCGGCCCGCCCGTAGCGCAGGTTGGCCGACAGGAACCGAAGCGCCGTCCCCGACGGCGCCTTCGTGCGCCGGAACAGAGGCACTTGTACGGCAATCGCAGCGACAGTGGTCGCGACGGCGACCGCGGTCAGCGGCCAGTTCCTCGCGGCGCCCAACAGCACGGCGCCCACCGGCGCGCCCATGGACACGTAGGGCGCACCGGCGGCCAGCGCCAACAACGATCTGTTGACGATCGGAACCCACCGCATCGCGATCGCCGCCGCGGCTGCACAGAGCGACAAGGCGCCCGCGTACGTCAGAACCGACTGCCACATCGCGATGATTCGCCTCCGTGTTCTCGTGTTCGGGCTGCTGCCGCGCGTCACGCCATCGTGAATGTACCGGACGTGGGTTCGGACCCATGTTGGTGACTTTGGCAACGGTAATTCGTATTTGCTGAGCTTGGTAATTATGTGTGCTATGCAACGTGCGTGCGCAGATTTATTGGAAAATTCTGTCAGGAGTCTATCAGCCGGCTGTGAGTAGATATAGCCGTTTCACCTGGTTGTTGACCATAGGTATGTTTATTTCTCTAACGGTTCTGCAGATTTGTTGTCGTCAATGGAGGTAATTTCTCCGCCATTCATCGACGGCCTTTTAGCAATTCGCTGGCCAGTCGTTCGGGGTGAGGAGGCTGGCATGTATTGGTCGCTGCGCGCATTGGTCCGCGCCTGTTCGTTCCGCTGTATTATCGCGATGCTCCCGATCGCGCTGATCTGTGCGTACGCGCCGCCGAGTGTGCCGTCGAATCCGACCGCCCAGATCGTGCCCGCTGCGGAGATCGTGTCCGCGCCGTCGACGATCGGGATCGCCGACTCGGGGCTGTACGGACAGACTCAGGCGCAGATCGACCAGACACTCGACACGCTGCAGTCCATCGGGGTCCAGGACATTCGCGTGTTCGTCCCGTGGATCTTCGTCGAGCCCGCGCAGGGCACCTACAACTGGTCCTACATGGACATGGTCATGCAGGCCGCGGCCGACCGGAACATGGGCGTCATGGTGGAAATCGCCAGCACGCCGACATGGGCGGGCTCGTCGACCTCCATCACCGGTGCCGGCACACCCGACCCCGCCACGTACGCGTCATTCGCCGCCGAGGTGGCCAAGCGCTACGGCTCGACCATCTCGGCCTACGAGATCTGGAACGAGCCGAACTACGTGCTGTCCTCGGATCCCATCGATGCCACCGCCTATGCGGCGCTGCTCAAGGCGGCCTATCCGGCGATCAAGGCGGTCGACCCGACCGCCACCGTGGTCGCCGGCGCGCTCGGCAGCGTCATCAGCTTCGGCAGCATCACGCTCGATCCGGTGACGTTCGTCAAGGAGATGCTGGCTGCCGGGGCCTCCGGCTACTTCGACGCGTTGTCGTTCCATCCTTATCAGGAGTCGCTGCCCTTCTCGTCGGGCGCCGGAGTCGCGAATTCCCCACTGATGCAACTCAATGCGATCTATCAGCTCCTGCAGCAGTACGGCGACGGCAACCTCAAGATCTGGATCAGCGAGTTCGGTGCGTCCACCAACGACGTCAGCGAGCAGACCCAGGCCGACCTGATCAAGAATCTGATCGACACCTGGCAGACCCTCGCGTATGCCGGGCCGGTGTTCATCTACACCGCGCAGGACGGCGTCGCCGGTGCGGACGGCTTCGGCATCTACAACGCCGACTGGACGCCGAAGCTGGCAGTCGCCGTCATCGAGGCCGCGATCAAGGAGTACGCCAGCAGTGCGGCCGGCGGTGTCGGCTCGACAGTCGGGGGAGTCGTCTCCGGGGTGACGGCGATCGCCCAGTCGCTGGCGAGTCTGCTGAATTCGATCAGCCTGGCGATCCAGGGTGAGTTCCAGCAGCTCGGCAAGGCCATCAACGCCTGGGTGACGGCCGTCAGCTCTCACCTCAGCGGAGCACTGCCGACCGCCACGCCGTTGGCTGCGAAGGCGGCCGCAAAGACCGGCACCACCGCTACCGAGACATCCGCCGCGACGACGGCCACGGCGGAATCCGAGGGAACCACGTCGACGGGAGCCACGTCGACGGCAATCAAGGTGAAGAAGCGTGCCAAGGTCGCCGGGTCGACCACGTCGACGACGGCCGACAGCACCGCGGCATCGGATACCGCAGCGGCAGGCACGGCGTCGGATACCGCCGCGTCGACTGATCCGTCCGGCAAGACATCGGTCACCGCCAAGCCGCGCAAGGCCGCCGGATCGAGCGCGCACGCCAAGGGTGCGCGTGACAAAGCCGCCAAGTCGGACACATCAGGCGATGAGGCGTCGACCCCGCCCGTCGTCGAGAAGCGCTCGCACCGTCACGGTGACGCAAGCGCGAAGTCCTCGGCATCCGCCAACTGATCCCGAAAACGAGTAGCGCCCCCGACCTCGGGTCGGGGGCGCTACTCGTCGAAAATGCTTACGCGGCTTCCTTTTCCTTGGTGTAGGTCACCAGGCTGACGTCGAGGCACTCGTCGAGGAAGTAGTACTGGCAACCGGTCAGATACTTCATGTAGCGGTCGTAGTTCACCTGGCCGGAGATCGCGATCGCCTCGTCCTTGTGGTGCTCGAGGTTGGCCGCCCAGACGCCGAGCGTCTTGATGTAGTGGTTACGCAGCGACAGCGGCTCGGGGACGTTGAAGCCGGCTTTTTCGCCATGATCGATCATCATTTGCGTGGTGGGCAGGCGACCGCCCGGGAAAATGTCTGTGGCCATGAACTTGATGAACCGCGCCATCTCGAACGACACCTTCTTGCCGCGGGCCGACATGTCGAAAGGGTGGTAGCTCACACTGCTCTGGATGGTCATGCGTCCATCGGCGGGCATGATCTCGTAGCAGTTCTTGAAGAAGTCGTCATAGCGCTCGAAGCCGAAGTGTTCGAAGGCCTCGATCGACACGATGCGGTCCACCGGCTCGTGGAACTCTTCCCAGCCCTGCAGCAGCACCGGGTGCGAACGGTCCGACTCGGTGTTCCTCAGCAGTTCCGTGCAGAACGCCTGCTGGTTCTTGCTCAGCGTCAGACCGATGACGTTGACGTCGTACTTCTCCATGGCGCGCTGCATCGTCAGGCCCCAGCCGCAGCCGATCTCCAGCAGCGTCATGCCGGGCTTGAGGTCCAGCTGTTCGAGGTGCTGGTCCACGTTGGCAAGCTGCGCCTGTTCCATCGTGACGGTAGGTCCGGTGAAGTAGGCGCAGCTGTACTTGCGGGAGTTGTCCTGGAAAAGTCCGAAGAAATCGTCAGACAGGTCGTAGTGGGCTTGGATGTCCTCGAAATGCGGCCGCATGTCCTTGGCCCCAGTCGAATCCTGAATCATCTGTAACACCTTACTTGACCTTCCTCACTCAGTGGTGATGCCGGTCACTAAATCACAATCGTGACCGCACAATACCTGGCCCCCAACCGATTCCTTGACGTTGGTGTAACGCGCCGTCACGGTCAGTCGAGACAGCAAACGTAACCGCCTTCAGGCCGGAAGCCGCGTTCATTCCCCCAGCGTGGCGGCGGCTGTGACCGGACTGATACGTCTACGGGATTTCGGCAAATGTGGTGGCCAGTTCACCGGCAATGTCGTCCCAGAGGGGCTCGGGCAGGTCATGACCCATGCCGTCGAACAACACCAACCGAGCGCGCCGGATCGCTTTGGCCACTGCTCGACCACCGCTCGGTCGCATCAGTTTATCGGCTCGACCGTGGATGACGACCGTGGGGACGGTGATCATCTCGTCGTAGCGCCGCAGGCTGCCGCTGCCCAGGATGGCCCCGAAGTGCCGGGCCACGCCGACGGGGTAGTAGGAGCGGTCGTAGCTTTCGGCGGCGTCGGCCTCGGCCCGGTCGAGCGGCGTAGGGTAGCCGGGGCTACCGATGATGCGGCCGACGTTGACCGCGTTGGCGATGACGCCGGCGCGCGACGTGTCCTGCGGCCGCGTCGTGATGGCCTTGAGTTGCTTCGGCCCGGGCGGCGGCAACAGCGGCTGGTTGTTACTCGAGAAGATGACGCCGAGCGTCTTGGTGCGGTGCTGGTAGCGCGCCGCGAAGACCTGCGCGATCATGCCACCCATCGACCCGCCGACGATGTGTGCCTGCTCGATCTGGAGGTGATCCAGCAGTGCCGCGGCGTCGTCGGCCATGTCCTCCAGCGTGTAGACCGCGTCGCTGCGCAGGCCGGCGTACGAGCGCAGCATCCGGGGCAGCAGCGCGGAACCGGAGCGCCGGCCCTCGATCTTGGTGGACAGGCCCACGTCGCGGTTGTCGAACCGGATGACGCGGTAGCCCCTCTCGACGAGCTTGTCGCAGAACCCTTTTCGCCACAACAGCAGCTGCGCACCCAGGCCCATGATGAGCAGCACCGCCGGATGGTCCGGGTTGCCCATGTCCTCGTAGGCGATGTCCAGGTCGCCAGAGCGGGCGAAGCCGGTCCGGACCTCGGGGGTGGTGTCTCGTTCGGGCTGCATGGGCCTAGTCCTCGGATTCTTCGTGATTCATGGTCGGATGCGGCCGGCGGCCTACTCCTCGGCGTTCTTGTGGTCGCGGCTGATATCCACCATGAAATTGGCGAAGTAGCCCTTCAGCTGGGGATCGCTCATCATCTGCCACCGCGGTGCCAGCAGCTTCATGTACCGCTCGACGTAGAGGAACTGCTTGCCGATCAGGACCAGCTCGCGCGGCAGCTTGACGTCGTACGCGTCGGCGAGGGTGGACAATTGCTTGCCGATCTCGGCGTAGGACAGGTCGCCCAGCGACTTCATGGTGAGCGGCGTGGTGAACGCCTCCAGGTCCTTGGCCGCCTGGCCTTCCGGCTTGACCGTGCCGACGGCGCCCATCATGACGACGATCCGGCCGGCCGCGGCGTGATCCTTCGAGACCAGCAGCGCGTAGACGAGTTCGCGCAGCAGCCACCGCGTCCGCGGGTCGATGCGGCCCATGATGCCGAAGTCGAAGAAGACGATCTTGCCGTCCTTGTCGACGTGGAGGTTGCCGGCGTGCAGGTCGCCGTGGAACAGGCCGTGCTTGAGGCCGCCCTCGAAAACGCTGAACAGCAGGGCCTTGACCAGTTCCTCACCGTCGAACCCGGCCTTGCGGATGGCGGCGGCGTCGTCGATGCGGATGCCCTCGACGCGTTCCATGGTCAGCACACGCTCGCTGGTCAGGTCCCAGTAGACCTGGGCCACCCGGATGTTCCGGCCCAGCGGCGAGGCGTGCATGTGCGCCACCCAGGCGTCCATGGACTGCGCCTCGAGCCGGAAGTCGAGTTCCTCGGCGAGGTTGTCGGCGAAGTCGGCGACCACGTCCTGCGCGGAGAGCCGCTGGCCCAGCTTGGCCAGCTCGGCGATCTGCGCGCCGCGCTTGAGAATCTGCAGATCGGCGGCCACGCGGCGGCGGATGCCCGGGCGCTGGATTTTGACGACGACCTCTTCGCCGGAGTGCAGCGTCGCGTAGTGCACCTGGGCGATGGACGCGGAGGCGAAGGGCTCGTCGTCGAAGGTGGCGAAGAGGTCGGCCGGGTCGCCGCCGAGTTCTTCGCGCAGCAGCTTGTGCACCTCGTCCTTGTTGGCGGGCGGAACCCGGTCGAGCAGGCTGCGGAACTCGCGGCTCAGCGGCTCGCCGAAGGCCCCGGGGCTGGACGCGATGATCTGGCCGAGCTTGACGTACGTCGGCCCGAGATCGGAGAAGGCCTTCGGGACCTGCTTGATCACCTTCTGCTGCAGGCTGCCCTTAGAAAAGGCATTGCCGACGACCCGTATGCCGGTCCGGGCGAGCTGCCAGCCGGTGGCCCCGATGCGGGCGGCTTCGACGGGTAACGGCACCCGGTCCAGCCTGGCACCTTCACGGTGCGGTGTCTTCCGCGTAGAAGTCATTGGTGAAGTGTCTCAAAACCCCGGGTACCGCCAAAAAGGTGTGTCTCGCGTCGCGCCGTTTCGCCGGCGCGGATCAGACGAAGACGCTTTCGATGTCGGCGCGGCTGCGGACCGGGTCGCTGCCGGGCACGTACGCCGGGACCGTGTGCGGTGCCAGCTCCGGGTCGACCCCGCCTTTGACGCGGGCCTTGGCCTGACGGAATTCCGGGAACGGTCCGGCGGCGGCGTGCAGGCCGTTGATGATCGACCACACGACCACGCGGCGGGCCGTGCGCTCGATCGGGTTGGGGTCGGTGTGGCCCAGCAGCTGCTTGGCCCACTTCGGCATGGTGTCCCGCACCGCCCAGTCGACGGCGCTCTGCGGCATCGGCAGGTTCGGGCCGGTGGCCATGGCGGCGCCGTGCGTCAGCGCCAGCCTGGGGAGATAGGACTTCAGGCACTCGAGGGTCTCCGCCTTGGTCGTGGGCAGGTCGGTGCCGCCGAGGGCGTGCCCGACACGGATGAACTCGCCGTAGTAGCGGTCGAGTTTCTTGCCGCGCAACGGGTTCGGGTGGTAGAGCTCGTGCGCGGTGGCCAGACCCCACACGACGGTCGCGTAGTTCCAGCGCAGCCAGTCCGGGTCGTCGGCGTCGTAGGCGGCGCCGTCCGGGCGGACCCCCTTGATGGTGTGGTGCATGGCGCGCACGGTCCGGGCCAGGTTCTCGGCGGTCTCGGTGCTGCCGTAGGCGGTGCCGATGAAGAACGCGATGGAGTGGCCGAGCCGCACGGCCGCGCCCTTGGGGTCGATCACCGGGACGGCCTCGCCGTTGTCGTCGCGCTGGACCAGGCGCGAGTGGTGCATGCCCATCCAGTAGATGGACGGGTCGAGGCGCTCGATGAACGCGGCGCACTGCAGGCCGAAGACCAGCGCCTCGGTGTGGGAGTGCACATGCCAGACAGCGCTGCCGGGGCCGAACCAGCCCGGGTCGCCGGCGGGACCGGCGAACTCCATGCCACGGAAATAGTTCCGCCGGATGGTCTGGTCGAACCGGTGCTGAAGCTGGTGCTCGATGAACTGGTGCGGCAGGTACACGTCAACCCCTTCTGGTCACGGTCGTAACCAGAATAGTATTTGGTGACGGGTGTGACCAGACCTAGGCTGTAGGGATGTCGACACCGACCAGGTGGGCGGGGGTTCCGCTCGACGACCGCCGCGCCGAACGGCGCGGGCTACTGGTCGACGCGGCATTCGAATTGTTCGGCTCCGGTGGCGAAACGGCGCTGTCGGTCCGCTCGGTGTGCCGCGAGTGCGGACTCAACACGCGCTACTTCTACGAGAGCTTCGACGGCATCGACGAACTGCTGGGCGCCGTCTACGACAAGGTCAGCATCGAACTGGCCGCCATGGTCGACGCCGCGATCACCGTCGCGGGCGACTCGGTGCGGGACCGGACCCGCGCCGGCATCGCCGCGGTGCTGGGCTTCGGTTCCGCCGATCCGCGGCGCGGGCGGGTGCTGTTCACGGAAGCCCGCGCCAACCCCGTGCTGGCCGCGCGCCGCGCCGTCACGCAAGACTTGCTGCTCGACGCGGTCCTCGCCGAGGGCGGCCGGCCGCACCCGAATTCGGACCCCGTCGCCGCGCGCGTCGGTGCGGCCATGTACACCGGCGCCATGGCAGAGCTGGCCCAGCAGTGGCTGTCCGGCGCGTTGGGCGCCGATCTGGACGTGGTGGTCGACGCGGCGCTGGCGCTGGTGCTGCGCCGATAACGACGAAATGGCTGCTCCGCCGTGGGGCGGGAGCAGCCATTTCGTGGATCCCGAGTTACTTGGCGGCGGGCCGCCAGCGCTTGATGTATTCCGTCTCCGGCCATTCCTCCTCGGCGGCCAGCAGTTCGTACATGGTGGCGCGGTCGATGGATTCCCGGATGATGTCGGCGTGGCCGGCGTGCCGGGACAGCTCCTCGATGAGGTGCATGCCGACCCACCGCACATTCCAGTGGTCGATGTCGGTCGGGAACCACGGCACGTCGTGCGGAATCGGCACCAGCGCGTCCAGGTCGAGTTCGGCGAAGGCCTGCAGTGTCTTGGCGTTCTGTTCGCGCAGTGCGGCCAGCAGGTCGCCGAGCTTCTCGTCGTCGCGCATGACGTGTTGGTCGGCGTACTCGGCCATGATCTCGGCCATCGGCCGGGTGTCCGGTGGCGGGAAGTCGGGGGCGGCCACCGCGCGCTCGACCCAGCCCGCTTGAACGGCGGTGACGTGCTTGATGAGGCCGCCGACCGACTGGGCGCTCACCGATGGGGTGGAGCGGGCCTGCTCATCGGTGAGGCCGTGGGCGACGGCCGCGAAGGCGTCCTGCTGGAACGCCAGGAAGTTGACGAGGGTCTGACGCTCGTCACCGGCGGGTGCGGGCTGTCCGGGCATGCCTACTTCTCCTTCTTCGTGTGGGTGTAAAGGTCACGGATGCAGGCGATTTCCGCTCCGTGGTGAATGACTTCGCGATTGATGTGCAGCACGAGGGTGGCCATTGAGAAGTCAGCGTAGGGACCTTCGGCCGGTCCGCACGGCCGGGCCAGCGCTGCATCGTCGAGGCCGCGGACCCCGGTGATCCAGTTCGCGTAGGCGGCGTCGAGCTGCTCCAGCGCGGTGCGGGCGTCGCGGGCGTACGGCCACGACTGATAGTCGGCCTGGGGCCCGCCGAAATGTGAGTGATTCCGCATGGCCAGGACACCGACGATGACGTGCGCCAATCGCCAGGCGATGGTCGTGAACGGCTCGGGTTGTGGTGGGGGATAGCTGAAGTCGATGGAACCGTCGGGGTGCAGGGTCCAGCAGCCGGGCACCGGCTCCCAGAAGTATTCGTCGTCGGTCAGTCCCTCGAGTCGGGGGCGCAGCTGGTGTTGCCAGTGCCAGTCGAGTTGGTCGGCCAGTTCTTCGGTCACGTGTAGAGCCTGACATCTAATTAGGACTGTTTCTGTCCTATGAATGCGGCAGAGTGTTGTCATGTCCGAAACGACGAGTCGCGTGCTGCAACTGCTGGGGCTGCTGCAGGCACGCCGGGTGTGGACGGGCCAGGAGCTGGCCGACCGGCTCGGCGTCACCGGGCGCAGCGTCCGCCGCGACATCGAGCGGCTGCGCGACCTCGGCTATCCGGTGCACGCCAGCAAGGGCCGCGACGGCGGCTATCAGCTGGGCGCCGGCGCCGCGCTGCCGCCGCTGCTACTCGACCCCGAAGAGGCCGTCGCGATGGCGGTGTGTCTGCGCCTGGCGGCCGGCGGCAGCGTCGCGGGCGTCGGGGAGTCGGCGCTGCGCGCGCTGTCCAAACTCGACCAGGTCATGCCCGCGCGGCTGCGGTCGCAGGTGTCCGCGGTGCACGACGCGACGGTGACGCTGACCGGCGGCGGTGCCGTCGAAGCGGTGTCGCCCGACGACCTGATGACGCTGGCGCGTGCCTGCCGGGACCACGAACACGTCCGGCTCGGCTACACCGACATCCGCGGCAACAACACCGAGCGCCGGCTCGAGCCCTACCAACTCGTCACCACCGGGCGCCGCTGGTACCTGCTGGCGTACGACCGCGACAAGCAGGACTGGCGGACGCTGCGGCTGGACCGGATGGTCGACGTCAAGGCCGCGGGCACGACGTTCGCGCCGCGCCCGGCGCCTGATCCGGCGGAGTTCGTGCGCCAGGCCATCACGGCGTCGCCGTACCGCTACGTCGCGCGGGTCCGGTATGAGGCGTCCGAAAGTCAACTGGCGCAGATGTTTTCCGCATCATCGGCACAGATCGTGGCGGACGGTCCGGACCGCTGCGTGGTGACCGCCGGGGGCGACGACCCCGAGCGCATCGTGCTGTACCTGGCGATGCCGGGGTATCGGTTCGAGGTCCTCGAACCGCCCGAGGTGATCGCCGCGGCCGCGGTGGTCGCCGACCGGTTGCGTGCCGCAATGCCTCCCGAGTAGCGGCGCTGCGCCGTATGGTGCAGGGGTGTCGACGGGACGACTCCTGCAGGTGACGGCCGTGGTTTCCACCGAGTTGTTCGTCGGCCCGGCCGACGAACCGCTGCAGCTGGTCCGGGTGGACTACACGGGATGCGCTGAGGTCGCCGAGTTGCGGGTCGTCGGAGAGGGGCTGAGCGGCCGGGCCCTGGCTCAGCCCGGTGCCGGCTTCGTCGAGATTCCGGTGGTTGTGCAGGGCGGACAACCGGGCCAGGTACGGGCCGCGCATCTCGAGATCGGCGGTGAACAGATCCCGTTCGAGTTCGTCGTCGCCGAGCCCGGCTGGACCATGCACATGATCAGCCACTTCCACTACGACCCGGTGTGGTGGAACACGCAGGCCGCCTACACCAGCGTCTGGACCGAGGACCCGCCCGGCCGCTGCCGGCAGACCAACGGCTTCGAGCTGGTCACCGCACATCTCGAAATGGCAAGGCGCGAACCGGAATACAAGTTCGTCCTCGCTGAGGTCGACTACCTCAAACCCTACTGGGACACCCACCCCGAGCAGCGCGCCCAGTTGCGCGCGCTGCTCGCCGAGGGCCGCGTCGAGATCATGGGCGGCACCTACAACGAGCCGAACACCAACCTGACCAGTCCGGAGACGGCGATCCGGAACTTCTTGCACGGCATCGGGTTCCAGCGCGACGTCATGGGCGCCGACCCGGCGACGGCCTGGCAGCTCGACGTGTTCGGCCACGACCCGCAGTTCCCGGGCATGGCCGCCGACACCGGCCTGACCTCCAGCTCGTGGGCCCGCGGCCCGCATCACCAGTGGGGCCCGATGCACCGCGACGGCGACCCCGAACGCATGCAGTTCGCCAGTGAATTCGACTGGATCGCGCCGTCTGGCCGCGGGCTGCTGACGCACTACATGCCCGCGCATTACGCCGCCGGCTGGTGGATGGACTCGTCGGCGTCGCTGCAGGAGGCCGAGGCGGCCACCTACGCCACGTTCGCCAAGCTGAAAAAGGTTGCGCTGACCCGCAATGTGCTGCTGCCGGTGGGTACCGACTACACCCCGCCCAACAAATGGGTCACCGACATCCATCGTGACTGGGCGGCGCGCTACACCTGGCCCCGCTTCGTGTGCGCGCTGCCGCGGGAGTTCTTCGCCGCCGTGCGTGCGGAACTCGCCGCCGACGGCACCCAGCCGTCGCCGCAGACCCGCGACATGAACCCGATCTACACGGGCAAGGACGTGTCGTACATCGACACCAAGCAGGCCAACCGGGCCGCCGAGCACGTCGTGCTGGAAGCCGAACGGTTCGCGGTGTTCGCCGGATTGCTCACCGGCGCCACCTATCCGCAAGCTGCCCTGGCCAAGGCCTGGGTGCAACTGGCCTACGGCGCACACCACGACGCCATCACCGGATCGGAATCCGACCAGGTGTACCTCGACCTGCTCACCGGCTGGCGCGACGCGTGGGAACTCGGCCGGACCGCCCGCGACAACGCGGTGGCATTGCTGTCGCGAGCCGTCGACGGCGACATCGTGGTGTGGAACCCGTTGGCGCACAGCCGAACCGACATCGTCACCATCCACCTCGACGAACCGCCGGCAGGGCCGGTCCTCGATGCCGACGGCGCGCCCGTCCCGGTCCTGATCGAAGACGACGGCCACACCGTCACCTGGGCGGCCCACGACGTGCCGTCGCTCGGGTGGCGGGGATACACGCTCGGCGACGCCGTGACGCAACCGGCGTGGGCGCCCGCGTCCTGGGAACCGATGTCCGGCACCAGCATCGGCAACGATCGCTACCGCTGCACGGTCGACCCCGACCGCGGCGGCGCGGTGTCGTCGCTGGTGCGCGCGGGCGTCGAGCTGATCGGCGCGGGCCGGGTCGGTAACGAGATCGCCGTCTACGACGAGCATTCCGCGCATCCGACCGAACACGAAGGGCCCTGGCACCTGTTGCCCAAGGGGCCGGTGGTGGGCTCCGCCGAGCGCGCAGCCGAGTCGGTACAGGCCTACCGCAGCGCGCTGGGGGAGCGGTTGATGGTCACCGGGCGCATCGGTGACGTGCTGCGGTACACCCAGACCATCACGCTGTGGCGCGGTATGGACCGCGTGGACTGCCGCACCGTGGTGGATGAGTTCACCGGCGCCGACAAGCTGTTGCGACTGCGCTGGCCCTGCCCGGTGCCGGGTGCGATGCCGGTCAGCGAGGTCGGCGACGCGGTGATCGGCCGCGGTTTCGGGCTACTGCACCAACGGGATTCGCACGACGCGGTCGACACCGCCGAGCACCCCTACACCTTGGACAACCCCGCCTACGGGTGGTTCGGGCTGTCCTCGGCGGTGCGGGTCCGGGTCCGCGACGCGCACGGCGAGAGCGTGCGGGCGGTGTCGGTCGCCGAGGTCGTCGCGCCGGACGCCGCCGACCCAGAGTCGCCGACCCGCGACCTGATGGTCGCGCTGGTGCGCGCGGGGGTGACGGCCACCTGCAGCAGTGCCGGCAAGCCGCGCTACGGCGACCTCTCCGTCGACTCCAACCTGCCCGACGCCCGCATCGCACTCGGCGGCCCCGACGAGAACGCTTTCACCGCAGCGGTATTGGCGGCAGCCGAGCCCCGCTACGGCGCCGAACTGCGGCACCGCCTGACGGCCGGGAACGCGCGGCTCTGGGTGCCCGCCGACGCCGACCTGGTGCAGCGGTGGATTCCCGGCGCCGACCTGACAGGGGTGCGGGCTCTGCCGGTGCTGATCGTCGCCGGACCCGGCGCCATCGACGAGCTGATCGCCGCCCTCGCGACCACCGAGATCACCGTCGAGCAGGACGCCGCGGCGGGCATCGGGCCCTTCGAGGCCCGCAGTGTGGCGGTGCTGAACCGCGGCGTACCGGGTTTCGCCGTCGAACCGGACGGCGTCCTGCACACCTCGTTGCTGCGGTCGTGCACCGGCTGGCCCTCGGGCACCTGGATCGACCCGCCGCGCCGCACCGCACCCGACGGGTCGAACTTCCAGCTCCAGCACTGGACCCACACCTTCGACTACGCCATCGCGGCCGGCGACGGCGACTGGCGCGCCGCGGGCATCCCGGGCCGCAGCGCCGAATACTCCCAGCCCCTGCTCGCGGTGCGCACCGACCATCCCGCGGTGGCCGGCGGATTGCCCTGTACCGGTTCACTGTTGGGCGTCGAACCCGCATTCGAGGTGACGCTGGCCGCGCTGAAGGCCACCGGCAACCCGATCGCGGCCGGCAGCAGCGCGCCCGTCGACCCGAGCGCGGGCATCACCCTGCGCCTGGTCCAGACCTCGGGACGGCCGACCGAGGTCGACGTCACCTCTGGCCTCCGGCACCTCGAAGACGTCGAACGACTCGACCTGCTCGAACAGCCGATTGCCGGCAGAAAAGACCTGCGGCTGCACGGTTTCGAGATCGCCACCGTGCGGGCCCGACTCGACCTGCCGCACGTGCTCAACGGCGACCACGCCACCCTGGCGCCGGATGCCGAAGTCGCCCAACCGGTTTACGCCCGGTACTGGCTGCACAACCGCGGCCCCGCACCGTTGGGCGGACTGCCCGCGGTCGCTCATGTGCACCCCACCGAAGCCGCCGGCGCACCGGGCGCCCCCGTGCCGTTGCGCGTCACCGCCGCCAGCGACTGCACCGACGCCACGCTCCACGGCCGGGTCCGCGTGCTGTGCCCCGACGGCTGGTCGGCCACCCCGGACGAACTGCCCTTCGTGCTGCCGCCCGGCGGCTATCTGGAAACCGAAGTGCAGCTGGACCTTCCGGCCGACGCCCCCGCCGGCCGGTATCCGGTGCGGGTCGAGCTGGCGGTCACCGGCGGCGACAAGCACCATCAGGTTCCGGCCGCCTGGCGTCAGATGGTCGAGGACGTCTGTGTCGTCACCGTCGGCGAACCCGGCGACGCCCCGCTGCTGCGGCTGGTCGAGGAACCCCAACCGGTCGACGTCGTCGCCGGGCAACACGGCGATCTGAGCGTCGTCGTCGGCTCGGCCGCCGGTGCTCCGCTGAGCCTGGAGGCGCACCTGATCAGTCCGTGGGGCACCTGGGAATGGTTGGGGCCGGCCGCACTCGGCGCCGATGTGCCGGCCGGTGGCACCGTCGCATTCGACTTCGACGTCGCGCCACCGTCGTGGATCGAGCCCGGACAGTGGTGGGCGCTGATCCGGATCGCCGCGGCCGGCCGGGTGCTCTACACACCGGCGGTATCGGTGCGCGTCCGATGAACCGCATCGCCACCGTCGCCGGACGGGAGATACCCGTCGCCGCACTCGATGAGCGCGAATCACGTTTGCGGGCAAGCATATTGGCCCCGTCGCTGCCGGCGCCCGGGACCAGTGAGGGCCGGCAGCTGCGGCGCTGGCTGGCTCAGCTGCTCGTCACCGACGAGGTGGTGCGCGTGGCGGCCGGCGAACTCGGGGTCACCGACAGGGACGCGCCCACCGAAACCGACCTGCTGCCCGACGCGGCAGCCCGCATGGAGCTCGGCAGTATCGCCGCGGCCGCGTTCGAACAGCCGCTGGCACGGGCGCTGTTCGTTCGGGTGACCGCCGCGGTGCGGATCCCCGACGCGGAGGTCGAGAGCTATCACGCGCGCAACCCGCTGCGGTTCGCGCCGCCGGTACCCGGTCCCGGTGGCTGGTCCACCGCGCCGACCGTCGCCCCCGCGCTGGACGAGGTGCGGCCGCAGATCACCGCGCACCTGCTGGGTTCGGCGCGCCGGCGGGCCTTCCGGCACTGGCTCGACGCCCGCCGAGCTGAGTCGGTGCATCTGGCGCCCAGCTACGAACATCCCGGCGACCCGCGTCAGCCCGACCACGTCCACCGGCACTGAAAGCGCACGATGTCCGACCTGACCCTCGCCCTCGACATCGGTGGCACGAAGATCGCCGCGGCCCTCGTCGACCCCGACGGCGCGCTCGTGCACCGCGAGCAGCTCCCCACCCCGCACGCCGACAGCGAGCAGGTGTGGGCGACGGTCGACGTGTTGATCGGGAACGCTCTCGCCGCCGCTGCCGGGCGGCCGGTGCGCGCCGTGGGCGTCGGCTGCGCCGGCCCCATCGATGTGGTCGCGGGCACGGTCAGCCCGCTCAATGTCGTTGCCTGGCGCCAATTTCCGTTGATTCAGCGCCTCACCGACCGCACCGGCCTGCCGGTGCGGCTGGCCGGCGACGTCGTCTGCCTGGCCATGGGCGAGCACTGGCGCGGGGCCGGGCAGGGGGCGCAGTTCCTGCTCGGCATGGTGGTGTCCACCGGTATCGGCGGCGGCCTGGTGCAGGGCGGTGCGCCGTACCTCGGCCGCACCGGCAATGCCGGCCACATCGGCCACGTCGTCGTCGACCCCGACGGACCGCGCTGCGCCTGCGGCGGTCAGGGCTGCGTGGAGGCGGTGGCCTCGGGTCCGCACCTGGCGCGGTGGGCGCACGAGCACGGCTGGGACGCCCCGCCGGACGCCGATGCGAAGGCTCTCGCCGAGGCCGCCGGGCGCGGGAATCCGATTGCGGTGCAGGCATTCTCGCGTGGTGCCGAGGCGATCGCCGTCGCCATCGCGTCGGCGGCCGCCGTCTGTGACCTGGACCTGGTCGTGATCGGCGGCGGCGTGGCGAATGCGGGGGAGGTGCTGTTCGGCCCGTTGCGGGCGGCGCTGCCGCGCTACGCCGGATTGAGCTTCCTGCGCGGCCTGCGGGTGGTGCCCGCCGAACTCGGCGGCGATGCCGGGCTCGTCGGCGCCGCGGCGTTGTGGCGGGCCTGAGAAGCGTTGCGCTCCATGTGCTTTCGGCCCCAGTCGCACAGCGCCCACAACACCGGGCCCAGGGTCTTGCCGTACTCCGAGATCGAGTAGTGCACGCACGGCGGCACCGTGCCGGCGTCGTGCCGGTCGATGATGCCGTCGGCCACGAGCTCGTGCAGGTGCCGAATGAGCATGCGCTCGGTGATGCCGGGAATGCTGCGGCGGAGCTCGGCGGTGCGCATCGGCCCGTCCGTGAGCCGCCACAGAATGGTGCCCTTCCAGCGGCCGTCGACCACCGACAGGGCGGCGTCGATCGGGCACTCACCGACTTCCTTCTTCGACACCGCCACGATGCACTCCCGTCGTCGCCTCTACTGACTAATTTGTCAGTACCTTGTTTTTTGTCAGTGTAGTGACGAGGCTCGATGTCATGGAGCACATCGCGCAAGTTCTCACCGTGATCGTCGTCGGCACGCTCGTCGGCGTGGAGTTCGGCGTCGCCGCGTTCACCAACCCGATCCTGGAACGGCTGCCCGACGACGCCTACCGCCAGGCGCGCGCGACGGGCAGCAGGCTCCTCGGGACGGTGATGCCGTTCTGGTACATCGCCGCGGCGGTGCTGCTGGTCGGCGATGCCGTGCTCGTGCCGGCGCCACTCCCCATCGCCGCCGTCGCGGTGATGGGCGTGGTGATGGCCCTGACGCTCACCACGCTGGTGCCGATCAACAACCGCGTCGCGGCGTGGGCGGGTACCGGCCCTGGCGAGGCGCCGACAAGTCGGGAACTCGCTCACCGCTGGGACCGGCTGCACTGGGTGCGGGTGGCGCTGTTGCTGGCCGCGTTCGTGCTGGTCACGGTTCCGCGCTGACGAGACTGTGAACTACCTGGGAGGGGTAGGCAACAAACTTAGGCAAGACTTAGCTAAGTTGATCTTGTTTAACGGTGGGTGAACAACTCTTCACACGCCAGCAGAATCTGACTTAGTGAGGTATTGGCATGCGCGTCGTCTTCTTCGGTTTCCAGACGTGGGGGGTCAAGACGCTGCAGGCGCTGATCGATCTGGGACACGACGTGCCGATGGTCGTCACGCACCCGACCAGCACGGAGTCGTACAAGGCGATCTTCTCGGACTCCGTCGAGGAACTCGCCCAGGCACACGACATCCCGGTCCACCTGACCATGCGCGCCGACCACGAGACCATCGACCTGGTCAAGCGCTCCGAACCCGACGTCATCGTCGTCAACAGCTGGTACACGCGGATGACGGACGAGCTCTACGACCTGCCGCCGTACGGCACCCTGAACCTGCACGACTCCCTGCTGCCGAAGGGCACCGGTTTCTCCCCGGTCATCTGGTCGCTGATCAGCGGTGAATCGCACATCGGCCTGACCATTCACCGCATGAACGCCGAGCTCGACGCCGGTGACATCCTGGTCCAGCGCTCGCTGTCCATCGGGCCCGACGACACCGGCACCGAACTGGTGATGCGTGGCATCGACCTGATCCCCGGCGCGCTGGACGAGGCGCTGACCGCGCTGGAAGCCGGCACCGCACAGTGGCGTCCGCAGGACAAGGCCGAGCGGACCTACTTCCACAAGCGCTCCGAGCGCGACAGCCTCATCGACTGGAGCTGGCCGGCCGAGGATCTCGAGCGGCTCGTCCGCGCGCTGTCGGACCCCTACCCGCGCGCGTTCACCTTCTACCGCGGTGAGCGGATCGAGGTGCTCGAGTCCAAGGTGTCCGAAATCCGCTATGGCGGCACCCCGGGCCGCGTGATCGTGCAGGAGGGCGGCGGCGCGGTGGTGTGCGGCACGCACGCCCACCGCGGCGGCAACCTCGGCCTGGTCATCACGCGGCTCCGCACGGCCGACGGGGTGGAGCACGGGGGAGCGGAGTTCTTCCGCCGCGGCGGTTACCTCACCAGCGAGGCCTGAACCCGTGCCGCCGCTGCTCACATACATCGCGACGCCGGCGTGGCTCATGTCCGTCCGGCGCCGGATGCTCGCGCTGATCCCGGTCCGGTTCCTGCGGCACGTCCTCTATCTCTTGATGATCCGCAGGCGGGGCAACTTCGACGAGCCCGAGACCTTCAACGAGAAGGTGAACTGGCGCATCTTCCACGATCGGCGGGACCGGATCGTCAGGGCCTGCGACAAGATGTGGATGAAGGAGATGGCGCGCGCGGCGTATCCCGGCGCCGATCTCCGGATTCCCGCCACGTACTGGTCCGGTACCGACCTGCGCGACGCACCGGACCTGGCGTCGCTGCCGCCCTGGGTGCTCAAGCCCAATGCCAGCAGTGGCCAGGCGCTGTTCGGCCCCGACCCGCAGCTGGATCTGGCCCGCCTGCGGGACCAGACCAGGAGCTGGTTCCAGGAAACGCCCCTGGAGCTCGGCGAGTGGGGCTACAGCAAAGCGCGCCCCTTGTTGCTGCTCGAGGAACGCATCCCGACCCCGGACGGCGAAGCGCCCGTCGACTACAAGTTCTTCGTCTTCGACGGCCGCGTCGAGCTGATCCAGGTGAACCGGGGCCGGTTCGCCGAGAAGCAGACCACCACCTTCCTGGACGCCGACTGGCGTCAGCTGCCCGTGCGGTGGCGTATTCACCCGGTCGCCCCCGAGGAACGGCCCGTCGAACTGGACAAGATGCTGGAGATCGCGAGCGTCCTCGGCGCCGACTGGGATTTCATCCGCGTCGACCTCTACGCCGTGGACGGCGACGTGTGGTTCGGCGAGTACACCCCGTACCCGGGCACGGGCATGCTGCGCTACGAACCCATGAGCTTCGACCTCGAGCAGGGCCGGCACTGGCGGCTGCCGGCACCGGATGCGGTGCGCCGCGGGCAGCCCTAGACCGTTGAGCCCCCGGCACCGCCGTTTTGGCTGATCGGCAGGCGATCGGCTACTCTTGTGCAGTTCCACCGAAGACCGTCGGTCACCAAGTAATTGGTTGAAGGTCCAGGCAACGCCTGGCGGCCCACGCAGGAGGACGAGGTTTTCAGAGTTTTTCATTCTGCGCGCCCCGACCTTTCTGTGTCGGGGCGCTCTGCGTTTCCGGGCCGAATCCCCGGCAGTCTCCAGTGGGCCGATGAATACACCACAAGGAGGCATGTATGGCCAAGGCTGACAAAGCCACTGCGGTCGCTGACATTGCCGAACAGTTCAAGGCCTCGACGGCCACTGTCGTGACCGAGTACCGCGGTCTGACGGTTGCCGATCTCGCCGAGCTGCGTCGTTCCCTCGGTGCCGCGACGACCTACACGGTCGCCAAGAACACCCTGGTCAAGCGCGCCGCTTCGGAGGCCGGAGTCGAGGGCCTCGACGACCTGTTCGCAGGTCCGACCGCCATCGCGTTCATCACCGGCGAGCCGGTCGATGCCGCGAAGGCAATCAAGAAGTTCGCGAAGGATCACAAGCAGCTCGTCATCAAGGGCGGCTACATGGATGGCGCTGCGCTGTCCGTGGCCCAGGTCGAGAAGATCGCCGACCTCGAGTCGCGCGAAGTGCTGCTGTCCAAGCTGGCCGGCGCCATGAAGGCAAAGCAGTCTCAGACCGCCGCGCTGTTCGCTGCGCCCGCGTCTCAGATCGCTCGCTTGGCGGCCGCTCTGCAGGACAAGAAGGCTTCCTAGAAGCCTCAGTGCCGGCTGTCCAACCGCGCACTAGACCAACAAAACACAGAAACAAGGAAGGACCATTCACATGGCCAAGCTGTCCACCGAAGAACTGCTCGACGCGTTCAAGGAAATGACCCTGCTGGAGCTCTCGGAGTTCGTGAAGCAGTTCGAGGAGACCTTCGACGTCACCGCCGCCGCTCCGGTCGCCGTTGCCGCCGCCCCCGCCGCCGGTGGCGCTGCCGCTGAGGCCGGCGAAGAGCAGTCCGAGTTCGACGTCATCCTCGAGGGTGCCGGCGACAAGAAGATCGGCGTCATCAAGGTCGTCCGCGAGATCGTTTCCGGCCTGGGCCTGAAGGAAGCCAAGGACCTGGTCGACGGCGCCCCCAAGCCGCTGCTGGAGAAGGTCTCGAAGGAGGCCGCCGAGGACGCCAAGGCCAAGCTCGAGGCCGCCGGCGCTTCGGTGTCCGTCAAGTAAGTTCGCCAGAACTGACGTTTTCCCCCGGAGTCCCTTGTGGACTCCGGGGGATTTCGCTTTTCAGGGGATATAAATCGGGGCATTTCGGACCATCCGGGGGACGATGCAGTAGTTGGCTCCGCGCCCATCGGGGTGACTTTGTGGCGGGCCGTCCGATAGTTGGAACAAGGTGCAACAGGCCGCGATCGATGCGCTACAGTGACTCAAGCCACAGGCAGGGCAGCAAATGGCGCGCGAGCGCTGGCGGAAGGGATCTCACGTGGGCGTTCAAATCGACGTAACGGGACTGAGCAAGTCCTTTGGGTCGTCGAAGATTTGGGAAGACGTCACCTTGACCATTCCCGCCGGTGAGGTCAGCGTCATGCTGGGCCCGTCCGGTACCGGTAAGTCGGTGTTCCTGAAGTCCCTGATCGGCCTGCTGCGCCCCGAGCGCGGCTCGATCGTCATCGACGGCACCAACATCATCGAGTGCTCGGCCAAGGAGCTCTACGAGATCCGCACCCTGTTCGGTGTGCTGTTCCAGGACGGCGCGCTGTTCGGCTCGATGAACATCTACGACAACACGGCCTTCCCGCTGCGCGAGCACACCAAGAAGTCCGAGTCCGAGATCCGCAAGATCGTCATGGAGAAGCTGGACGTCGTGGGTATGCCCAACGACGGTCACAAGTTCCCGGGCGAAATCTCCGGTGGTATGCGCAAGCGTGCCGGTCTGGCCCGCGCCCTGGTGCTCGACCCCAAGATCATTCTGGTCGACGAGCCGGACTCCGGTCTGGACCCGGTCCGTACCGCCTACCTGTCGCAGCTGCTGATCGACATCAACGCCCAGATCGACGCCACGGTCCTGATCGTTACCCACAACATCAACATCGTGCGTACGGTGCCGGACAACATCGGCATGCTCTACCGCAAGCACCTGGTCATGTTCGGCCCCCGCGAGGTGTTGCTGACCAGTGAGGAGCCGGCGGTCAAGCAGTTCCTCAATGGCCGTCGTATCGGCCCGATCGGTATGTCGGAGGAGAAGGACGCCGCCACCGCCGCCGCCGAGCAGGCCGCGATCGATGCCGGTCACTCCGATGGTGGTGTCGAGGAGATCGAGGGCGTGCCGCCGCAGATCGCCGTCACCCCGGGTATGCCGGTCCGCCAGGCCGTCGCCCGTCGTCAGGCCCGGGTGCGCTCGATCCTGCACACCCTGCCGCCCGCCGCGCAGGCCGCCATCCTCGAGGACCTCAACAAGAGTGGCGCCAACGACGACCCGGTGACCGCCCAGATTCCGCGGGCCTGATCCGCAGAACGCCGAAAATCGCGCCCGGGCTGAACCAGCCCGGGCGCGATTTGTGTCGGCGGGCGGGCGCTGCGGGCACGGCTGAGGCGTGGCGAGAGGGCAGACGGCCGGTGATCTTGGTCACGGCGCGTCTGTCGGGAACGGCGTGCGGGTGGCGCCTCGGCGCGCGCTGCGTCACGATGAGAGCGCCCCGGTTCGCCAGCTGCCGGCAAAACTCCACACCAAACACCGTGGCAAGTCTTGACTGACGCCCGCAAACGGGCCAATCTGTTGGGCAGCATGTATTCGAGAGTTGTGTTGATGGGTTCAGACGCCAGCCAGCGTTATCCGTTAGAACTCTCTCCAAACATGCCGTGGTTGAGGAATGCGCCGTCCTACGCTAATGTTGGACGTTGCGCTGGCTGCATCCTGCCCACCTCACCCGCACCTGACACCTTCTAGCCTGAGTCTTGCTCAGTGATCTAGACGCGTGCCCTGTGTCCTGTAAGGCCCGGACTGTGAGAACGCCAGCCGGACCGACGCAGATAGAGCGGCAATTCGGACCGGTTTCGACCGGCACCGGAATGGTCGCATCAGGTGCTGGAAGGACGCATCTTGGCAGTCTCTCGCGAGAGCAAGTCAGTAGATTCCAACAACTCCGTCCCAGGAGCGCCGAACCGAGTCTCGTTCGCCAAGCTGCGCGAACCACTTGAGGTTCCGGGCCTGCTCGATGTGCAGACGGATTCCTTCGAGTGGCTGATCGGCTCGGACCGCTGGCGCTCGAAGGCAGTCGACCGCGGTGACATCAATCCGGTCGGTGGCCTCGAAGAAGTCCTCGCCGAGCTGTCGCCGATCGAGGACTTCGCCGGCACCCTGTCGCTGAGCTTCTCCGACCCGCGCTTCGACGAGGTCAAGGCTCCGGTCGACGAGTGCAAGGAAAAGGACCAGACGTACGCAGCCCCGCTGTTCGTCACGGCTGAGTTCATCAACAACACCACCGGCGAGATCAAGAGCCAGACGGTCTTCATGGGTGACTTCCCGATGATGACCGAAAAGGGCACCTTCATCATCAACGGCACCGAGCGCGTCGTCGTGTCGCAGCTCGTCCGTTCGCCCGGTGTGTACTTCGACGAGTCCATCGACAAGGCCACCGAGAAGACGCTGCACAGCGTCAAGGTCATCCCGGGCCGTGGCGCCTGGCTGGAGTTCGACGTCGACAAGCGCGACACCGTCGGTGTCCGCATCGACCGCAAGCGCCGCCAGCCCGTCACCGTGCTGCTGAAGGCACTCGGCTGGACCAACGAGCAGATCCGTGAGCGCTTCGGCTTCTCCGAGATCATGATGGGCACCCTCGAGAAGGACCCGACCGCCGGGCCCGACGAGGCCCTGCTGGACATCTACCGGAAGCTGCGCCCGGGCGAGCCGCCGACCAAGGAGTCGGCGCAGACCCTGCTGGAGAACCTGTTCTTCAAGGAGAAGCGCTACGACCTGGCTCGCGTGGGCCGGTACAAGGTCAACAAGAAGCTGGGCCTGCACGACGGCAACCCGGCCCAGGTGACCGCGACGACGCTGACCGAAGAGGACATCGTCGCCACCATCGAGTACCTGGTGCGCCTGCACGACGGTGACAAGACCATGACCGCCCCCGGCGGCGTCGAGGTCCCCGTCGAGGTCGACGACATCGACCACTTCGGCAACCGTCGTCTGCGCACCGTGGGCGAGCTGATCCAGAACCAGATCCGGGTCGGCCTGTCGCGTATGGAGCGCGTCGTCCGCGAGCGCATGACCACGCAGGACGTCGAGGCGATCACCCCGCAGACCCTGATCAACATCCGTCCCGTCGTGGCGGCGATCAAGGAGTTCTTCGGCACGTCGCAGCTGTCGCAGTTCATGGACCAGAACAACCCGCTGTCGGGTCTGACCCACAAGCGTCGTCTGTCGGCGCTGGGCCCCGGTGGTCTGTCCCGTGAGCGCGCCGGCCTCGAGGTCCGCGACGTCCACTCGTCGCACTACGGCCGCATGTGCCCGATCGAGACCCCTGAAGGCCCGAACATCGGTCTGATCGGCTCGCTGTCGGTGTACGCGCGGGTGAACCCGTTCGGCTTCATCGAGACCCCGTACCGCAAGGTCGTCGACGGTGTCGTCACCGATCAGATCGACTACCTGACCGCCGACGAGGAGGACCGCCACGTCGTGGCGCAGGCCAACTCGCCGCTGGACGCGAACGGCCACTTCGCCGAGGAGAAGATCCTCGTCCGTCGTAAGGGCGGCGAGGTCGAGTTCGTCTCGGCGAACGACGTCGACTACATGGACGTCTCGCCGCGCCAGATGGTGTCGGTCGCGACCGCGATGATCCCGTTCCTGGAGCACGACGACGCCAACCGCGCCCTGATGGGTGCGAACATGCAGCGTCAGGCGGTTCCGCTGGTGCGCAGCGAGGCCCCGCTGGTCGGTACCGGCATGGAGCTGCGTGCCGCCATCGACGCCGGTGACGTCGTCGTCGCCGACAAGTCGGGTGTCATCGAAGAGGTGTCCGCCGACTACGTCACCGTCATGGCTGACGACGGCTCGCGGCACACCTACCGGATGCGCAAGTTCAACCGCTCGAACCACGGCACGTGCGCCAACCAGCGCCCGATCGTGGACTCGGGTCAGCGTGTCGAGGCCGGTCAGGTCATCGCCGACGGCCCCTGCACCGAGAACGGTGAAATGGCCCTCGGTAAGAACCTGCTCGTGGCAGTCATGCCGTGGGAAGGCCACAACTACGAGGACGCCATCATCCTCTCGCAGCGCCTGGTGGAGCAGGACGTTCTGACGTCCATCCACATCGAGGAGCACGAGATCGATGCCCGCGACACCAAGCTGGGCGCCGAGGAGATCACCCGGGACATCCCGAACGTCTCCGACGAGGTGCTGGCTGACCTCGACGAGCGCGGCATCGTCCGCATCGGCGCCGAGGTCCGCGACGGCGACATCCTGGTCGGCAAGGTCACCCCGAAGGGTGAGACCGAGCTGACGCCGGAAGAGCGCCTGTTGCGTGCCATCTTCGGTGAGAAGGCCCGTGAGGTCCGCGACACCTCGCTGAAGGTGCCGCACGGTGAGTCCGGCAAGGTCATCGGCGTCCGCGTGTTCTCGCGCGAGGACGACGACGATCTGCCCGCCGGTGTCAACGAGCTGGTCCGCGTCTACGTGGCCCAGAAGCGCAAGATCTCCGACGGTGACAAGCTCGCCGGCCGCCACGGCAACAAGGGCGTCATCGGCAAGATCCTGCCGATCGAGGACATGCCGTTCATGCCTGACGGCACCCCGGTGGACATCATCCTGAACACGCACGGTGTGCCGCGTCGTATGAACATCGGCCAGATCCTGGAAACCCACCTCGGGTGGGTCGCCAAGGCCGGCTGGAACATCGAGGGCGAGCCCGAGTGGGCGGCGAACCTGCCCGAGGGCATGCACAGCGCGCCGCGCGACAGCATCGTCGCCACCCCGGTGTTCGACGGTGCCCGCGAGAACGAGCTGCAGGGCCTGCTGGGCTCGACGCTGCCGAACCGCGACGGCGACGTCATGGTCAACGCCGACGGCAAGGCCACGCTGTTCGACGGTCGTTCCGGCGAGCCGTTCCCGTACCCGGTCACGGTCGGCTACATGTACATCCTGAAGCTGCACCACCTGGTGGACGACAAGATTCACGCGCGTTCGACCGGTCCGTACTCGATGATCACCCAGCAGCCGCTCGGTGGTAAGGCGCAGTTCGGTGGCCAGCGGTTCGGTGAGATGGAGTGCTGGGCCATGCAGGCCTACGGTGCGGCGTACACGCTGCAGGAGCTGCTGACCATCAAGTCCGACGACACCGTCGGTCGCGTGAAGGTCTACGAGGCGATCGTCAAGGGCGAGAACATCCCCGAGCCGGGTATCCCGGAGTCGTTCAAGGTTCTGCTCAAGGAACTCCAGTCGCTGTGCCTCAACGTCGAGGTGCTGTCTTCGGACGGTGCCGCGATCGAGATGCGCGACAGCGACGACGAGGACCTGGAGCGCACCGCCGCGAACCTGGGTATCAACCTGTCGCGCAACGAGTCCGCGTCCGTCGAGGACCTCGCCTAAACCGTCCGCCCGTAGTCAGCTTTTTCTGATTCATACACCCGCAAGGGGAAAGGGAGTTACGTGCTAGACGTCAACTTCTTCGATGAACTCCGCATCGGCCTGGCCACCGCGGAAGACATCCGTAATTGGTCGTACGGCGAGGTCAAGAAGCCGGAGACCATCAACTACCGCACGCTCAAGCCGGAAAAGGACGGCCTGTTCTGCGAGAAGATCTTCGGACCGACTCGCGACTGGGAGTGCTACTGCGGTAAGTACAAGCGCGTCCGCTTCAAGGGCATCGTCTGCGAGCGCTGTGGCGTCGAGGTGACTCGCGCCAAGGTGCGTCGTGAGCGCATGGGCCACATCGAGCTGGCCGCGCCGGTCACCCACATCTGGTACTTCAAGGGCGTTCCGTCGCGCTTGGGCTACCTGCTGGACCTGGCCCCGAAGGATCTGGAAAAGATCATCTACTTCGCGGCCTACGTCATCACCTCGGTCGACACCGAGATGCGGCACAACGAGCTGTCGACGCTCGAGGCCGAGATGGTCGTCGAGAAGAAGGCCGTCGAGGATCAGCGCGATCTGGACCTGGCCGAGCGCGCGCAGAAGCTCGAGCAGGACCTGGCCGAGCTGGAGAAGGAAGGCGCCAAGTCCGACGTCCGCCGCAAGGTGCGCGACGGTGGCGAGCGCGAGATGCGTCAGCTCCGCGACCGGGCCCAGCGTGAGCTGGACCGGCTCGACGAAATCTGGACCACCTTCACCAAGCTGGCCCCGAAGCAGCTCATCGTGGACGAGGTGCTGTACCGCGAGCTGCAGGACCGCTACGGCGAGTACTTCACCGGTGCCATGGGTGCCGAGTCGATCAAGAAGCTCATCGAGACCTTCGACATCGACGCCGAGGCCGAGTCGCTGCGCGACACCATCAAGAACGGCAAGGGCCAGAAGAAGCTGCGCGCCCTCAAGCGTCTGAAGGTCGTCGCCGCGTTCCAGCAGTCCGGCAACTCGCCCATGGGCATGGTGCTCGACGCCGTTCCGGTGATCCCGCCGGAGCTGCGCCCGATGGTTCAGCTGGACGGTGGCCGCTTCGCGACCTCCGACCTGAACGACCTGTACCGCCGCGTCATCAACCGCAACAACCGGTTGAAGCGACTGATCGACCTCGGTGCGCCCGAGATCATCGTCAACAACGAGAAGCGCATGCTGCAGGAGTCTGTGGACGCGCTGTTCGACAACGGCCGTCGTGGCCGGCCGGTCACCGGTCCGGGCAACCGTCCGCTCAAGTCGCTGTCCGACCTGCTCAAGGGCAAGCAGGGCCGCTTCCGTCAGAACCTGCTGGGTAAGCGCGTCGACTACTCGGGCCGTTCGGTCATCGTGGTCGGCCCGCAGCTCAAGCTGCACCAGTGTGGTCTGCCGAAGCTGATGGCCCTCGAGCTGTTCAAGCCGTTCGTGATGAAGCGTCTGGTCGACCTGAACCACGCGCAGAACATCAAGAGCGCCAAGCGCATGGTCGAGCGTCAGCGTCCCCAGGTGTGGGATGTCCTCGAAGAGGTCATCGCCGAGCACCCGGTGCTGCTGAACCGTGCACCTACGCTGCACCGCCTGGGTATCCAGGCCTTCGAGCCGCAGCTGGTGGAAGGCAAGGCCATCCAGCTGCACCCGCTGGTGTGTGAGGCGTTCAACGCCGACTTCGACGGTGACCAGATGGCCGTGCACCTCCCGCTGTCGGCGGAGGCGCAGGCCGAGGCACGCATCCTGATGCTGTCGTCGAACAACATCCTGTCGCCGGCGTCGGGCCGCCCGCTCGCCATGCCGCGTCTGGACATGGTGACCGGTCTGTTCTTCCTGACCACGCAGATCGACGGTGACCTCGGCGAGTTCGTCGCGGCCACCAAGGACAGCGCGGAGCAGGGCGTCTACAGCAGCCCGGCCGAGGCCATCATGGCCATGGACCGCGGTGCGCTGTCGGTGCGCGCGAAGATCAAGGTCCGCCTGACGCACCTGCGTCCGCCGGCCGAGATCGAGGCGCAGCTGTTCGAGAACGGCTGGAAGCCGGGCGACGCGTGGACCGCGGAGACCACCCTGGGTCGCGTGCTCTTCAACGAGCTGCTGCCCAAGGGCTACCCGTTCGTCGACAAGCAGATGCACAAGAAGGTCCAGGCGGCGATCATCAACGATCTCGCCGAGCGCTACCCGATGATCGTCGTGGCGCAGACCGTCGACAAGCTGAAGGACGCCGGTTTCCACTGGGCGACCCGCTCGGGCGTGACGGTCTCCATGGCCGACGTTCTGGTGCCGCCGCAGAAGCAGGAGATCCTGGAGCGCTACGAGGGCCAGGCCGACGCGATCGAGAAGAAGTACCAGCGCGGTGGCCTGAACCACGACGAGCGCAACGAGTCGCTGGTCAAGATCTGGCAGCAGGCCACCGAAGAGGTCGGTAAGGCTCTGGAGGACTACTACCCGGCGGACAACCCGATCATCACGATCGTGAAGTCGGGCGCCACGGGTAACCTCACCCAGACCCGCACCCTGGCCGGCATGAAGGGTCTGGTGACGAACCCGAAGGGTGAGTTCATCCCGCGGCCCATCAAGTCGTCCTTCCGCGAGGGCCTGACGGTGTTGGAGTACTTCATCAACACCCACGGTGCTCGTAAGGGTCTGGCCGACACCGCTCTGCGTACCGCCGACTCGGGCTACCTGACCCGTCGTCTGGTCGACGTGTCGCAGGACGTCATCGTCCGTGAGACCGACTGCGAGACCGAGCGCGGCGTCATCGTCACCCTGGCCGAGGTTCAGGCCGACGGTTCGCTGGTGCGCGACGCCCACGTCGAGACGTCCGCCTACGCGCGGACCCTGGCCACCGATGCGGTCGACGCGAACGGCAACGTCGTCGTCGAGCGCGGCCACGATCTCGGTGACCCGGCGATCGAGGCCCTGCTGGCCGCGGGTATCTCGACGGTCAAGGTGCGCTCGGTGCTGACCTGTGCCACCGGCACCGGCGTCTGCGCCAAGTGCTACGGCCGCTCGATGGCCACCGGCAAGCTGGTCGACATCGGCGAGGCCGTCGGTATCGTCGCCGCCCAGTCCATCGGTGAGCCCGGTACCCAGCTGACGATGCGTACCTTCCACCAGGGTGGTGTTACCGGTGGCGCCGACATCGTCGGTGGTCTGCCGCGCGTCCAGGAGCTGTTCGAGGCCCGCGTGCCCCGCAACGTCGCTCCGATCGCCGACGTGGCCGGCCGGGTGCAGCTGGAAGAGGACGACAAGTTCTACAAGATCACCATCGTTCCCGACGATGGTGGCGAGGAAGTCGTCTACGACAAGCTGCCGCGTCGTAACCGTCGCCTGCGCGTCTTCAAGCACGACGACGGCACCGAGCGCCTGCTGGCCGATGGTGACCACGTCGAGGTCGGCCAGCAGCTCATGGAGGGTTCGGCGAACCCCCACGAGGTGCTCCGCGTCCAGGGCCCCCGCGAGGTGCAGATTCACCTCGTCAAGGAGGTCCAGGAGGTCTACCGCGCACAGGGTGTGTCGATCCACGACAAGCACATCGAGGTCATCGTTCGCCAGATGCTGCGTCGCGTGACGATCATCGACTCGGGCTCGACGGAGTTCCTGCCCGGTTCGCTGACCGAGCGCAGCGAGTTCGAGACCGAGAACCGTCGCGTCGTGGCCGAGGGTGGCGAGCCCGCGGCCGGACGTCCGGTGCTGATGGGTATCACGAAGGCATCGCTGGCCACGGACTCGTGGCTGTCGGCGGCGTCGTTCCAGGAGACCACGCGCGTGCTGACCGATGCGGCCATCAACTGCCGTAGCGACAAGCTGCAGGGTCTGAAGGAGAACGTGATCATCGGTAAGTTGATCCCGGCTGGTACGGGCATCAACCGGTACCGCAACATCCAGGTCCAGCCGACCGAGGAAGCCCGCGCTGCGGCGTACACGATCCCGTCCTACGAGGATCAGTACTACAGCCCGGACTTCGGTCAGGCCACTGGTGCTGCCGTGCCGCTGGATGACTACGGCTACAGCGACTACCGCTAGCTGGTCACGCGGGGAGGCTTTCCCGCGAGCACGTGAACGTCCCCGACACTGCAAAGTGTCGGGGACGTTTACGTATCCGTGCGAGACTGTCCCCGGGGGAGGGGACTATCTTGCGACTGCAATTGTTCATGGCTGCTGTCCTTCTGGTGGCGCCGACCGCGGGGTGCGGCTCGGACAGCAACAGCAGCCCACAGACGACGACATCGACGTCGGCATCGAGCGCGCCGGCGACCACGAGCGCGCCGCCACCGCCATCACCGCCGCCACCGCCACCCGGACCGTTGGTGCAGATGGACCAGCTCAAAAGCGTGATGGCCGAACCGAATCAGATCAGTGCGGCGGTCAATGTGCCGAATCTCGGGGTCAGCGAAAGCCACGATTCGCTGTCGCTGCTGCCTGACGATTACGTCTCCGACATGACGTGTGTGGGGGCGGTCGCTGATGCGGCCATCCAGCCTTACGCGGAGAGCCCCGTCGTACTGGTGCGCACGCAGGACTATGCGCCGGCCGACGGTTCGGCCGGCTTCTCGGCCATCGCCTCGGCGATCCTCTACGAAAACGCCGAGGACGCCCAGGACCAGGTCACGGCGACCGTCAAGGGCTGGCAGGGCTGCGCGGGCAAGTCGGTTCAGGTCAAGACGGTGCCGCCGGCCACGTATGCGATCGGTACCCCGGCTGTGACGGGTGGTGTGCAGACTCTGGTCAACAACCGCACAGCGCCGCCCGAGCCCGGCGGGACCTGTGGTCGCGGCATCACCTTCCGCAGCAACGTCGTCGTCGACGTGACGGTGTGTGGCGGTGACCCCGCGGCGGTCGGAGCCAACGCCGCGGCGGTGGCCAATCTCATTGCCGGGAAGGTGCCGGCATGACGAATCTTTCGGTAAAGCATTGCGCACCAATGGTTTTAGCGGTCAGTGCCACGGTCACGCTGTTGACGTCGTGCAGTACATCGGTCGGTGGTAACCCCACCGGCGCGCCCCAGTCTGTTCCGTCGGCGACCACCAGCGCGGTCACGGCACCGCCTCCCGGCGCGGACCTGCAGATCGTCGTCCTGCCTGTGGACGATCTCCGGCGCATGATGAACGACCCCTCCCTGGTCAAGACCGCGACGTGGCGGCACCCGGGCGTCGGTTTGAGCATCACGTTCACCCCGCCGCAGTGCAGTGTCGTCACCTCCAACGGCCTCCATGCGGCACTCGACGGCAGCGGGCAGACCGGCGTCTACTACGTCAACTACCTCAGCACCGCATCGCCGATGGTGCAGGTGAGTGAGGGCGTTGTCGGGTTCCCCGATCCCGCTGCGGCGCATGCCTGGATCGCCGCGCAGCAGGCCGTCTGGCAGCAGTGCGCCGACATCGACGTCGGGCTGACGGTCGCCGGTCAGTCCGGTACCCAACACACGCGTGCGCTGCAGGCCACCGGAGACACGTTGTCGATGCAGTCCGCGGTGGTGGGGGCCAACACCCAATGCACGCGGACCATGGCGGCCAGGAACCGTGTCGTCGTCGACAATCTGGTGTGTTCGCCCGATCCGGCGGGTGCGGCGACTGCCATCGTGAACGGCATGCTCGACAGGGTCCCGCGGTAGACGGGTCTCGGCAGGCGAGCTGATTCACCGCCGCGGCCAACTAGGCTGGGCGCCATGCTGATTGGTTCGCACGTCGACAACACCGACCCTCTCGCCGCGGCGGCCGCCGACGGCGCCGATGTGGTGCAGTTCTTCCTCGGCAACCCGCAGAGCTGGAAGAAGCCCGCGCCCCGCGAGGACGCCGAGATCCTGCGGGCGTCGTCGGTGCCGTTGTACGTCCACGCGCCGTACCTGATCAACGTCGCGTCGGCCAACAACAAGGTCCGCATCCCGTCGCGCAAGATCCTCCAGGACACGTGCGACGCCGCGTCCGAGATCGGCGCGACGGCCGTGATCGTGCACGGCGGCCACGCCGACGACAACGACATGGACGCCGGCTTCGAGCGCTGGGTGAAGGCGCTCGACGCCCTCAAGACCGACATGCCGGTGTACCTCGAGAACACCGCCGGCGGCGATCACGCCATGGCCCGGCACTTCGACACCATCGCCCGGCTGTGGGACCGCATCGGCGACAAGGGCATCGGCTTCTGTCTGGACACCTGCCATGCCTGGGCGGCAGGGGAGGCGCTGGTCGACGCCGTCGAGCGCATCAAGTCCATCACCGGCCGCATCGATCTGGTGCACTGCAACGACTCCCGCGACGCCGCCGGCTCGGGGGCCGACCGGCACGCCAACTTCGGCATGGGTCAGATCGACCCACAGTTGCTGGCAGCGGTGGTGCGTGCCGCGGACGCTCCCGTCATCTGCGAGACGTCCGAGGACGGCCGCAAGGACGACATCGCGTTCCTCCGCGAGAACGTTTAGTCGGCACCGCAATTGTGATAGACACCTCGGGTGCGAGACGCCAACACTGAGGTAGCAGAGACACCCGACGCCGGTTACGAGCGCGGTCTGTCGGCCAGAACCGTGCAGATGATCGCGATCGGCGGGGCCATCGGTACCGGCCTGTTCTACGGGGCGGGCGGCGCCATCGAGAAGGCCGGTCCGGCGCTGATCCTGGCCTACCTGTTGGCAGGCCTCGCGGTGTTCGTCATCATGCGCGCGCTCGGCGAGCTGCTGGTGTACCGCCCGGTCTCGGGCAGCATCTCGGAGTATGCCGAGGAGTTCATGGGCCGGTTCGCCGGGTTCGCGAACGGCTGGACGTACTGGGCGGTGTGGGCCACGACGTGCATGGCCGAGATCACCGTGGCCGGCAAGTACGTGCAGTACTGGCCGTGGGGGCACGACATCCCGCAGTGGATGACGGCGCTCGTCGTCCTGCTGGTGTTGTTCGTGGCGAACCTGATCTCGGTGAAGATCTTCGGTGAGGCCGAGTTCTGGTTCTCGATGATCAAGGTGACCGCGATCATCGGCATGATCATCATCGGCATCGGGGTGCTGCTGCCGATCGCCGGTTTCGGCCCGGCCACCGGCCCCAGCGTGAGCAACCTGTGGAACGACGGCGGGTTCTTCCCGACGGGCTTCAGCTCGGCGTTGCTGAGCCTGCAGATCGTGGTGTTCGCTTACGTCGGTGTCGAGCTCGTTGGTGTCACCGCGGGCGAGGCCGAGAACCCGAAGGTGACGCTGCGCAAGGCCATCAACACGCTGCCCTTCCGCATCGGCCTGTTCTACGTCGGCGCGCTGCTCGTGATCCTGTCGGTGCAGGGTTGGCGGAACTACCACGCCGGCCACAGCCCGTTCGTCGCGGTGTTCCAGTACCTGAACATCCCCGCCGCCGCGGGCATCGTGAACTTCATCCTGCTGACGGCGGCGCTGTCGTCGTGCAACTCGGGTATCTATTCGACGGGACGCATGGTGCGCAGCCTCGCCCAGCGCGGCGACGCGCCCGCCGGACTGCAGGCGCTGAGCAGCCGGCACGTGCCGATGCTCGCGATCTGCTTCTCGGCCCTCACCATGGGCGTCGGCGTCCTGGTGAACTACCTGTCGCCGGACAAGGCGTTCGCCTACATCACCTCGGTGTCGACCATCGGCATCATCTTCGTGTGGGGCTCGATCCTGGTGTCGCACTTCATCTATCGCCGGCGCGTGGCCGCCGGCGTGTTGCCGGCGTCGGACTACCGGCTGCCGGGGGCGCCGTACACGACGTTCCTCGCGCTCGGGTTCCTCGCGCTCGTCGTCGTGCTGCTGTTCTTCACCGACGACGGACGGACCGCGATCCTGGTGGGTGCCATCTGGTTCGTCATCGTGACGCTGGGGTACTTCGTGCACCGCGGCGATCGCGCCACCGAAGTCGTGGTGCGCCACTAGGGGATATATACAGTTCTTGTGCGGTTGTCGGAAAAGTGTAATAGTGGGGGCATGGGTGATACGCATGTCGTCACGAACCAGGTTCCGCCACTCGAGAACTACAACGCCGCCACCTTCCCGGCGCTCGCCGAGGCGCTGATCCGCGAAGGCGGGGAGTGGGGCGTCGACGAGGTTCACGAGGTCGGCGCGCTCGGCGGCAGCCGGGTCGCGCAGCGCTGGGGTGAGCTGGCGGACCGCAACGTCCCGATCCTGCACACGCACGATCGCTACGGGCACCGCGTCGACGAGGTCGAGTACGACCCGGCCTACCACCAGCTGATGAACGCCGCCGTGACGCACGGCCTGCACGGCGCACCCTGGGCCGACGATCGTCCCGGCGCCCACGTCGTCCGCGCGGCGAAGATGTCGGCCTGGACGCCCGAGCCCGGTCACGTCTGCCCGATCTCGATGACCTACGCCGTCGTCCCGGCGTTGCGGTTCAACCCCGAACTCTCCAAGATCTATGAACCGCTGCTGACCAGCCGGGTGTACGACCCCGAGCTGAAAGTGCCTGCCACCAAGGCGGGTATCACCGCGGGCATGTCGATGACCGAGAAACAGGGCGGCTCCGACGTGCGCGCCGGCACCACGCAGGCCACCCCCAACGGCGACGGCACCTACTCGCTGCGCGGTCACAAGTGGTTCACCTCCGCACCGATGGGCGACATGTTCCTGGTGCTGGCGCAGGCGCCCGGCGGCCTGTCCTGCTTCTTCCTGCCCCGCGTCCTGCCCGACGGCACCCGCAACCGGATGTTCATCCAGCGGCTCAAGGACAAGCTCGGCAACCACGCCAACGCCTCGAGTGAGATCGAGTACGACGGTGCGACGGTGTGGCTCGTGGGCGAGGAGGGCCGCGGCGTGCCGACCATCATCGAGATGGTCAACCTCACCCGCCTCGACTGCACGCTCGGCAGCGCCACCAGCATGCGCACCGGCCTGACGCAGGCCGTGCACCATGCGCAGCACCGCAAGGCGTTCGGTGCCTACCTGATCGACCAGCCGCTGATGCGCAACGTGCTCGCCGACATGGCCGTCGAGGCCGAGGCCGCCACGATCCTGGCGATGCGCATGGCCGGTGCCACCGACCGCGCGGTGCGGGGTGACGAACGCGAAAGCCTGTTCCGCCGAATCGGTCTGGCCGCGGCCAAGTACTGGGTGTGCAAGCGCGCGACGCCGCACGCCGCGGAGGCCATGGAGTGCTTCGGCGGCAACGGCTATGCCGAGGAATCCGGCATGCCGCGCCTTTACCGCGAGGCGCCGCTGATGGGCATCTGGGAAGGCTCGGGCAACGTCAGCGCCCTGGACACCTTGCGCGCCATGGCCACCAAGCCCGAGTGCATCGAGGTGCTGTTCGACGAGTTGGCGCAGCCGCAGGCACAGGACGCCCGCCTGGACGCCCACGTCAACGCGCTCAAGGCGCAGCTCACCGATCCGCAGACCCTCGAATACCGCGGACGCAAAGTGGCCGAGGACATTTCGCTGGCGCTGCAGGGCGCGCTGCTGGTGCGCCACGGGCACCCCGCGGTGGCCGAGGCGTTCCTCGTCAGCCGCCTCGACCGCCAGTGGGGCGGCGCGTTCGGCACACTGCCGACCGGCCTCGACCTCGCACCCATCATCGAACGCGCCCTGGTCAAGGGCTGATTTCAACTGCCGAGAAGACATAAAACTGTCGCAAAATGCCTGCTTTCGACAGTTTTACGTCTTGTCGCGGGAAGGTGAGCTGGTGGATTTCGACAATCTGAAGACCATGACCTACGAGGTCGCCGACCGGGTCGCCCGGATCACGTTCAACCGTCCGGAGAAGGGCAACTCGATCGTCGCGGACACACCGCTGGAGCTCGCCGCGTGTGTCGAACGCGCTGATCTCGACCCGAACGTGCACGTGATCCTGGTGTCCGGCCGCGGCGAAGGCTTCTGTGCGGGTTTCGATCTGAGCGCCTACGCCGACGGCACCGGGGCCGCCGGTGGCGCGGAGCATCAGGGCACGGTGCTGGACGGCAAGACGCAGGCGGTCAACCACCTGCCGAACCAGCCCTGGGATCCGATGATCGACTACCAGATGATGAGCCGGTTCGTCCGCGGCTTCTCCAGCCTCATGCACTGCGACAAACCGACCGTCGTGAAGATCCACGGCTACTGCGTGGCCGGGGGCACCGACATCGCGTTGCACGCCGATCAGGTGATCGCGGCGTCCGACGCCAAGATCGGCTACCCGCCGATGCGGGTATGGGGTGTGCCCGCGGGTGGGTTGTGGGCGCACCGCCTGGGTGACCAGCGCGCGAAACGTCTGCTGTTCACCGGCGATTGCATCACCGGCGCGCAGGCCGCCGAGTGGGGGCTGGCGGTCGAGGCGCCCGAACCCGAGGACCTGGATGACCGCACCGAGCGGCTCGTCGCGCGTATTGCGGCGATGCCCGTCAACCAGCTGATCATGGCGAAGCTGGCGTGCAACACCTCGCTGCTGCAGCAGGGTGTTGCGACCAGCCGGATGGTCAGCACGGTGTTCGACGGCATCGCCCGGCACACGCCCGAAGGGCATGCGTTCGTCGCCGATGCCGTCGAGCACGGGTTCCGGCAGGCGGTGCGGCACCGTGATGACCCGTTCGGGGATGCAGGCCGGGTTGCCTCCGGGGTCTGACGGCCATGGCTGACCTCAAGCGGATGACCGCTCGGTCGGTGGTGCTCAGCGTGTTGCTGGGTGCCCACCCGGCGTGGGCGTCCGCGGCCGAGTTGGTCCGGCTCACTTCGGATTTCGACATCAAGGAACAGACGCTGCGGGTGGCGTTGACGCGCATGGTCAGCGTCGGTGACCTGGTGCGCTCGGCCGACGGCTACCGGCTCGCCGACCGACTGCTGGCGCGGCAACGGCGGCAGGACGCCGCCATCGACCCGAAAACCCGGCCGTGGCACGGCGACTGGACGACGGTCGTCATCACCACCATCGGCGCTGATGCCCGGACGCGGGCCGACCTGCGAAACGACCTGCTGCAGAACAGGTTCGGTGAGCTCCGCGAGGGCCTGTGGCTGCGGCCGGCCAATCTGGCCGGCGAGCTCCCCGAGGAGATCACGGCGAACGCCCGGATACTCACCAGCCGGGACGACGATCCGGCGGGCCTGGCCGCCGTGCTGTGGGATCTGCCCGCCTGGAGTGGTACCGCGCGGCAACTGCTCGACGAGATCGTCTCGGCCGGTGACGTGCCCGGCCGGTTCGTGGCCGCGGCCGCGATCGTCCGGCACCTGTTGTCCGACCCCGTACTCCCTGCCGAACTGCTCCCGGGTGACTGGCCCGGCGAGCGGCTACGGCAGGCCTACGCAGACTTCGCCGCCGAATTGATCGGCCGGCGCGATGAGATGGAGGCACCATGACCGAACCTGTGCGCGTCGAGAAGAACGGGCCGGTGACGACGGTCATCATCGATCGCCCCGGCGCCCGCAACGCCGTCAACGGTGCCACCGCCGCGGCGCTCTATCAAGCGTTCGAGGATTTCGACCACGACGACTCCGCCGCCGTCGCGGTGCTGTGGGGCGACCACGGAACCTTCTGTGCCGGAGCCGATCTCAAGGCGATCGGCACGACGGAGTCGAACCGGACGCACCGGACCGGGCCCGGGCCCATGGGCCCGAGCCGGATGATGCTGTCCAAGCCGGTGATCGCGGCGGTCAGCGGTTACGCCGTCGCCGGTGGCCTGGAGCTTGCCGTGTGGTGCGACCTGCGCGTCGTCGAGGAGGACGCGACCTTCGGCGTGTTCTGCCGGCGCTGGGGCGTCCCGCTCATCGACGGCGGTACGGTCCGGTTGCCGCGGCTGATCGGACACAGCCGGGCCATGGACCTGATCCTGACCGGCCGTGCCGTCGATGCCGCCGAAGCGCTGCAGATCGGTCTGGCCAACCGGGTCGTGCCGCACGGGCAGGCCCGCGAGAAGGCCGAGGAACTGGCACATCAGCTGGCGGCGTTGCCGCAGTTGTGTCTGCGCGCCGACCGCATGTCCGCGCTGCGGCAGTGGGGCGAATCCGAGGAATCCGCAATGGAATTCGAGTTCGCCAGCCTGGTGCAGGTGGCCGAGGAGTCGCTCGCGGGCGCGCAGCGGTTCGCCGGGGGAGCGGGCCGGCACGGCGCGCAGGCCTGAGGGCTAACCCTTGGTGACGGTGTTGCCGGTCCCGGTGTTGTTGACCTTCGGCGACCCGTTCTTGTAGGTGACGGTGGCGTGCATGCCGACGACGTCGAGCTCCTGGTCGACGTTGTCGAATGTCACCTTGTTGTCGGTGCCGCCGATGTTGGCCTTCGCGCACGTGCCCTTGACGGTCAGCGTGTTGTTGGCGCCGCCCACGGTCAGCGATTTGCCGGTGCCGCAATCGATTTCCCGGGTGGTGCCGACGGCGCTGTAGTTGATGGTGTTGCCCACCTCGACCTGCGCCGTCGTCGGCGCGGCCGAGGTGCCGGCCGTGCCCGCGGCGCTCGAACTGCTGCCGCCCGATTTGCTGTCCTGCGATCCGCAGCCGGTCAGCACCAGGGCTGCGGTGGCGACGATGCCCGCCGCCATCGCGATTCGGTTGGGGTTCATGCGGTGTCCCTCCCAGTCGGCGTTACCGGCACCCGGTGCGGAACCCGGTCAGGGGATCTTGTTCAGCCGGTTGCCCAACCCCAGTTGGTGACCGACGTCGATGAGTGCCGGATCCCCATTGTGGAATATGACGGTCTGATTGAAGCCGTAGGCGGTGACGTCATTGACGATCGTGTCGGCGATGACGGTGTTGGACGAGCCCTGCACCGTGACGGCCCAGCAGGTGCCGAACGCGGTGATGGTGTTGCCGCTACCGTTGACGAACAGGGTGCCGTTGTGGCAGTCGAGGGTCTGGGTGATGCCCGTGCCGACGATGTGGGTGTCATCGTTGACCGCGGCGGCGTTGGGTGCGCCGACCGCGAACGGGACCGTCAGCAGTCCGGCAAGCAATGCGGTTCCCCATGCTGTGCGACTCACGATGGTTCCCTTCGTTCTGGTCCGGCGATGTGCACGGTGTTGCGGTATCTGGGAGCCTACGTTGCGAGGCAGGTGCTGCGGAGTGGGTTCGTCCGTTCTGTGGGACTTGCCATGAGACGCGGTTACAAGATTCGCCCAAATGGCAACGTATCTGCAGCGTCCAGAGGTTAGAGTCATTAGTTAACCGACCGCGCCGCGGTCCGTGGAATCACGATAGAACACCGGAGGATCGGGCAGATGGCACCTCGGCCAGAGTCGCAAGCGGTTGGGGATGCCCGACCGGCTGCGCCGGTGCGGCCGCGGGCGGCGGCGCGGGCCACCAAGCTCAGCCGGGACTCGATCGTCAGCGCGGCACTGACCTTCCTCGACCGCGAGGGCTGGGATGCGCTGACCATCAACGCACTGGCCAACCAGCTCGGCACCAAGGGCCCGTCGCTGTACAACCACGTGCAGAGCCTCGATGACCTGCGCCGCACCGTCCGGATGCGCGTCATCGACGACATCATCGGCATGCTCAACACGGTCGGCGAGGGCCGCAGCCGGGACGACGCCGTGATGGCCATGGCCAGTGCCTACCGCAGCTACGCCCATCACCATCCGGGTCGGTACTCGGCCTTCACCCGGATGCCGCTGGGTGGCGACGACCCCGAGTACACCGCCGCGACGCACGCGGCGGCCGGGCCGGTGATCGCGGTTCTGGCGTCGTACGGACTCGACGGTGAGAACGCCTTCTACGCGGCGCTGGAGTTCTGGTCGGCCCTGCACGGTTTCGTGTTGCTGGAGATGACGGGCGTGATGGACGGTGTCGACACCGACGCGGTGTTCACCGACATGGTGGTACGGCTGGCCCGAGGGATGAACGAGCGCGACTCGGCTTGATCAGGGGAGCGCGTGATGTCTGACGACCACAGCGGCTGGCAGCCGCCGCACCCGCCCCAGCCACCACCGCCGGGCTTCATGCCGCCGGGGATGCCACCGGCGATGCCGCCCGGGTGGCCGCCGCCCGTGCCCGCGCCGTCCGGCGTGCCCCGCTGGCTGGTCGCCCTGGTGCTGGCAGTGCTGATCCTCAGTTATGGCGCGACGGTGTTCGTGACCCGGGACATCTGGCGCGCCGGCCCGCCCCGTCCGGTGGTCCACGCGTCGGTCGCGATTCAGGCGCCGCCCGGAACGGCGCCGGATGCCCTCGCGCAGACCCGCAAGGTCGTCGAATCCCGGATCAACCACCTCGGTGGCCACGACGTGACCGTCGGGCTGGACGGGAACACGCTCAAGGTCAGCGCCACCGACGTCACCGAGGCGCAGCTGCGCGGCATCACCGCCGTCGGCCGCCTCTATATACGGCCCGTCATCCACACGATTCCGGCGCAGGCCGAGCCGGCGTCCCAGACCCCGTCGGCCCCGAAGGCGGCCGACAGCCAGCGCATCGCCGATGAGAAGGCGCTGCGGCAGAGCACCCAGCCGCAGATTCAGGTGTTGTCGCTGCAGTTCCAGGCCACGCGCTGCGGGCAGCCGGACGCGCTCGCCGACCATGACGACCCCAAGCTGCCGCTCGTCACCTGCTCCGACGACGGCAAGCAGGTGTATCTGCTGGACAAGTTGATCATCGGCGGTGACCAGATCAAGGACGCCTCGGCGCGCCAGGGCGGGCAGCGCGGCGACTTCGTCGTCTTCGTCACCTTCGACGACAAGGCCGCCGACGTCTGGTCGACGTTCACCGCGGCCAACACCGGCGCCCGGACCGCTTTCACGGTCGACACCCAGGTCGTCAGTGCGCCGGCGCTGCTGGAACCCATCACGACGGGACGCACCCAGATCCACGGGCAGTTCACCGCCGATTCGGCGAAGTCGTTCGCCGCCGTGGTGGCCGGCGGGCCGCTGCAGCTGCCGATATCGGTGCAGTCGGTGCAGACGGGTCGGATCGCGCCGTCGTTCTGGTCGGTGCAACGAATCGCGGTTCTCGGCGGCGGGGTGGTGGTGATCTTCGCGGTCATCCTCGGAGTGGTTCTGATGACCCGATGGGGACCGCGCCACCGATAAGGTGTTGATCACGCTCCTGGCCGCACCGCTCTGACCTGCGGTTTGAGTCCTCTGTGCGGGTTTGGATCGTGGCGGTCCGTACTGGTATCGTGGTGGTTCGTGCCTGGCCGACTGGGCGCTTGCATTCATTGTGTTTGTAGGCATGCCTGCACGCCGGGCCAATTCGCATGTCCGTGGTGCACTGAAAGGTTCTGTGCCCAGCCTCGTGCGACACGCCCGGACGCGGGGTATGCGATCGGACGAAAACCGCAGTACAGAGACTTAAAACCGCAGTACGAACGCAACACAGAAAGCCGATAGATGCCAACCATCAACCAGCTGGTCCGCAAGGGTCGCCACGACAAGACCGCCAAGGTCAAGACCGCGGCGCTCAAGGGCAGCCCGCAGCGTCGTGGTGTGTGCACCCGCGTGTACACCACCACCCCCAAGAAGCCGAACTCGGCGCTGCGCAAGGTCGCCCGTGTGAAGCTGACGAGCCAGGTTGAGGTCACGGCCTACATCCCGGGTGAAGGCCACAACCTGCAGGAGCACTCGATGGTGCTCGTGCGCGGCGGTCGTGTGAAGGACCTCCCCGGTGTGCGTTACAAGATCATCCGCGGCTCGCTGGACACCCAGGGTGTCAAGAACCGCAAGCAGGCACGCAGCCGTTACGGCGCCAAGAAGGAGAAGAGCTAATGCCACGCAAGGGCCCCGCGCCGAAGCGGCCGCTGGTCAACGACCCGGTCTACGGTTCGCAGCTGGTCACCCAGCTCGTCAACAAGGTGCTGCTGGACGGCAAGAAGTCGCTGGCCGAGCGCATCGTCTACGGCGCCCTTGAGCAGGCTCGTGAGAAGACCGGCACCGACCCCGTCGTGACGCTGAAGCGTGCCATGGACAACGTCAAGCCGTCCCTCGAGGTCCGCAGCCGCCGCGTCGGTGGCGCGACCTACCAGGTGCCGGTCGAGGTTCGTCCGGACCGGTCGACCACCCTGGCGCTGCGCTGGCTGGTCAGCTTCTCGAAGGCTCGCCGCGAGAAGACCATGGTCGAGCGCCTGGCCAACGAAATCCTGGACGCCAGCAATGGCCTGGGTGCCGCCGTCAAGCGACGCGAGGACACCCACAAGATGGCCGAGGCGAACCGGGCCTTCGCGCACTACCGCTGGTGACTCAATCGCCGGCCGCCAATGTCGGCGGCCGGCGCATCTGATTCACAACTGACCGCCCTCCCGGGCGACGCGGATTTACTTAAAGCAACTGAAAGAGTGGGAATCTAGCCGTGGCACAGGACGTGCTGACCGACCTGAACAAGGTCCGCAACATCGGCATCATGGCGCACATCGACGCCGGCAAGACGACGACGACCGAGCGCATCCTCTTCTACACCGGTATCTCGTACAAGATCGGTGAGGTCCATGACGGCGCGGCCACCATGGACTGGATGGAGCAGGAGCAGGAGCGTGGTATCACCATCACCTCCGCTGCCACCACCTGTTTCTGGAACGACAACCAGATCAACATCATCGACACCCCGGGCCACGTCGACTTCACCGTCGAGGTGGAGCGTTCGCTGCGCGTGCTCGACGGTGCCGTTGCCGTCTTCGACGGCAAGGAAGGCGTGGAGCCGCAGTCCGAGCAGGTGTGGCGCCAGGCCGACAAGTACGACGTGCCGCGTATCTGCTTCGTCAACAAGATGGACAAGCTGGGCGCCGACTTCTACTTCTCGGTCCAGACCATGAAGGACCGCCTGGGCGCGAACGTCATCCCGATTCAGCTGCCCATCGGCTCCGAGGGTGACTTCGAGGGCATCGTCGACCTGGTCGAGATGAAGGCCAAGGTCTGGCGCGGCGAGACCAAGCTCGGTGAGAAGTACGAGACCATCGACATCCCGGCCGACCTGCAGGAGAAGGCCGAGGAGTACCGCACCGCGATGATCGAGGCGGTCGCCGAGACCGACGAGGCGCTGCTGGAGAAGTACCTGGGCGGCGAAGAGCTGACCATCGATGAGATCAAGGGCGGTCTGCGCAAGCTGACCGTCACCAGCGCCGCCTACCCGGTGCTGTGTGGTTCCGCGTTCAAGAACAAGGGTGTGCAGCCCATGCTCGACGCGGTCATCGACTACCTCCCGACCCCGCTGGACGTGCCGGCCGCCGAAGGCCACGTCCCGGGCAAGGAAGACGAGATCATCTCGCGCAAGCCGTCGGCCGACGAGCCGTTCTCGGGCCTGGCGTTCAAGGTCGCCACGCACCCGTTCTTCGGCAAGCTGACCTACGTCCGCGTCTACTCGGGCAAGGTCGACTCCGGTGCCCAGGTCATCAACTCGACCAAGGGCAAGAAGGAGCGTCTGGGCAAGCTGTTCCAGATGCACTCCAACAAGGAGAACCCGGTCGAGTCGGCTGCCGCCGGTCACATCTACGCGGTCATCGGCCTCAAGGACACCACCACCGGTGACACCCTGTGCGACCCGAGCAACCAGATCGTCCTGGAGTCCATGACCTTCCCGGACCCGGTTATCGAGGTGGCCATCGAGCCGAAGACCAAGAGCGACCAGGAGAAGCTGGGCACCGCGATCCAGAAGCTGGCCGAAGAGGACCCGACCTTCAAGGTGCACCTGGACCAGGAGACCGGCCAGACCGTCATCGGCGGTATGGGCGAGCTCCACCTGGACATCCTGGTCGACCGCATGCGTCGCGAGTTCAAGGTCGAGGCCAACGTCGGTAAGCCGCAGGTCGCGTACCGCGAGACCATCCGCAAGGCCGTGCAGAACGTGGAGTACACCCACAAGAAGCAGACCGGTGGTTCGGGCCAGTTCGCGAAGGTCATCATCAACGTCGAGCCCTTCATCGGCGAAGACGGTGCGACCTACGAATTCGAGAACAAGGTCACCGGTGGCCGTATCCCGCGTGAGTACATCCCGTCGGTGGATGCCGGTGCGCAGGACGCGATGCAGTACGGCATCCTGGCCGGCTACCCGCTGGTCAACCTGAAGGTGACGCTGCTCGACGGCGCCTACCACGACGTCGACTCGTCGGAAATGGCCTTCAAGGTCGCCGGTTCGCAGGCACTGAAGAAGGCTGCGTCTGCGGCGCAGCCGGTCATCCTGGAACCGATCATGGCCGTCGAGGTCACCACGCCCGAGGATTACATGGGCGACGTGATCGGCGACCTGAACTCCCGCCGTGGCCAGATCCAGGCCATGGAGGAGCGCAGTGGTGCTCGTGTCGTCAAGGCACAGGTTCCGCTGTCCGAAATGTTCGGCTACGTCGGCGACCTCCGGTCGAAGACCCAGGGCCGGGCGAACTACTCCATGGTGTTCGACTCGTACGCCGAAGTTCCGGCGAACGTGTCGAAGGAGATCATCGCCAAGGCGACGGGCCAGTAGTCTCTGTCCCGTTCTGCTGCGGCAGACCACATAACTGAACACATCAAAACTGCTTAACCAAAGCACCAACAAGTCCAGGAGGACACAGAAGTGGCGAAGGCGAAGTTCGAGCGGACGAAGCCGCACGTCAACATCGGGACCATCGGTCACGTTGACCACGGCAAGACCACGCTGACTGCAGCAATCACCAAGGTTCTGCACGACAAGTACCCCGATTTGAACGAATCGCGCGCATTCGACCAGATCGACAACGCGCCCGAGGAGCGTCAGCGCGGTATCACCATCAACATCTCGCATGTTGAGTACCAGACCGACAAGCGCCACTACGCCCACGTGGACGCCCCCGGTCACGCTGACTACATCAAGAACATGATCACCGGTGCCGCCCAGATGGACGGCGCAATCCTCGTGGTCGCCGCCACCGACGGCCCGATGCCGCAGACCCGTGAGCACGTGCTGCTCGCCCGCCAGGTCGGCGTGCCCTACATCCTCGTCGCGCTGAACAAGTCCGACATGGTTGAGGACGAGGAGCTGCTGGAGCTCGTCGAGATGGAGGTCCGGGAGCTGCTGTCGGCTCAGGACTTCGACGAGGAGGCCCCCGTGGTCCGCGTCTCGGCGCTGAAGGCGCTCGAGGGCGACCCGACCTGGGTCAAGTCCGTCGAGGAGCTCATGGAGGCCGTCGACGAGTCCATCCCGGACCCGGTTCGCGAGACCGACAAGCCGTTCCTGATGCCCGTTGAGGACGTCTTCACCATCACCGGTCGTGGCACCGTGGTGACCGGCCGTGTCGAGCGTGGCGTGATCAACGTCAACGAAGAGGTCGAGATCGTCGGCATCCGCCCGACCACGACCAAGACCACCGTCACCGGTGTCGAGATGTTCCGCAAGCTGCTCGACCAGGGCCAGGCCGGCGACAACGTCGGTCTGCTGGTTCGTGGTATCAAGCGCGAAGAGGTCGAGCGTGGCCAGGTCGTCGTGAAGCCCGGCACCACCACCCCGCACACCGAGTTCGAGGGCAGCGTCTACATCCTGTCCAAGGACGAGGGCGGCCGCCACACGCCGTTCTTCAACAACTACCGTCCGCAGTTCTACTTCCGTACCACGGACGTGACCGGCGTGGTTACCCTGCCCGAGGGCACCGAGATGGTCATGCCCGGTGACAACACCGACATCTCCGTCGTGCTGATCCAGCCGGTCGCCATGGACGAGGGTCTGCGTTTCGCCATCCGTGAGGGCGGTCGTACCGTCGGCGCGGGTCGCGTTACCAAGATCATCAAGTGATCTAGCTTCACCAAGCGGAGCGCCGCTCACCTTCGGGTGGGCGGCGCTTTGTTTTGCGATGAGAAAGAGGTGTCGACGCGTGGTACTTGCAGGCAAGATGGCAGGATCGTTCGCGATGGAGGGGAACGCGATGAGGGGTGGCCTGTCGTGCGGGTGAACGTGCGGGCATTCACCGACACCGGATTACGGCGCAAGCGCAACGAAGATGCCGTGATGGTCGGCGGCTGGGTCAGTCAGACGCACAACGGTGTCCTGGTGGAGATGCGGATGCAGCCGGGCTCCCCGTTCGTCTGCGCGGTGTGCGACGGCATGGGCGGCCACGTCGGCGGCGACGTCGCGAGCCGGACGGCGCTGAGCATGATTGCGACGATGTCGCCGGGCTGGACCGGTGGCGACGACATCACGTCGTCGCTGTCGTACGTCAGCGACTGGCTGTGCGACATGGGCCGCGACACCGAACTGGCCGGGATGGGTACGACCATCGCCGGGGTCTGCCTGACGGCCGACGAGGTGATCGTCTTCAACGTCGGGGACAGCCGGGTGTACTCGGTCGCGGGGGAGACGCTGACCCAGGTGTCGGTCGACGACGCCGTCCTCGACGCCGCGGGCCGGCCCACCAACATCATCACGCAGTCGCTGGGACAGGGTGTGCCCATCGTGCCGCACCTGACCGCGACACCGTTGCAGCCGGGCAGCTACCTGATGTGCTCGGACGGTGTGCACGGCCAGATGGAGCACCACGATCTGCAGGCGGCCACCGCGTGCAACGACCGTGGCGACGGTTCGGCCATCATCATCGGGACCGCCCGGGCCAACGGCGCCGCCGACAATTTCTCGTTCGTCCTGTTGGACGTCCTCGGCGACTGAGCCGCACTAGAGTCTCTCGCAGCGGTTCAGCTGATCAAGGAGCGTGGCTGACATGTTGGTGCGTTATCTCAAGGCTCAGGCCATGGTGCTGCTGTGCGGCGGGTTGGTGGGCCCGATCTTCCTGGCGGTGTACTTCTTCTCCGGCCAGGACGAGTTGCTGAAGTGGATGTTCTGGGCGGGTCTGCTGGTGACGGCCATCGATGTGCTGGTCGCCTTGGGGCTGGCGGGCTTCGGTCAGATGCGGTCGGCGGAGCTCGAGCAACTCGAGGCCGGCGGGGTACTGGGGCTGGCGGAGGTGACCGGGATCGGTGAGACCGGTACCCGGGTGAACGACCAGCCACTGGTGAAACTGAATCTGCAGATCTCGGGGCCGGGCCTGGCGCCCTTCCAAGCGCAGGACAAGGTGCTGGCCTCGGTGAGCCGGCTGCCGATGATCACGGCCCGCAAGCTCGTCGTACTGGTCGATCCGGCGACCAACAAGTTCCACATCGACTGGCAGCGAAGCGCTTTGGTGTCGGGCATGATGCCGGTCCGGCTGACGTCGGAGCAGGACGGCCGGACGTATGACCTGACGGGACAGTCGGGTCCGATCATGGCGATCCTGCAGATTCTCAAGGCCAACGGGGTGGCGCTCGAGGGCATGGCGGACCTGCGGTCGAATCCGGCCGTGCGGCAACAGGTCATGGACGTGGTCCGGCGGGCGACGGCCGCCGAGCGGGAGCCGGCCGCAGCGCCCGCGGCGGCGGCACCTGTCGTGCCGCCGGCACCGGCGCCGTCGACCGCACAGCGGCTGCAGGAGATCGAGACGCTGCGCGCCATGGGCACCATCAGCGAGGCCGAGTACACCGCCAAGCGCGCTCAGATCATCGCCGAGCTGTAGCCATCCCGGTCTCCGGACATTGTTAGAACACGTTTCAGTTTTGCTGCTAGCCTGGCTAAGAACTCGCGCGAACTGTGATGGAAGGACTGGCAATGGCGGCAGGCGGAGCACTCGAAGGCAAAGTGGCGTTTGTTACCGGGGCCGCCCGGGGCCAGGGTCGCGCGCATGCGATCCGGTTCGCGCGCGAAGGCGCCGACGTCGTCGCCATCGACATCTGTGGTCCTGTCTCGGACACCATCACCTACCCCATGCCGACGTCGGAGGATCTCGCCGAGACCGCGCGTCTGGTCGAGGCCGAGGGCCGCAAGGTGCTCGCCCGCGAGGTCGACATCCGCGATCTCGCCGCCCAGAAGCAGGTCGTCGCCGACGCTGTCGAGCAGTTCGGCAGGCTGGACATCCTGGTGGCCAACGCGGGCGTGCTGAGCTGGGGACGGCTGTTCGAGATCGACGAAGACCAGTGGGACAGCGTCGTCAACGTCAACCTGTCCGGCACCTGGCGCACCATCCGGGCGGTGGTGCCCGCCATGATCGAGGCCGGCAATGGTGGCTCGATCATCATCGTCAGCTCGTCGGCCGGTCTGAAGGCGACGCCGGGCAACGGCCACTACGCGGCTTCCAAGTTCGGCCTCGTCGGTCTGACCAATGCCCTGGCACTCGAGGTGGGCGAGTTCGGCATCCGCGTCAACTCGATTCACCCCTACTCGATCATGACGCCCATGATCGAGCCCGAGGCCATGGGCGCGATCTTCTCCAAGTACCCGACCTACCTGCACAGCTTCGCGCCGATGCCGTACAAGCCCGTCGCGCACGACGGCAAGGCCGGTCTGCAGGAATTCATGACGCCCGAAGAGGTCACCGATGTGGTGACGTGGTTGGCCGGCCCGGGGTCGGGGACCATCTCCGGTTCCCAGATCGCCGTCGACCGCGGCGTCATGAAGTACTGACCTACGCGGACACCTGACCGACCAGCACGTCGGCGAATTCTGTTGCGCCCGCCGAGATTCTGATCGCGGGACGGCCGCAGCCGGGCGTCGTCGTGCGTCGCAGCGTGGATTTGCCGTCGAGGTCGACGTCGACGTCGCCGGCCTTGGTGATCGTCACATCGATTGCGTGCCAGTCGTTGTCGGCCGGTGCCGGGATCGCGACCGCATCCGCGTCGGCTGGGCTGTTGATCGTGGTGAGCCCGATGGCGTAGCCGCCCGTCGTGCCGCGGACCCGTCCGGTGAACCGCAGCGAGCACGCCGGATCACCGGGCTGGATCAGTCCTGTCCATGCAGCGGGCGGGGTGCCGTGCGGGTCGAGGCGTACCGTTCGGCCGTTGTTGGTGTACGTGGCGTCGATGCCTCCGACGGGGTTCCAGGTGTTGAAGTCCGTCGGCTCCGGTGGATGAGTGGGCACGATGGTCAGGCCGTTGAACGGCGTCGGCGTCGCGGTCGACGGCGTCGCGGTCTCGTGTAGGGACTTTATGGCGACCACCGTGCCGCCTGCCACCAGGGCAAGCACGGCGAGCACCGCACCGCCGATGATCCACCATTTCCGGGCGCCGGACCGGCGCAGTGGCCCCGGATCTGTTGGCGCGTAACCGTATTGGTCGTCCACCCACAACGCCCATCCCGGTGGTGGCGGCGGCCACGACGGATCCGGCTGCCAGTCGGGCCCGGGCCGCCAGCCGGGCGGAAACGGCGGCCAGTTGGGTGGCGGATTGAAGCGCATCCTATGGGTCTACCACCGCGCGCCCGGGGGTTCGGCCAGCACCTCGGCGAATCGGTCCATCGCCCAGTCGATTTCGGCCGGGGTGATCACCAGCGGCGGGGCGAACCGCAGCGTCGGCCCGTGGGTGTCCTTGGTCAGCACACCGCGTTCGGCCAGTCGCAGGCTCGCCTCGCGGCCGGTGCCGACGGCCGGATCGAGGTCGACGCCCGCCCACAGGCCCAGCCCACGCACGGCCGTCACGCCGTGTCCGATCATCGCGGTCAGACGGGCATGCAGATGCCGGCCGAGTTCGGTTGACCTGGACTGGAATTCACCACGCTGCAGCATGCCGACCACCGTGGTGCCGATGGCCGCGGCCAGTGGATTGCCGCCGAACGTCGATCCGTGCTCGCCGGGGTGCAGCACGCCGAGCGCATCGGCGTCGGCCACCACCGCGGACAGCGGCACCACGCCGCCACCCAGTGCCTTGCCCAGTACGTAGATGTCCGGCACCACGCCCCAGTGGTCGCAGGCGAACGTGCGCCCGGTACGGGCCAGGCCGGACTGGATTTCGTCGGCGATCATCAGCACGCGGCGGTCGGTGCACAGCGCGCGCACCCGTGACAGATAGTCGTCGGGCGGCACGATGATGCCGGCCTCGCCCTGGATCGGCTCGATCAGCACCGCGACGGTGTCGTCGTCGACGGCGGCGGCGAGCGCGTCGGCGTCCCCGAACGGCACCGACCGGAAGCCCGGCGTGTACGGGCCGAAACCCTGCCGGGCCGTCTCGTCGTCGGAGAAGCTGATGATCGTCGTGGTGCGGCCGTGGAAGTTGCCCTGCGCCACGATGATGTTGGGCGCCGTCACTCCTTTGACGTCCCGGCCCCATTTGCGCGCGACCTTGATCGCACTCTCGACGGCCTCGGCGCCGCTGTTCATGGGCAGCACCAGATCCTTGCCGCACAACTGCGCGAGCGCGGCGCAGAACGGGCCCAGGCGGTCGGAGTGGAAGGCGCGACTGACCAGCGTCACGGCGTCCAGTTGGGCGTGCGCGGTCGCCAGGATTTCCGGGTTGCGGTGGCCGAAGTTGACCGCCGAATACGCGGCCAGACAGTCCAGGTAGCTGCGCCCCTCCGGATCGGTGATCCACACACCGTCGGCGGATGCCGCGACGACCGGTAGCGGGGCGTAGTTGTGCGCGGCGTAGCGGTCGTCGAGGGCGATCAGCTGAGCCGTGCTCTGCGGTGTTCCCGCAACGGCTTTCAGCATGACGTCGAGTGCACCTCCAGGGTGCAGCACTTCACCGACCCGCCGCCCTTGAGCAACTCGGACAGGTCGACACCGACGGGCCGGAAACCGGCGGCGGCGAGTTGCGCGGCGAAGCCGGTGGCCGCGGCCGGATGTACGACGTTCAGTCCGTCGGACACCGCGTTCAGGCCGAGCACGTGGGCGTCGGCGTCGGAAACCTCGATGGCACCCGGAAACATCTTGCGCAGCAACGCCACCGACGTGGCGCCGAAGGCCGGGGGATAGAACGCGATGGTCTCGTCGTCGAGGACGGCCAGTGCGGTGTCGAGGTGGTAGAAGCGGGGATTGACCAGCTGCAGACTCACCAACGGCAACCCGGACAGCTTGGCGACCTCGTCGTGCGACTGGCGGTCGGTGCGGAATCCATAGCCGGCCAGGATCTTTGATCCGATGATCAGCAGGTCGCCCTGGCCCTCGTTGGTGTGCTCGGTGTACAGCGGGCAGTAGCCGTGGTCCATCATCCAGCCGGCGTAGGCCACCGATTCTCCGGTGCGCTGCGGGTAGGTGAACCGGGCGATGATGGCCACCTTCTCGAATCCGTCGTCGAGCACCAGCCCGCCGTTGGCGGCGTACACCATGTCGGGGAGTCCGGGAATCGGGTCGACCAGTTCGACGGTGTGCCCGAGGCTCCGGTACGTGCGGACCAGCTGCTCCCACTGCCGCACCGCCAGCGCCGTGTCCACGCGGGTCGAGGTGTCCATCCACGGGTTGATCGCATACTCGACGGCGAAATGCGTCGGCCGGGTCATCACATAGTGCCGGGGGCGGGCCACCCGGTCTGGTCGCCAACCTGGATTCGGTGTCGCCATCTTGACGACATCAGTAATCGTCATAATTCGATGGTAGGAGCACTCTTGCGTGCAAGCAATCGATGCTTGTTGCGCATATGTAACAGATCTATTGTTTGATGACTCGCGATTCGACAATCTATTGCGTGAGGGAGGTGTGCGGCCGGTGGAAAGCGTCGACGAGACCGACGAGCGCATCCTCGCCGAATTGGCGGACAACGCGCGCGCCACGTTCGCCGAGATCGGTGAGCGGGTCGGCCTGTCGGCGCCGGCGGTCAAGCGGCGGGTCGACCGGCTTCTCGCCACGGGCGTCATCCGCGGTTTCACCACCGTCGTCGACCGGAACGTGATCGGTTGGGGCACAGAGGCATACGTTCAGGTGTACTGCCACGGCACCATCACGCCGGCGCAGCTGCGCGAGGCGTGGGAAGGTATCCCCGAGGTGGTCTCGGCTGCCACGGTGACGGGGACGTCCGACGCGATCCTGCATCTGATGACCCGGGACATGCGACATCTGGAGGCGGTGCTGGAGCGCATCCGTGGCAGCGCGGCCATCGAACGCAGCGAGAGCATCGTGGTGCTGTCGAACATCGTCGAGCGCAGGGTCGGCGGCTGGCGCCAGCCCTGATCCCCTGCCGGGCGTGCTGAGCAGGCAAGCACAGGGTGGCCTATCTTGCGCGGGTCGCATCGTGTAAGAAAGCCGACGTGACTACAAACGGAGGCATCGTCATTGTCGGTGGCGGTCTGGCCGCTGCACGTACCGCTGAGCAGCTGCGTAAAGCGGAGTACGCCGGGCCGATCACGCTGATCAGCGACGAGGTCCATCTGCCGTACGACCGGCCGCCACTGTCCAAGGACGTGCTGCGCGCCGAGGTCGACGACACGACGCTCAAGCCCGCCGAGTTCTACGCCGAGAACAACATCACGCTGCTGCTGGGTTCGGGCGCGGTCAAGTTGGACACCGAGGCGCAGACGGTGACGTTGGCGAACGGTGAGGTCGTCGCGTACGAGGAACTGGTCATCGCCACGGGCCTGGTGCCGCGCACCATCCCGTCGCTGCCGGACCTCGAGGGCATCCGGGTGCTGCGCACCTACGACGAGTCGCTGGCGCTGCGTGCGCACGCCGGGTCGGCCAATCGCGCCGTGGTGATCGGCGCCGGGTTCATCGGCTGCGAGGTGGCCGCCAGCCTGCGCAAGATGGGTGTCGAGGTGACGATCGTCGAGCCGCAGCCCACGCCGCTGGCATCGGTGCTCGGTACCGAGATCGGCGAGTTGGTCGCCCGGCTGCACCGCGCCGAGGGCGTCGACGTGCGCTGCGGCGTCGGCGTCACCGGCGTGACCGGCACCGGCCACGTCGAGAAGGTGCAACTGGCCGACGGCTCCGGGCTGGACGCCGACGTCGTCGTCGTCGGTATCGGTTCGCGCCCGTCGACCGACTGGCTCGACGGCAGCGGTATCGCCGTCGACAACGGCGTCGTGTGCGACGCCGCCGGCCGTACCAGCGCGCCGAACGTGTGGGCGATCGGTGACGTCGCCTCGTGGCGTGACGTGGCGGGACATCAAGTGCGGGTGGAACATTGGAGCAATGTGGCCGAGCAGGCGCGGGTCATCGTGCCGGCGATGCTGGGCCAGGATGCCACCGCCGCCGTGGTCGTGCCCTACTTCTGGAGCGACCAGTACGACGTCAAGATCCAGTGCCTGGGTGAGCCCAAGGCCGGCGACACCGTGCACATCATCGAAGACGACGGCCGCAAGTTCCTGGCGTTCTACGAGCGCGACGGCCTGGTGAGCGGCGTCGTCGGTGGCGGCATGCCGGGCAAGGTAATGAAGAACCGGGCCAAGATCGCCAACGCCGTCCCGATCGCCGACGTCCTGGGCTGACGTTCTTCGCGATTTGTGCACGAAAATCCGCGTTCAGCGCGGGAAATCGTGCACAAATCGCGAGAATCACGGCATGACTACTGAGGCGCGGGCCGGGGGGCTTCGCGAGGCGCTGCGCACGCTCGAACCTGGTTACTTCGCCGTCGTGATGGCGACGGGCATCGTCTCGACCGCGATGCACGCGCACCGTCTCGAGTTCATCTCGGCGCTGCTGCTGTGGATCGCGGGGATCGCCTACGTCGTACTGGTGGCCGGCAATCTCGCGCGAATCATGTTGTTCGGGCGCGATTTTCGGGCCGATCTGGCCGATCCGCAGCGTAGCTTCACGACATTCACCTTTGTCGCGGGCACCAACGTGCTCGGTACCCGGTTGCTGGCCGACGGACATGTCGGGCCGGCGGTCTGGCTGTTGGGCGTCGGGTTTGTGTCCTGGCTGGTCCTGGGATACCTGATTCCGTGGACCGCCGTGCTCGGTCATCCGGAGGGGCCGACGTTGTCGCGGGTGAACGGGACGTGGTTCCTGGCGGTGGTTGCCAGTCAGTCGGTTGCGGTGCTGGCGGCCGCGCTGCAACCGGTGCTCGGTTCCTGGCACCGGGAGCTGGCGCTGTTAGCGGTGGTGTGTTGGTCGGTCGGCGGCTTTCTGTATGCGGCCGCGGCCATCCTGGTCGCCGTGCGAATGCTGTTGTACCCCGTCAGCGCGCAGGAACTCACGCCGCCATATTGGATTGCCATGGGTGCCACAGCAATCACCGTGTTGGCCGGTGCCCGGATGGTGCAGATGGTCGACACCCCACTGATCGCGGCGACGCGTGAGCTGATCGCCGGGGTGGCGGTGTTGTTCTTCGGCTTCGGGACATGGCTGATCCCGGCGTTGATCGCCGCCGGTTTCTGGCGGCACGTGATCCAGCGGGTGCCGTTGAACTACGTCACTGCCTTGTGGAGCATGGTGTTCCCGTTGGGCATGTACGGCGTGGCCGGGCATTTCCTCGGCCTGGCCGACGATGTGCCCGCGCTCGTCGTGTTCGGTGACGCCGAGGGCTGGATTGCTCTGGGTGCCTGGACTGCGACATTCCTGGCGATGGTCTGGCATCTGCTGGCCGCCGGGTTGCGGGGACGAACGGCGAAATAGCCGGAACTTGCTGCGGTCTACTACTTTTCGGGTTATCGGGCCCCTCGGCGGGCATTTCCATCAAATTCACACCCACGCAGAAAAGTCGTGCTTGTCTGGGTAGGTGGGCAAGTCCGAAGCGCGTAGCGGGGGCCGGATCGAGGAATTGCTGATCGAGAGCGCCCGGTTCTTCCCGGGCGGCGCGGTTTCCGAAGATCTGCGCAGTGTCACTCGGCAGGGCGGTCGCGAGGGCGACGTGTTCTATCGCGACCGGTGGAGCCACGACAAGGTGGTGCGTTCCACCCACGGCGTCAACTGCACCGGGTCGTGCTCGTGGAAGGTGTACGTCAAGGACGGCATCATCACCTGGGAGACGCAGGAGACCGACTATCCGTCGGTGGGGCCGGACCGTCCGGAGTACGAGCCACGGGGCTGCCCGCGCGGCGCGGCGTTCTCCTGGTACACCTATTCACCCACCAGGGTGCGCTACCCGTACGCCCGCGGCCTGCTGGTCGACATGTATCGGGAGGCCAAGGCGCGCCTGGGTGATCCGGTGTTGGCCTGGGCCGATATTCAGGCTGACCCGGTCCGCCGCCGGCGTTACCAGCAGGCGCGTGGCAAAGGCGGTCTGGTTCGCGTCAGTTGGGCGGAGGCGACGGAGATGATCGCCGCGGCGCACGTGCACACCATCAAGGAATACGGGCCGGACCGCGTTGCCGGCTTCTCACCGATCCCGGCGATGTCGATGGTGTCGTTCGCCGCCGGTTCGCGCTTCATCCAACTGCTCGGTGGCGCGATGACGTCGTTCTACGACTGGTACGCCGACCTGCCGGTGGCGTCGCCGCAGGTATTCGGCGACCAGACCGACGTGCCGGAGTCCGGGGACTGGTGGGACGCTGCGTATTTGATGTTGTGGGGCTCCAACGTACCGGTGACCCGTACCCCTGATGCGCACTGGATGGCCGAGGTGCGGTACCGGGGCACCAAGGTGGTGACGGTCAGCCCGGACTACGCCGACAACACCAAGTTCGCCGACGAGTGGATGCCGTGCGCGGCCGGCACCGATGGTGCGCTGGCGATGGCGATGGGCCACGTCATCTTGTCGGAATGCTTTGTCCAGAACCGGGTTCCGTTCTTCGTGGACTACGTCCGCCAGTTCACCGACCTGCCGTTCCTGGTCAGGCTCGAAGAGCGCGACGGGCACCTGGTGCCGGGCAAGAACCTGACCGCGGCCGACCTCGGCTACGACGTGGAGAACGCTCAGTTCAAGCCGGCACTGCTCGACGGCGCCAGCAACAGTGTCGCGATTCCGCAGGGCTCGTTGGGTTTCCGGTACGGCGACGACGGCGTCGGCAAATGGAACCTGGACCTGGAGGGGCTGGTGCCGGCGCTGACGGTGGCCGACGAAGCGGGGGAGACCGCCGAGGTGACCCTGCCCCGATTCGACACCCTCGACGGGCACGGCGAGACGCTGCGCCGCGGGGTGCCGGTGCGCCGGGTGGGCGAACACCTGGTGTGCACGGTCTTCGACCTGATGCTGGCCCAGTACGGGGTGGCGCGCCCCGGCCTGCCGGGCGACTGGCCCGCCGGCTACGACGACGCCACCCGGCCGTGCACCCCGGCATGGCAGGAATCGATCACGGGAGTGCCTGCGGCGCAGGCGATCCGGGTGGCCCGGGAGTTCGCCCGTAACGCCGAGGAATCCGGCGGACGGTCGATGATCATCATGGGCGCCGGCATCTGCCAGTGGTTCCACGCCGACGCGACCTACCGTGCCGTGCTGTCGCTGCTGCTGCTCACCGGTTCGATGGGCCGCAACGGCGGCGGCTGGGCGCACTACGTGGGCCAGGAGAAATGCCGGCCCGTGACCGGGTGGGCCCACATGGCCAATGCGCTGGACTGGTCCCGCCCGCCGCGGCAGATGCCGGGGACGTCGTACTGGTACGTGCACGCTGACCAGTGGCGCTACGACGGCTACCGTGCCGACGCGCTGTCCAGCCCGGTGGGTCGGAACCTGTTCAGCGGCAAGCACACCATGGATGTGCTGGCGTCGTCGACGGCCATGGGCTGGAATCCGTTCTACCCACAGTTCGATCGGTCGAGCCTGGACCTCGCCGACGAGGCCAAGGCGGCCGGGGCGGACATCCCCGGCTACGTGGCCGGGCAATTGGCGACCGGCGAACTGAAGTTGGCGATCACCGATCCGGACAATCCGAAGAACTGGCCGCGGGTGCTCAGCGTGTGGCGGGCCAATCTGCTGGGCTCGTCGAGCAAGGGCAACGAATACTTCCTGAAGCACCTGCTGGGCACCGATTCGAACCTGCAGGCACGGCCGACACCGGAAGCGGTGCGGCCCAGGGACATTGCGTGGCCCGATGACATCCCGGAGGGCAAGCTCGATCTGCTGATGTCGATCGATTTCCGGATGACCTCGACGACCATGCTCTCCGACGTGGTGCTGCCCGCGGCGACCTGGTACGAGAAGGCCGATCTGTCCAGCACCGACATGCACCCGTTCGTGCACGCGTTCACCCCGGCCATCGACCCACCGTGGGAAACCCGGTCGGACTATGAGGCGTTCGGGGCGATCGCCCGGACCTTCAGCGCCTTGGCGCGCACGCATCTGGGGACCCGCACCGATGTGGTGATGGGTGCGTTTCAGCACGACACCCCGGGAGCCATGGCGTATCCCGGTGGGGTGCAGAAGGATTGGCGGGAGACCGGCGAGGTTCCGGTACCCGGCAAGACGATGGCGCCGTTGGTCGTGGTCGAGCGGGACTACGGTGCGGTCGCCGAGAAGTGGTCGACGCTCGGCCCGCTGGTGGACACCCTGGGCCTGACGACCAAGGGCGTCACCACCATCCCCGACCACGAGGTGGCCGAGTTGGCCGCTAAGTTCGGGGTGATGGATTCCGGTGCGGGCCAAGGCCGTCCGGCGATCACGACGGCCGAGCGTATGGCCGACGTCATCCTGGCGCTCTCGGGCACGACCAACGGGCGGCTGGCGGTCGAGGGCTTCAAGGCACTGGAACGGCGTACCGGGCAACCGCTGGTGCATCTGGCCGAGGGCAGTGAAGAGAAGCGCGTCACCTATGCCGATGCGCAGGCCCGTCCGGTCCCGGTGATCACCAGCCCGGAGTGGTCCGGCAGCGAGACCGGTGGCCGCCGCTACGCGCCGTTCACCGTGAACATCGAACAGCTCAAGCCGTTCCACACCCTCACCGGGCGCATGCATTTCTACCTGGACCACGACTGGCTGGAGGAGCTCGGCGAGCAGCTTCCGACCTACCGGCCGCCGCTGGACATGGCGCGGCTGTTCGGTGAACCCGCGCTGGGGTCGACGGACGGTGTCGGGCTGACGGTCCGGTACGTGACGCCGCACTCCAAATGGTCGATCCACTCGGAGTACCAGGACAACCTGTTCATGCTGTCGCTGTCGCGCGGCGGTCCGACCATGTGGATGAGTCCACAGGACGCCGCGAAAATTCAAGTGCAGGACAATGATTGGGTCGAGGCGGTGAACCGCAACGGCGTCGTCGTGTGCCGGGCCATCGTCTCGCACCGGATGCCCGAGGGGCTGGTGTACGTCTACCACGCCCAGGAACGCACCATCGACGTGCCACTCACCGAGACCACCGGAAAGCGCGGCGGCATTCACAACTCGCTGACCCGACTGCACATCAAGCCCACCCACCTCGCGGGCGGTTACGCGCAGAACACCTACGCATTCAACTATCTCGGTCCCACCGGAAATCAGCGTGACGAGGTCACGGTGGTGCGCCGCCGCAGCCAGGAGGTGACGTACCAGTGAAAGTCATGGCCCAGATGGCGATGGTGATGAATCTGGACAAATGCATCGGCTGCCACACGTGTTCGGTCACGTGCAAGCAGGCCTGGACCAACCGGCCCGGCACCGAGTACGTCTGGTTCAACAATGTGGAAACCCGTCCCGGGCAAGGGTATCCGCGGACGTATCAGGATCAGGAGAAGTGGCGCGGCGGCTGGGTACGGGACAAGAAGGGGCGACTGCGGTTACGCGACGGTGGCCGGTTCGCCAAGCTCGCCCGGATTTTCGCCAATCCCAAACTGCCGGCGATCGACGACTACTACGAACCGTGGACCTACGACTACGAGAACCTGACATCGGCGCCGTTGGGGGAGCAGATGCCCGTCGCCCCGCCGCGCAGCCTGATCAGTGGCAAGCCGATGAAGGTGTCGTGGTCGGCGAACTGGGACGACAACCTGGGCGGGTCGACCGAGATCGTGCCGGGTGATCCGGTGCTGCAGAAGGTCTCCGAACAGGTCAAGCTCGAACTCGAGCAGACGTTCATGTTCTACCTGCCCCGGATCTGTGAGCACTGCCTGAACCCGGCGTGTGTGGCGTCGTGCCCGTCGGGTGCCATGTACAAGCGCGCCGAGGACGGCATCGTGCTGGTGGACCAGGACCGGTGCCGCGGCTGGCGGATGTGCGTGTCCGGATGTCCTTACAAGAAGGTGTATTTCAACCACAAGACCGGCAAAGCCGAGAAGTGCACCTTGTGCTATCCGCGCCTCGAGGTGGGGCTGCCGACGGTGTGTTCGGAGACCTGCGTCGGCCGGCTGCGCTACCTCGGCCTGGTGCTGTACGACATGGACCGGGTGCTCGCCGCCGCCTCGGTCGAGGACGACAAGGACCTGTACCCCGCGCAGCGCGACATCCTGCTGGACCCGCACGATCCGGCGGTGATCGCCGGTGCCCGGGCCTCGGGCATCTCCGACGAATGGATCGAGGCCGCCCAGCGGTCGCCGATCTACGCGTTGATCCAGACGTATCAGGTCGCGCTGCCGCTGCATCCGGAGTTCCGCACGGTGCCGATGGTCTGGTACATCCCGCCGCTGTCACCGGTGGTCGATGCCGTCAGCCGGGACGGCCATGACGGTGAGGACGTCGGCAACCTGTTCGGGGCCATCGACGCGCTGCGGATCCCCATGGAGTATCTGGCCGGGCTGTTCACCGCGGGCGACGTCGAGGTGGTCGACGGCGTCCTCAAACGGTTGGCGGCCATGCGGTCGTACATGCGTGACATCAATCTGGGCCGCGAGACGCAGCCGCACATCCCGCAGTCCGTCGGGATGACCGAAGAAGAGATGTACAACATGTACCGGCTGCTCGCGATCGCGAAATACGATGAGCGGTACGTGATTCCGACGGCCTACAGCGCCGAGTTGCCCGGGGTCGAGGAACCCGGGTGCTCGTTGTCGTTCGACGGTGGCCCCGGGATGTACGAGTCCGGCCCGTTCGGCGAGACCAGCGGCATGCCGGTGCCGGTGGCGGTCGAGACCTTCCATGCGCTGCAACACCGGCAGACCAGTGAACACATGGCAGCCAACGAGCGGCGGCCCTCGCGGGTCAACCTGCTGAACTGGGACGGACGCGGGGTGCCGTCGGGCATGTTCCCGAATGGGCGGGACGGGCAGCCGCAATGAAATTGCGGGCTCGAGACCGAACTCTGGCCGACCGGTTGGTGTGGCAGTCGGCGTCCCTGCTGCTGACCTACCCGGACCAGCAGTGGGCGCAGCGCCTGGACACGGTGGATCGGCTGCGGGCCGGTATCACCGGTCAGGCCGCGGCGCTGCTCGCCGAATCCGTGGCGGCGCTGCGCCATGCGGACCCGGCGCAGGCCGCCTACGACTACGTCGAAACCTTCGATCTGCACAAGCGGACCACCATGTACCTGACCTACTGGACCGCCGGTGACACGCGCAATCGGGGCAGCCACATGCATGCTTTCGTCGCGGCATATCACGATGCCGGTGTCCCGGCCCCGAAAGACGAAGCGCCCGACCACCTTCCGGTGGTGCTGGAGTTCGCCGCCACCGTGGACCCGGATGCGGGACGGCGGCTGCTGGCCGCCCATCAGGTGCCCATGCGGGTGTTGCTCGATGCGCTGACGGCGCGGGGCTCGGCCTACGCCCCGGCCGTCGCGGCGGTGTGCGCGACGCTACCGGTGCCGACCGAGCGGGACGTACAGCGCGCCCAGCGGCTGACGGCGGGCGGTGCCCCGGCGGAAGCCGTTGGGCTGGAACCGTTCACTTTGACTGTGCCGCCTCGTCGGGCGGCGGGAGGAAGTCGCTGAGATGGGCAAGGTCTTCTGGGATGTCGTCCCGTACGTGACGCTGGCGATCGTCGCCGTCGGCAGCTGGTGGCGGTACCGCTACGACAAGTTCGGCTGGACCACCCGCTCGTCACAGCTGTACGAGTCGCGGCTGCTGCGCATCGCCAGCCCGATGTTCCACTTCGGCATCCTGGTGGTGATCGTGGGCCACGCGATCGGTCTGCTGATTCCCCAATCCTGGACCACCGCAGTCGGTCTCAGCGAGCACGCCTATCACGTGCAGGCCGTGCTGCTGGGCTTCCCGGCGGGCCTCGCGACGTTGACCGGTATCGCATTGCTGGTCTATCGCCGCCGAACCACCGGTCCGGTGTTCCTGGCGACCACCATCAACGACAAGGTGATGTACGTCTTCCTGGTGGCCGCGATTGCGGCCGGCCTGACCGCGACGACGTTGGGGTCGGGCCTGTTCGGTGAGGCCTACAACTACCGCGAGTCCATCTCGATCTGGTTCCGCTCGATCTGGGTGTTCCAGCCCCGCGGCGACCTCATGAAGGAGGTGCCGGTGTACTACCAGTTGCATGTCGTGATCGGGTTGGCCTTGTTCTGCCTGTGGCCATTCACCCGGTTGGTGCATGTGTTCAGTGCGCCGATCGGCTACCTGTTCCGGCCGTACATCGTCTACCGCACCCGCGACGCCGCCCGCGGCACGGAACTGATCGGCTCCCAGCCGCACCGCCGCGGCTGGTAGCCAGGGATTTGTGCACGAAAATCCGCGGCCGGCGCGGATTTTCGTGCACAAATCCCTCAGGAACCGAGGTAGAAGCGCGCGCCCTGATCGTCGGCGCACAGCGCTGACATGCCGTACGGCTGCCGGGTCGGCTCGTCGATGACCGTGCCGCCGGCTTCGCGGACCCGCGTCACCGCGGCGTCGACGTCGGTGACGGTCCACATCGGCACCGCCGCGGTGCGTGCGGCGCCGCCGGCGACACCCGACATCGGCTGGCATTCCTGCACCGCCCACCCGTCGTCGATCCGGCCGGGTTCGAACGTCCAGCCCAGCACCGCGCCATAGAACTCCTTGAACGCGGCCGAGTCGGGCACCTGGTAGGTCAGATACGAAAGTTCGCCTGGCCCTGCACCGTTCAGCTCGGGTCGCGCAATGCCCGGCACCGGTTGGAACACCGCGAAGTCGGTGCCCTGCGCATCGGTGGCGTCGAGCGTCGCGCCCCACGGGTGCACTTCAGGTGTGCCCACCTGACCGCCGGCGGCCAGGATCGCCTGCCGCGCCGCGTCGATGTCGCGTACCGCGTAGCAGCAGAACACCGTCTGCGGGCCGGTGGTCTGGAAGATGCCGGTGTGCATCCGGTTGTTGCTGACCTTGTGCGAACCCGTCTCGTAGACCCAGCCGAGGACGTGTCCGTAGAAGGCGGCAGCGCGCGCGGCGTCGGGCGTCTGCACCGAGACGTAGCCGATGTCGCCGTGCTGGATCGGTGTGTTGACGCCGGGGACCGGGCCGGTGAGCATCCAGCGGTGCCCGAACGGGTCGATCACCACCGCGGTCCGTGAGCCGTGCGCCTCGTACGGTTCCCGCTGTACCTGCGCACCGCGCTGCCGGGCCTGTGCCAGGGCGGCGTCGGTATCGGGCACCGCGAGCATCAGGCTCACCGAAACCGACTGGGGTGCTGGTGCTTTCAGTCCGATCTCGGGGAACTCGTCGGCGAGGTAGAGGACACCGCCGGCCAGCGCCAGCTCGGCGTGCCCGATTCGGCCGTCGTCCATGACGATCGGGTCCCCGGCGACGACGGCACCCAGCGCGTCGACGTACCAGCCGATCGCGGCCCGCGCGTCGGCCACGGCGAGATAGGGCAGGGCCGCGGGCCGGGGCACATCGACCGCAGCGGCGGCGGGGGTGTTCAGTTCGGCGATGGCAGCATCGGTGCCACTCATGACAACTCCTTTCGGCAGGGTGACGGCGGCTTCCAGGCGCTCGCGCAGTCGGGCCGCGAAAGCCGGGTCCGGTTGCACGGGGTGTTCACCGCCGGCCAGGACCGTCAGGGGGTCGTGACTGTTGTGCATGGTCATGACGCACCTCCGTCCTGGTATTCGGTCTTGAATGCCCTTCGGGCTCGAACGAGCAGGGCCTCGGTGGCGTGCACGGTGCGTCCGATCAGCTCGGCGCATTCGGGCACGGGGCGGTCATACAGATATCGCAGTGTCAGCACCATGCGGTGCTGTTCGGGCAACCGGGCCAGCGCGGCCTCGGCAACGATGCGGTCCAGCTCGGCGTCCCAGTCGTCGAAAGGCTCTGCGGGCTCGGGTGTTTCGGGTACGGGGACGGTGAAGCGGTCGTGTCTGCGCCGGTAGTGGTCGGCCAGTTTGTGCCGGGCCACGCCGATCAACCAGGGCACCGAGATCGCCGGTGGCGAGTCCCGGCGGGCGGCGTCCATCGCCGCCAGAAACGTCTCCGACGTCAGGTCTTCCGCGGTGCCCCGATCACCGCAGCGCCGCACGAAGTAGCCGTAGACGACGGGCAGTGCCGAGTCGTACAGCGCCAGTAGCGTCTGCGGAGCATCACCGTCTGATTCGCCCCTCACACCCTTATCGTCGCGCCGGGCGTCTATTTTCCGACGCCCCAACCGCAACTTCTTGTGATTTGTGCACGGTTTTCCGCGCTGACCGCGGAAAACCGTGCACAAATCACACGGCGCCGATGCCCTCGCGGACGATGTCGAAGGCTTCGCCCAGGGCATCGGGCAGTGAGACGGTCTCGTCGGCGAGCCATTGTTCGTAGGCGGTCAACGCCACCCCGAGCACCGTCCACGCCACTGTCTGCGGCACCAGCGCCGTCGGCTTGGTGTCCAGCCGGCGTGCGACGAACGCCGCGATCACGCCGCGCCAGCCGGCGTACATCGTCATCGAGTAGGCCTGCAGCGCGTCGGTCTGCAGGATCACCTGCATCCGGCGCCGGTGCCGGGGTGTCTCGGATTCATCAAAGCTGTTGAATTCCAACAACGCCGACCGCAGCGCGGCGTCCATCGGTACGTCGTGGGGGACGGCATTCAACAGGTCCCGCAGCTCGGTCAGGCTCGCGTCGAAGTCGGCCCAGGGGATGGCATTCTTCGACGAGAAGTACCGGAAGAGGGTGCGCCGGGAGATCCCGGCGGCATGGGCGACGTCATCGACGCTGACGTCGTCGAAGCCGCGGGTCGCGAACAGCTCGAGCGCCACGTGGGTGATGTGGTCGCGCGTGGTGGAGCGGCGACGGCCCACCCGGCCGTGCTGGGGAGCGGTCCCGGTATCGCGCGCGGGACGCTCCGTCTCGGTCCTCATCAGACCCGCCCTTCCTTTTCGGCACTCGATGCCATATTCTTGCGACTTGGATCACAGTTGTCGAGGCCCGACAACTGCCACGGTAGCGAAAGGGGCGATCCATGGACTCGAATCAGCAGGCGAATTCCGATACCGAACTGGTCACCGAGACTCTGGTCGAAGAGGTCTCGATCGACGGTATGTGCGGGGTCTACTGACCGTGTCTGCACCAGCCGCGGCCCGGACCGGGCCCGCAGGAGCCGGATTTCCGGCTCCGCCGGAGGGAGCCTTCGATCCGGACCGCGGCTGGCGGCTGCACCACCAGGTCGCCGTCCGCCCCGAACCGTTCGGCGCGCTGCTGTATCACTTTGGTACGCGCAAACTTTCGTTCCTGAAGAACCGCATCATCGTCGAGATCGTCAACTCGTTGGCCGACCACCCGGACGTCCGCAGCGCGTGTCGCGCCGCCGGTATCGACGATGACCAGCAGGGTCCGTATCTGCACGCCTTCGGCGTGCTGGTGCAGTCCAAGATGCTGGTGCCCGCCGAAGAAAACAGCGAAAACAGCCCAGAAGGATCCATCGCTCCATGACCGCAACGGCACCTGTGCCCCGGCTGATCGAGCAGTTCGAGCACGGCCTCGACGCGCCCATCTGCCTCACCTGGGAACTGACCTACGCCTGCAACCTGTCCTGCGTGCACTGCCTGTCGTCGTCGGGCAAGCGCGACCCGCGGGAGCTGAGCACGCAGCAGTGCAAGGACATCATCGACGAGCTCGAGCGCATGCAGGTGTTCTACGTGAACATCGGCGGCGGTGAGCCGACGGTGCGGTCGGACTTCTGGGAGCTCGTCGACTACGCCACCGAGCACCACGTCGGCGTCAAGTTCTCCACCAACGGCGTGCGGATCGACGAGGCGGTCGCCGCCAAGCTGGCCGCGAGTGACTATGTGGACGTTCAGATTTCGCTGGACGGCGCCACCGCGGAGATCAACGACGCGGTGCGCGGACCGGGTTCGTTCGCCATGGCGATCCGGGCCCTGGAGAACCTGAAGGCGGCGGGCTTCAAGGACGCCAAGATCTCGGTCGTGGTGACCCGGCACAACGTCGACCAGCTCGACGACTTCAAGGCGCTGGCCGACAACTACGGCGCCACCCTGCGCATCACCCGGCTGCGTCCGTCGGGCCGCGGCGCCGACGTGTGGGACGACCTGCACCCCACCGCCGAGCAGCAGGTGCAGCTGTACAACTGGCTGGTCGCCAAGGGGGAGCGGGTGCTCACCGGTGACTCGTTCTTCCACCTGTCGGGCCTCGGCGAGCCTGGTGCGCTGGCCGGCCTGAACCTGTGCGGCGCCGGTCGCGTCGTGTGCCTGATCGACCCCGTGGGCGACGTCTACGCCTGCCCGTTCGCCATCCACGAGCGCTTTCTGGCCGGAAACATCCAGAGCGATAACGGTTTCCAGGACGTCTGGCAGAACGCGCCGTTGTTCCGCGAGCTCCGGGAGCCGCAGTCCGCCGGTGCGTGCAGCAGTTGCGGGCACTACGACAGCTGCCGCGGCGGCTGCATGGCGGCCAAGTTCTTCACCGGCCTGCCCATGGACGGCCCGGACCCCGAGTGCGTGCAGGGCTACGGCGAGCCCGCCCTGGCGCTCGACCGCGACAAGCCCAAGTCGCACCTCGACCATTCCCGCAGTGGCGGTCGCAAAGGACCCGTCCCACTCAAGCTGCTGGCCATGCCGGCCAAGGCTCCCCAGAAGTTCTGTAACGAAAGTCCTGTCTAGATCATGGCCCGTGATACCTGGTTCGAAACCGTCGCCATCGCGCAGGAGCGCGCGAAGAAGCGGCTCCCCAAGTCCGCCTACTCCTCGCTGATCTCGGCGAGTGAGAAAGGCCTGACGGTCGCCGACAACGTCGCGGCGTTCGGCGAGCTCGGCTTCGCGCCGCACGTCATCGGTGCGCTCGACAAGCGCGAGATGGCCACAACGGTTATGGGTCAAGAGATTTCACTTCCCGTGATCATTTCTCCGACCGGTGTGCAGGCCATTCATCCCGACGGTGAGGTCGCCGTCGCCCGTGCCGCCGCAGCCCGCGGTACCGCCATGGGGTTGTCGTCGTTCGCGAGCAAGCCGATGGAAGAGGTCATCGCGGCCAACGACAAGACGTTCTTCCAGATCTACTGGCTGGGCAGCCGCGACGACATCGCGGCCCGCGCTGAGCGTGCCCGCGCGGCCGGGGCCAAGGGCCTCATCGTCACCACCGACTGGAGCTTCAGCCACGGGCGCGACTGGGGCAGCCCCAAGATCCCGGAGAAGATGGACCTCAAAACCATCGTGAAGATGAGCCCCGAGGTCATGACCAAGCCGCGCTGGCTGCTGCAGTGGGCCAAGACCATGCGGCCGCCGGCCCTGTCGGTGCCGAACCAGGCGATCAACGGTCAGCCCGCGCCGCCGTTCTTCCATGCGTACGGCGAATGGATGGGTACGCCGGCGCCGACCTGGGAGGACATCGCCTGGCTCCGCGAGTTGTGGGGCGGACCGTTCATGCTCAAGGGCGTCATGCGCATCGACGACGCCAAACGTGCTGTGGATGCCGGTGTTTCGGCCATCTCTGTGTCGAACCACGGCGGTAACAACCTGGACAGCACCCCGGCGTCGATCCGGGCGCTGCCCGCCATTGCCGAGGCTGTCGGCGACCAGGTCGAGGTTTTGCTGGACGGCGGTATCCGCCGCGGCAGCGACGTGGTCAAGGCACTGGCGCTGGGGGCCCGTGCGGTCATGCTCGGCCGGGCCTACCTGTGGGGGCTTGCGGCCGAGGGACAGGCCGGCGTCGAGAACGTCCTCGACATCATGCACGGCGGTATCGACTCCGCGCTGCGTGGGCTGGGCAAGGCGTCGATCCACGACCTCGGACCGGACGACATCCTGGTGCCGGAAGGGTTCACCCGGCGGCTGGGCGGCTGAGCCGTGGGGCGGACCGGGTGATTCGACGGGTCCGCTGATACGCGCGGTGCTGACGGGACTGACGTGATGGTCGCCGGGGTCTTGACAACCGCGGCGATTTGACCATTCGCTACGAATTGTTGCGTATACGGCAACAATTGGCGCACAGCAGGCAAATTCGGCTTACCATCGGCGGGTGCCTTTTCCCAGCGAGCTCGGGAACTCGACGTCGAGGCAGTTGCAAGCCATGCGGCCTTCGTTGATCGTCCCGGTTGGTTCCACCGAGCAGCATGGGCCGCACCTGCCGCTGGATACCGATACCCGGATCGCTGAGGCAGTGTCGCGGTCCGTCGCGGAGGAACTGCGCGCGCAGACGATCCCTGGCGTCGATCAGCCCACGTGGTTGGTCGCGTCTGCCATCAGCTACGGCGCGAGCGGTGAGCACGAGAGCTTTCCCGGCACCATCTCGATCGGCCTGGCCGCGTTGGAACATTTGCTGGTCGAGTTCGGGCGGTCGGCCTGTAACTGGGCCGGGCGGATCGTGTTCGTCAACGGTCACGGCGGCAACGTGGCGGCGGTGGCGGCGGCGACGACGCTGCTGCGGGCCGAGGGGCGCGACGTGGCCTGGTGCCCGTGCACCGCCGCCGGTGCGGACGCCCACGCGGGCCATACCGAAACGTCTGTACTGCTGCACCTTTCACCGGCCGACGTCTGGGTCGAAGAAAGCGTCGTCGGCAACACCGCACCGCTGCCCGAGCTGCTGCCGGCATTGCGCCGCGGCGGAATGGCGGCGGTCAGTCCGGTCGGGGTGCTGGGGGACGCCACCACGGCATCCGCCCTCGAAGGGTCCCGTATCTTTGCAGAAATGGTCGAAAGCTCCGTGCGCCGGATCAGCGCATGGCAGCCGAGCTCTGGGGGGATGCTCGCGTGACGGGGGTGGGACAGTGACTGGGCCGCGGCTGCCTGACGGCTTTGCCGTCCAAGTCGATCGCCGGGTCAAGGTGCTGGGTGAGGGCGCCGCGCTGCTCGGTGGCTCGCCGACGCGACTGCTGCGGCTGGCTCCGGCGGCGCAGACCATGCTCGACCGCGGCCGCCTGGAGGTCCACGACGCGCAGAGCGCGCAGCTGGCCCGCACGCTGCTCGACGCCACGGTGGCCCACCCGCGGCCGGCGACCGGACCCTCGCACCTCGACGTGACCGTCGTTGTTCCGGTACGCGACAACGCCGTTGGCGTCGCCCGGCTGGTGCGCTCCCTGCGCGGCATGCGCGTGGTGGTGGTCGACGACGGCTCCGTGGTGCCGCTGCAGGCCGCGGACTTCTGCGATCTGGCCGGCCACTGCGACGTGCGCGTGCTCCGGCACGACGTCAGCCGGGGACCGGCCGCGGCGCGCAACACCGGGCTGGCCGCCTGCGAGACCGACTTCGTGGCGTTCCTGGACTCGGACGTGGTGCCACGTCGCGGGTGGCTGGAAGCGCTGCTGGGGCACTTTTGCGACCCGGCCGTCGCGTTGGTCGCGCCGCGCATCGTCGGCCTGCACGAGCCCGACAATCTGATCGCGCGCTACGAGGCCGTGCGCTCGTCGCTGGACCTCGGCATGCGGGAAGCCCCGGTGGTGCCGTACGGCATGGTGGCCTATGTGCCGAGCGCGGCCATCATCTGCCGGCGCGCGGCGCTGGACCAGGTGGGCGGTTTCGACGAGTCGCTGCAGTCCGGCGAGGACGTGGACCTGTGCTGGCGGTTCATCGAGGCCGGGGCCCGGCTGCGGTACGAGCCGATCGCACTGGTCGGCCACGATCACCGCACCGCCTTGGGAGAATGGTTCACCCGCAAGGCCTTTTACGGTTCCTCTGCCGCGCCGCTGTCGGTGCGCCATCCGGGCAAGACGGCACCGCTCGTCATCTCCGGCTGGACGCTGGTGGTGTGGGTGCTGCTGGCCATGGGGTCCGGGGTGGGTTACCTGGCCTCGACCATCGCCGCGGCGATCACCGGCCGGCGCATTGCCAACTCGTTGCGATCGATCGACACCGAGCCGCGCGAGGTCGCTGCGGTGGCCGCGCAGGGACTGTGGGCCGCGGCCCTGCAACTCGCGGCGGCACTGTGCCGGCACTACTGGCCGGTGGCGCTGGTGCTGGCGGTGTGTTTCCGGCGCTGGCGGCAGGTCGTGCTGATCGCCGCGATCGTGGACGGCGTCGTCGACTGGGCCCGCCGCCACCACACCGTCGACGACAACACCCAGCGCGTGGGCCTGCTGGCCTACCTGCTGCTCAAGCGTCTCGATGACATCGCCTACGGTCTGGGGCTGTGGGGCGGCGTGGTGCGCGAGCGGCATCTGGGTGCGCTCAAGCCGCAGATCCGGACTTGAGCCCACGCCGCGATGACGTCCTGATCGTCGGGGCCGGCAGTGCCGGCTGCGTTCTGGCCGAGCGTCTTTCGGCCGATCCCGCCTGCCAGGTGACGCTGCTGGAGACCGGCGGCACCATCCGCCCGGAGCCGGGCTGGGTGTTGCCCATCGGAGTCGACAGCACCGTGGCGCGACAGCACCGCACGACGCTGACGCAGAACCCGGCGCGGTCCGTGGACATCGTGCGAGGACGGGTGCTGGGCGGCTCCGGAGCGATCAACGGCGGCTATTTCTGCCGGGCCTGGCCGGCCGATTTCGCGGCCTGGGCGGTGCCGGGCTGGTCCTGGTCCGATGTCCTGCCGCACTATTGCGCCATCGAGACGGACCATGACTTCAGTGGTGCCGAACATGGATCGGCCGGCCCGGTGCCGGTACGCCGTATCAGCGAATTCGCAGCTTCCTCACAGGCTTTCCGGGACGTCGCAGGCGCCCGGTTCCCCTGGATTGACGATCTCAATGCCGCGGCCGGGGTCGGGCCGGGCCTCGGTGCGGTGCCGCTCAACATCGATGACACCGGGCATCGGCACGGTCCCGGCGAGGTCTATCTGACGGCCGCGCGCGGCCGGGACAACCTGACGGTGCGCGCCGGCACCCGTGCGCTGCGGGTGTTGTTCGACGGTGACCGCGCGGTGGGGGTCCGGTGCCTCGGCCCCGAGGGGGTGTCGGACCGGTACGCCCACCGGATCGTGTTGTGCGCCGGGGCAATTGAATCCGCGCATCTGTTGATGCTGTCCGGGATCGGCCCGGCTGCGCAGTTGCGCAGGGTCGGCGTACCGGTGGTGGCGGACCTGCCGGTGGGGGCCGGATGCGCGGATCATCCGGAATGGGTGGTGCCGACCACCTGGCCCGCGGCGCCCGGGCGGCCGCCACTCGAATTGCTGCTCACCACCGGCGAATTGGAAATCCGGCCGTACACCTGGGGCTTCGCGGCCATGACCGGCGGGGTCACCGACGGCGCGGACCCGGTGCACCTCGGCATCTCCCTCATGCGGCCGCGCGCGCAGGGCAGGGTCCTGCTGGTGTCGGACGATCCCGAGGTGCGTCCCGTCATCGAGCACCGCTACGACGCCGATCCGGCCGACGCCGCGGCACTACACGCCGGGTACGAACTCTGTCGCGACCTGTTCGGTGCTGCCGTCACCGGCGCGGAACCGGCCTGGTCCACCGCGCAGCATCTGTCGGCCACGGCCCCGATGGGCGCCGACGGCGACGAACGCGCCGTCCTCGATCCGCAATGCCGGGTGCGCGGCGTCGACGGGTTGTGGGTCGCCGACGGCGCTGCGCTGCCGGGCATCACCGGCCGGGGCCCACACGCGACCATCGTCATGCTGGCGCACCGGGCCGCGGGGTTCATCGCGTCGTGACCGCCGCCGGGTCCGTCGCCGCCCGAAAAGGCTTGTGCTGACTAGTCGTTGGGTGGTGTGCGTTCGCGGCCGGGCGCCCAGAACGCGATGAGTACGCCCGCGACCGCGGTGATCGACGCCAGCACCACGAGCGATGTCTGCATGGCGTGGAGGAACGCCACCCGGGCCACCGTTACGAGCTGACCGCCGACCGGGCCGAGGTGGGGTGCGGCGGCCACCGCGCCGGCCAATGAGCCGCGCGCGGCGTCCTGCACCGGAGCCGGAAAACCGGCGATGGCGGGCCCGATGTGCTTGGTGTATCCGGCCGCCAGGAGGGAGCCGGTGAGTGCGATGCCGAGGGCTGCGCCCACCTCCCGTGTGGTGTCGTTGACCGCCGACGCCACCCCCTGCTTGGCATCCGGAACCGATGTCATGATTGCGGAAGTCGTTGGCGCGGTGAAGATGCCGACTCCGGTGCTCACCACCAGCAGCGGCCAGGCCAGGGCCCAGTACGACGAGTCGATGCGCACCAGGCACAGGGACAGCAGGCCTGCGGACAGCAGCCCCAGGCCGACGAGCACCACGACGCGCAAGCCCAGCTTCGGCAGATACCACGACGACAGCGGGGACAAGATGAGCATCGGCACCGCCAGCGGGGACAGGGCCAGCGCGGTTCCCAGCGGGCTGTAGCCCATGACCAGTTGCATGAATTGCATCGCCAGGTAGAAGAAGCCGAACATCACCATGAACAGCACCGTGATGGCCGCGGCGCCGGTGCCGAACTGACGATCGACAAATAGTCGGACGTCCAGCAAAGGGTGCCGGACCCGTAGCTCGATGATCGCGAAGGCCCCAGCCAGGATCAGGCCGCCGGCGATACCGCCCAGCACCACCGGATGTGTCCAGCCCCGATCGGGCGCCGCCAGGATGCCGTACACCAGCGCGGCGACGGCCGCGGCGATGACGACCGCGCCGGTGACGTCCAAGGTTCGGGCTTCCGTGTCGCGCGAACTCGTGATGGTCGTGGTCATGGCAATGAGGACGAGCCCGGCAGCGGCGAAAGCCCAGAAGATCGACTGCCAGGGCCAGAAGTGCAGCAGCACACCGGATCCCAGCATGCCGAACACGCCACCGCAGCCGGCCATGCCGGCCCAGATGCCCACCGCTTTGGTGCGCTGGTCCGCGGGGTACGACGCCGTGATCAGGGACAGGGTTGCGGGCATGATGAACGCGGCGCCCACTCCGGCGACCGCCCGGGCGCCGATGATGTGCAGGGGATGGGTGCTCAGTGCCGGAACGACCGAGGCCGCCGCGAACACGGCCAGACCGAACAGCAGGGCGCCGCGCCGGCCGTAGCGGTCGCCGATGGCGCCGGCGGGCAGCAGCAGGCAGGCCAGCGTCAGCGTGTAGCTGTCGATGATCCAGGTCAGCTGGGTCTGGTTCGCCGAGGTGGCCATGGCGATGTCGCCGAGCGCGGTGTTGAGTGCGACCATCGACGAAATCACCACCAGCACACCGCAACACGCCACGAGCAACGTCCAGGTGCGGTGGCGCGAGATGGGCGGGGTGGCCGTAGGCGGCGTGGTATCGGCCCGAGGGCTCACCACGCTCGCCTTGTCGGCCATGCGGCCACCTTCCGGTAGTTTCGAGACTGATGATCTTCAAACGAGACTAACAGTCTTGTTTGTCGGCCGAAAGGTGAATGGCATTGTCCAGCGAACACGGTGACCCCCGGCCGGCCCGTTCCCGGGCGCGGCTTCTCGAGGCGGCGACCGATCTGCTGCGCTCGGGCGGCCCCAGTGCCGTGACCGTCGACGCCGTGATCAGGGCGTCCAATGTGGCCAGAGCCACTCTCTATCGGCACTATGCCAGCGGAAATGACTTGCTGGCAGCGGCATTTCACGCACTCATTCCGCCGGCTCCGGTGCCACTCGCCGAGGGGGACCTGCGCGCGCGGTTGATCGCTCTCGTGCGCGCGCAGGCGGAGCTGATCGCCGAGGCGCCGGTCAGCCTGGCGGCCATGTCCTGGCTGGCGCTCGGCAGCAACCTCGAACACCTGCCGTGGGGGGCGGCCGGCGCCGAGAGCGTCGAGGTCCGCAACCTGCGGGAACGGGTCGCCGAGCAGTACGCGGTCCCGTTCGAGGCCGTGCTGTCCAGTCCCGAGGCCATCGCCGAGTTGGGCGACGTGGACCGGCTCCACGCGGCGGCGTTGCTATTCGGCCCGATCGTGCTCGGCAAGCTCAGCACGTTGCCCGATTTCGATTACCACGAGGTCGCCGTCGTCGCCGTCGACGGATTCCTCGCGACTCACCGCATCAGCGCAGCGAATACCGGATCGGCAGGTGCTTGAAACCGCCGACGAACGTCGTCGCGGAAAGTTCCGGGGAGCCGGCCAATTCGATCGAGTCCAGTCGAGGCAGTAGCTCGGAGAACAGGCTGTTCATCTCCATGCGGGCCAGGGCCGCACCAAGACAGAAGTGCACGCCGTATCCGAACGCCAGGTGCTTGTTGGGCTCGCGCCCGACGTCGAACCGGAACGGGTCGGCGAACACCTCTTCGTCACGGTTGCCGGAAACGTAAGCGAGATAGACGGATTCGCCTGCCGCGATCGGCACGCCGCGTACGACGGTGTCGGCGGTGGCGGTGCGCATGAACTCCTTCACCGGCGTGCTCCACCTGATCATCTCCTCGATAGCGGTGGGCATCAGATCAGGATTCGCCTTGAGGCGGGCCAGCTCGCCGGGATTCTGGATCAGCGCGTGCAGCCCACCCGAGATGGCGTCCTTGGTGGTGTCGTGGCCGGCGCTGGCCACGATCACGTAGTAGGACGCGGTGTCCATGTCGCTGAGCGGTTCGCCGTCGATGCGGCCGTTCGCGATCGCCGATGCCAGGTCGTCGGTGGGGTTGGCGCGCCGGGATGCGGTCAGTGCGGCGAAGTACTGGAAGAAGTCGAGGAGCACGGCGAACAGCTCTTCGGGCGACTGGCCGCGGGAGTACTCCTCGTCGTCGCCGCCGAACATCTCCTGTGTGAGCGTGTGCATGCGGTCGTAGTCCTCTTCGGGGAGGCCGAGCAGCGACATGATCACGTAGAGCGGAACTGGATCGCGATCTCCTCGACGAAGTCGCATTCCGGGCCCGCGTCGCGCATCCGGTCCACGTAGCGTTTGGCCAGTTCGTCGACCCGGACCTTCAGATCGCGCATGGCCTTCGGCCGGAACCAGTCGGCGCCGATGGCGCGGATCTTGCGGTGGTGCGGGTCGGCCATGTGGATCAGGGTCCGCAGCCCCATGCCCGCCTCGGCCTGTGCCTTCAGTAGATCTTCGGCGTCGGCCTGCATCAGCAGCGGCCGGGGCTCGCTGATGAAGAGGTTGTTATCCCGTTCGATGGCCATGATGTCGGCGTGTTTGGTGATGGCCCAGAACGGCCGGTAGGGCGGATTGTCCACCCACGCAACGGGATTGGTGGCACGGAGATGAGTGAGTGCGGTGTGGAGCCGGTGGTCGTCGGCGTAGGCGGTGGGGTCGGCAAGGACCTTGGCGGCCTCGTCGGTGGTGGGTGCAGTCATTGAACTCCTCACGCGGACGCAAACTTGACAGCTGTCAAGTGGAGTGTAGGTGGTTCGATGTCCGATGGGGAGGGGGTCGCCGGAAATATTTCTGAGCTGTATTCGGCGGCCTTTCAGTAGGCTGGGTGCTCGTGTCGTCCGCTCATCCGCGCAGACTGCTGCAGCGCGCTGCAGCAGTCGCTGCGACGGCACTGCTGCTCGCGGGATGCGGCCTGGATTCCCACAGTGACGGTGCCACGGCCGTCGCGCCCGACGCGGTGACAGCTGATCCGGCGCTGGTGCACACCGCAGCGGGGACCGTCCGCGGGACGGTCAATCCGGAACTCCGCTTCTTCGGTGGAATTCCTTATGCCGCACCACCATTGGGGCCGCTGCGTTTCCGTCCGCCGGCCCCCGCGGCGGCATGGGATGGCGCGCGGGACGCCGCCAAACCGGGCGCGCGCTGCATCCAGGACCCCAAGGGCGACCTCGAGATGGGCCGCAATACCAGCGAGGATTGTCTGACGCTCAACGTCTGGACGCCGCCGGTGCGGGCCTCCGGCGAGCGCCGGCCAGTCCTGGTGTGGCTCCACGGCGGCGGGTTCATCAACGGCTCCAGCAGTATCTACAACTCGACGCGGCTGACGACGCGCGGCGACGTGGTGGTGGTGACCGTCAACTACCGCCTCGGCGCCCTGGGTTTCCTGGCGCATCCCGCGCTGGGGGCCGGCCCCGACGTCGGCAACTACGGCTTGGCCGATCAGCAGGCGGCGCTGCGCTGGGTGCGCGACAACATCGCCGCGTTCGGCGGCGACCCCGACAAGGTGACCATCGCCGGCGAATCCGCCGGCGGGATGTCGGTGTGCGACCACCTCGTCGCGCCCGATTCGGCGGGTCTCTTCCGCGGCGCCATCATCGCCAGCGGGCCCTGTCAGGCGCAGGGCGCGCTGCCCGAGGCCACCGGCGCCAGCCTGGCCTACGCGAAGGCCGCGGGGTGTGGCGATCCGGCGGTCGCAGCGGACTGCCTGCGCAGCCTGCCGGTCGACAAACTGCGAAAACCGGTGTGGTACTACGGAATCGGCGAGAACATGCTCAGTGGACCCGTCTCCGGGACGGCGCTGCTGCCGATCGATCCGATGCGGGCCATCAGTGACGGTGCTGCGGCGCGGGTGCCGGTGATGATCGGCACCACCCGCGACGAGTTCACCCTGTTTGTGGCGCTGCAGTATCTGCGCGCGGGCAAGCGATTCCACGCCGACGCCTACCCCCACCTGCTGGAGTCCACGTTCGGCGGTGACGCCGGCGCGGTGGCGGAGCACTACCCGCTGGACCGCTACAACGGCAGCGCCGCGGTCGCCTATTCGACGGCAGTCACCGACGGGGCGTTCGCGTGCGTGGCGGACCGCATCGGCGACGAACTGCGTGCCGACGCGCCGGTGTACGGCTACGAGTTTGCCGACCCGACGCCACCGACACCGGATCCCTTGCGCCACTTGCCTTTCCCTGTCGGTGCCAGCCACTCGCTGGACCTGCGCTACATCTTCAACATGGGTGGAGCGCCGCCGCCGACGCCGCCGCAGATCGCGCTGTCGGATCAGATGATCGACTACTGGAGCTCTTTCGTCCGCGATGGACACCCCAGTGCGGAGGGTGCGCCGGAATGGCCGCAGCTGGCCGGCGGCGACCACGACGCCCGGATGTCGTTGCGCCCCGATGGCAGTCGGTTGGTCACGGACTACGACCAGGTACACCAGTGCGCGTTCTGGGCGACTCTGCAGCACTGACTGCTACGTCGAACGTGGGGGATTCTGGTGACGTCAGCGGCGTGGCGTCTCGGCAGGTCGCACGCTCGACGCGCGGAAAATGCCTTGCCCGCCGAGGTTGCGTCCACTTCGATGGGGCGGCATGACGATCCGCGATGCCGACCGATTCGCCCATGAGTGGTGCGAGGCCTGGAACGCACACGACGTCGAGGCGGTCCTGGCGCATTTCCACGACGACGTCGTCTTCACCTCACCGGTCGCGGCACACGTGGTGCCGGAATCCGGGGGAGTCGTGCGGGGCAAGGACGCGCTCCGCCGGTACTGGACCACCGCGCTGGCTGCGGTGCCGGAACTGCACTTCGACATCGTTGCCACTTATATAGGGACGCGGGCGCTCGTCATCAATTACCGCAACCACCGCGGCCAGCTGGTCAACGAGGTACTGATATTCGACGGGGACTTGGTCCGTGAAGGCCACGGCACCTATCTCGATTAGGCGGGCGTCACCCACGTCGTGATGTCGGCATGCACGACCTCTTCGCCTCGGGCGTCGACCACCGAGACCGATACGACGACGTCGGTGCCTCTCGCCAGCGTCTCGAAGTCGGGGACGTCGACCCGCGCGTGGGCCCGCAGTGAGGTGGTGGCCTTGGCCAGGTACCGCACGTTCATGGCCTTCGGGATCCAGCGGTGGCTCGTCGGCACGGTCGCTTCCATCGCCATGCCCATGGCGGCCTCGGCGGCGTTGCACGACGCGATGGCATGCACGGTGTGCAGATGGTTGTAGACGAAGAACCACTTCGGCACCGCCACCTCGGCGTAGCCCGGCTCCATCGTCACCACCCGGGGCAGGACCGACGCGAAGTACGGCACCCGCACCATCGCGGCCGCGGAGAACAGCAGGCTGCCGCCGGGCCGTCCGGAGAGCTGCTTCCAGGCGCGGTACGTGGAGCTCAGTGTCGACATGTCTCTACCTTACTCAACAGTAAGTTCAGTGCCGACGCTGATTCTGCGGCCTGGGCGCGGGGTACTCGCACTTGCTCGCCGTGCGCGCAGGCTCAACCCGACGTCGCGGTTGGCTCTGCGGCCCGGGTGCTACGTACTCGCACTTCTACGCCATGAGTGCAGAGTCAACGTGAGAAGCGCCCAGGCGTGCGTTGACCCTGTAGTTGGGGCGCACCCCACTTGAACTTTTGCGCCACCACTGCAGGATCAACCGGACCTCTGCGCCCACTCTCCAACCAGGGCGCGATCCAGTCGAACGTCAGCGCCGTCGCCGCAGAATCAAGGCAGATTCAAGGCAGAATGAACCCGAGGTCACCGCAGGACCGGCGGCAGAACCCGGGCGCGCCGGACGGCTCCGCAGCGGATTTGGAGCGAGCCCGGATCTGGGGCATACTGTTCGGGTTGCCTTGCGCCGGGTTCGCCCGCTGCAGGCATACGACCGGCGCCCATCTCGGGCGCATCCGGTCCCAGCATCGCCCACGATGGAATTTCCAGCGCGGACGACTGTGCGCAAAGGCGACACGCCCGAGTGCGGGGGTCGGTGAACCACAGAAACGTAAAGAGCGGCGGCATAGCCAGCGCGCGCAATCGGGTATCCCGAGGCGTGCGTATTGAAGACCAGGCCCGAGCACGGGCCCGTGAAAGTTAGGTAGGAGAAGCGTGGCGGGACAGAAGATCCGCATCAGGCTCAAGGCCTACGACCACGAGGCGATTGACGCCTCGGCGCGCAAGATCGTTGAGACGGTCACCCGTACGGGAGCAAGCGTGGTCGGCCCGGTGCCGCTGCCGACCGAGAAGAACGTGTACTGCGTCATTCGGTCTCCCCATAAGTACAAGGACTCGCGGGAGCATTTCGAAATGCGTACCCACAAGCGCCTTATCGACATCCTCGACCCCACGCCGAAGACCGTTGACGCCTTGATGCGCATCGATCTGCCGGCGAGCGTCGACGTCAACATCCAGTAGGAGACCCAGAAAAATGGCACGCAAAGGCATTTTGGGCACCAAGCTGGGCATGACGCAGGTGTTCGACGAGAACAACAAAGTCGTCCCGGTCACGGTCGTGAAGGCCGGCCCCAACGTGGTGACCCGTATCCGCACCACCGAGCGCGACGGCTACAGCGCCGTGCAGCTCGCCTACGGCGAGATCAGCCCTCGCAAGGTGAACAAGCCGGTCACCGGTCAGTTCGCCGCTGCAGGCGTCAACCCGCGCCGGCACCTCGCCGAGCTTCGTCTCGATGACGAGGCCGCCGCTGGTGAGTACGAGGTCGGCCAGGAGCTGACCGCCGAGATCTTCGCCGACGGCGCGTACGTCGACGTGACCGGCACCAGCAAGGGCAAGGGCTTCGCCGGCACCATGAAGCGTCACGGCTTCAAGGGCCAGGGCGCCGCGCACGGTGCCCAGGCTGTGCACCGTCGTCCCGGTTCGATCGGTGGCTGCGCCACCCCGGGCCGTGTCTTCAAGGGCACCCGCATGTCCGGCCGTATGGGTAGCGACCGCGTCACCACCCAGAACCTGAAGGTTCACAAGGTCGACGCCGAGAACGGTGTGTTGCTCATCAAGGGCGCCATCCCGGGCCGCAACGGTGGACTGGTGGTTGTCCGCACCGCAGTTAAGCGAGGCGAGAAGTAATGACTTCTGTAAAGGCTATCGAAGTTAAGACCCCGGACGGCAAGAAGGACGGCTCTGTCGAGCTGCCCGCCGAGCTGTTCGACGTCGAGCCCAACATCGCGCTGATGCACCAGGTGGTGACGGCCCAGCTGGCAGCCGCGCGCCAGGGCACGCACGCCACCAAGACCCGGGCCATGGTGTCCGGTGGTGGCAAGAAGCCGTACCGCCAGAAGGGCACCGGCCGCGCCCGTCAGGGTTCGACCCGCGCCCCGCAGTTCACCGGTGGTGGCACCGTCCACGGCCCGCAGCCGCGTGACTACAGCCAGCGGACTCCGAAGAAGATGATCGCTGCTGCCCTGCGCAGCGCGCTGTCGGACCGGGCTCGCAACGAGCGCATCCACGCGATCACCGAACTGGTGGCCGGTCAGAACCCGTCGACCAAGAGCGCCAAGTCGTTCCTGTCGTCGCTGACCGACAACAAGAAGGTGCTCGTCGTGATCGGCCGCAGCGATGTGGTCGGCGCCAAGAGCGTCCGCAACCTGCCTGGCGTGCACGTGATCTCGCCGGATCAGCTGAACACCTACGACGTGCTCAACGCCGACGACCTGGTGTTCTCGGTGGAGGCGCTCAACGCCTACATCACCGCCAACACGAAAGAGGAGGTGTCGGCCTGATGGCTACCGTGACTGATCCTCGCGACATCATCCTGGCCCCGGTCATCTCGGAGAAGTCCTACGGACTCATCGAGGACAACACGTACACGTTCATCGTGGCGCCGGAGTCCAACAAGACGCAGATCAAGATCGCTATCGAGAAGATCTTCGACGTGAAGGTCGACTCGGTGAACACCGCGAACCGGAAGGGCAAGCGCAAGCGCACCCGCACCGGTTACGGCCAGCGCAAGAGCACCAAGCGCGCGATCGTGACCCTGTCCGCCGGCAGCAAGCCGATCGAACTGTTCGGAGCTCCGGCCTGATCGGCCGGGAGTTAAGGGATTAACTGATAATGGGAATTCGCAAGTACAAGCCGACGACCCCGGGTCGTCGCGGTTCGAGCGTCTCCGACTTCGCCGAGATCACTCGTTCGACTCCGGAGAAGTCGCTGATCCGTCCGCTGCACGGCACTGGTGGTCGTAACGCGCACGGCCGCATCACGACTCGTCACAAGGGTGGCGGTCACAAGCGTGCCTACCGCGTCATCGACTTCCGTCGCCATGACAAGGACGGCGTCAACGCCAAGGTCGCGCACATCGAGTACGACCCGAACCGCACCGCCAACATCGCGCTGCTCCACTTCGTGGACGGCGAGAAGCGCTACATCATCGCCCCCAAGGACCTCAAGCAGGGCGACGTTGTCGAGTCGGGCCCCAACGCCGACATCAAGCCGGGCAACAACCTGCCGATGCGCAATATCCCGGCCGGTACCGTCATCCACGCCGTGGAGCTGCGTCCGGGCGGCGGCGCCAAGCTGGCCCGCTCGGCCGGTGTCAGCATCCAGCTGCTCGGTAAGGAAGGCGCCTACGCCACGCTGCGTATGCCGTCGGGTGAAATCCGCCGCGTCGACGTGCGCTGCCGCGCCACCGTCGGCGAGGTCGGCAACGCCGAGCAGGCGAACATCAACTGGGGTAAGGCCGGCCGTATGCGGTGGAAGGGCAAGCGCCCGACCGTCCGTGGTGTCGTGATGAACCCGGTTGACCACCCGCACGGTGGTGGTGAGGGTAAGACCTCCGGTGGTCGTCACCCGGTGAGCCCGTGGGGCAAGCCCGAGGGCCGCACCCGCAAGCCGAACAAGCCGAGCGACAAGCTCATCGTCCGCCGCCGGCGCACCGGCAAGAAGCGCTAGGCCGGAAAGGAATAGACGATGCCTCGTAGCCTCAAGAAGGGTCCGTTCGTCGACGACCATCTGTTGAAGAAGGTCGACGCGCAGAACGAGAAGAACACCAAGCAGGTCATCAAGACCTGGTCCCGTCGGTCGACCATCATCCCCGACTTCATCGGTCACACCTTCGCCGTCCACGACGGTCGCAAGCACGTGCCGGTGTTCGTCAGCGAGGCGATGGTCGGGCACAAGCTCGGCGAGTTCGCCCCGACGCGGACCTTCAAGGGTCACATCAAGGACGACCGGAAGAGCAAGCGCCGCTAATGACTACCGTTACTGAATACCCGTCCGCGAGCGCCAAAGCGCGCTTCGTGCGTGTGTCGGCGAGCAAGGCCCGTCGGGTCATCGACCTGGTCCGTGGCAAGAGCGTCGAAGAAGCGCTCGACATCCTGCGGTGGGCACCGCAGGCTGCCAGCGAGCCGGTCGCCAAGGTGATCGCCAGCGCTGCTGCCAACGCACAGAACAACGAGGGCCTGGACCCGACGACCCTCGTGGTCGCCACGGTCTTCGCCGACGAGGGCCCGACCGCCAAGCGGATCCGGCCGCGCGCCCAGGGGCGTGCGTACCGAATCCGTAAGCGCACCAGCCACATCACCGTGGTCGTCGAGAGCCGTCCCGCGAAGGACAAGGGCTCGAAGGGCGCATCGGCCGGTGCCGCGCGCGCTCGTCGTGCGCAGGGCAGCAAGGCCGCCGCTGCCAAGACCGAGACGAAGGGAGGCTCGGAGTAGTGGGCCAGAAAATCAACCCCCACGGCTTCCGCCTCGGCATCACCACCGAATGGAAGTCCCGTTGGTACGCCGACAAGCAGTACGCGGACTACGTCAAGGAAGACGTCGCCATCCGCAAGCTGCTGGCCACCGGCCTGGAGCGCGCCGGCATCGCCGACGTGCAGATCGAGCGCACGCGTGACCGCGTCCGGGTGGACATCCACACCGCACGTCCGGGCATCGTCATCGGTCGCCGTGGCACCGAGGCCGACCGCATCCGCGCCGACCTGGAGAAGCTGACCGGCAAGCAGGTTCAGCTGAACATCCTCGAGGTCAAGAGCCCCGAGGGCGTCGCGCAGCTGGTGGCGCAGGGCGTCGCCGAGCAGCTGAGCAACCGTGTCGCGTTCCGTCGTGCCATGCGCAAGGCCATCCAGTCGGCCATGCGTCAGCCCAACGTCAAGGGCATCCGGGTGCAGTGCTCGGGCCGCCTCGGCGGTGCTGAGATGAGCCGCTCGGAGTTCTACCGCGAAGGTCGCGTGCCGCTTCACACGCTGCGCGCCGACATCGATTACGGCCTGTACGAGGCCAAGACCACATTCGGCCGTATCGGCGTGAAGGTGTGGATCTACAAGGGCGACATCGTCGGTGGCAAGCGTGAGCTCGCCGCCGCCGCTCCCGCCGCCGACCGTCCCCGTCGGGATCGTCCGTCCGGTACCCGTCCGCGTCGCAGCGGTTCGTCGGGCACCACGGCGACCAGCACCGAGGCCGGCCGCGCTGTGGACGTCGCTGTTGAGGCCCCCGCCGGCGATGCGCCGTCGGAAGCAACGGAGAGCTAAGCATGCTGATTCCCCGCAAGGTCAAGCACCGCAAGCAGCACCACCCGGAGCAGCGCGGTATCGCTAGCGGCGGCACCTCGGTCAGCTTCGGTGACTACGGCATCCAGGCCCTGGGCCACGCCTACATCACCAACCGGCAGATCGAGTCCGCTCGTATCGCCATCAACCGGCACATCAAGCGTGGCGGCAAGGTCTGGATCAACATCTTCCCGGACCGCCCGCTGACCAAGAAGCCTGCCGAAACCCGCATGGGTTCCGGTAAGGGTTCGCCGGAGTGGTGGGTCGCCAACGTCAAGCCGGGTCGCGTGCTCTTCGAGCTCAGCTACCCCGACGAGAAGATCGCCCGGGAGGCGCTGACCCGCGCCATCCACAAGCTGCCGATCAAGGCACGCATCGTGACTCGAGAGGAGCAGTTCTGATGGCAGTTGGAGTTACGCCTGGTGAACTGCGTGAGCTCACCGAGGAAGAGCTGACCACGCGTCTGCGCGAGTCGAAGGAAGAGCTGTTCAACCTTCGCTTCCAGATGGCCACCGGTCAGCTGTCGAACAACCGCCGGCTGCGTACCGTGCGGCAGGAGATCGCGCGGGTCTACACCGTCCTGCGTGAACGCGAGTTGGGCCTGGCGTCCGGGCCGGTTGGTAAGGATTAGTCATGGCAGAAACTAAGGGCCCCAAGCACACGCCGGCCACCGAGACCGAGCGCGGCAGCCGCAAGACCGCCATCGGCTACGTGGTGTCGGACAAGATGCAGAAGACCATCGTGGTCGAGCTGGAAGATCGCAAGATGCACCCGCTCTACGGGAAGATCATCCGGACCACCAAGAAGGTCAAGGCGCACGACGAGAACGGCGATGCCGGTATCGGCGACCGCGTCTCGCTGATGGAGACCCGTCCGCTGTCGGCCAGCAAGCGCTGGCGGCTGGTCGAGGTGCTCGAGAAGGCCAAGTAAGGCTTTCGACAGACATCGGAACTGCCCCTCTTCTTCGGAAGAGGGGCAGTTTTGTATTCGGTGCCCGTTCGGCGGGAAGTTTCTGCGTCGCAATCCAATCCGGATCGGCGTCGGCTCCGAATACGGGGCATGCACACACTCGTTCTCATCGGATTCCTCGGCGGACTGATCACCGGCATCTCGCCGTGCATCCTGCCGGTCCTGCCCGTGGTCCTGTTTTCCGGCACCAGTCGCCGCCCCTACCGGGTGATCGCCGGTCTGGTCCTGAGTTTCAGCGTGGTGACTCTCGTCGGCACCGTCGTGCTGCAGCAATTGCACCTGCCAGCCGACATCATCCGCTGGGTCGGCCTGGTTGCCCTCACGGCCATCGGGGTCGGTCTGATCTTCCCGCGCGTCGAACGCCTGCTGGAAGCACCGTTCGCGCGCCTGCCGCAACGTGACATCGCCGGCGGCCGTAAGGGTTTCGGCCTCGGTCTGGCGTTGGGTGTGCTGTACGCGCCCTGTGCGGGGCCCGTGCTGGCAGCGATCGTGGTTGCCGGGGCGACCGGCCGCATCGGGCTGGACACCGTCGCGCTGACCGCCTCGTTCGCAGTGGGTACCGCACTGCCGTTGCTGTTGTTCGCCGTGGGCGGGCAGCGAGTTGCCGAGCGGGTCAAGGCATTTCAGCAGCGCCAGCGGCAGGTCCGGGTGGCGGCCGGCGTGGTCATGTTGGTCGCCGCGGTGGCGTTGGCGCTGAATCTTCCTGCCACAGTGCAACGGAAGATTCCGGACTACACCGCGACGTTGCAGGCGCGTATCGCGCCGGCCGGCGTTGACTTGTCGAATTGCGCGGAGGGCGCGAGCGTCCTGCAGAGCTGCGGTACCGCGCCGGACATCGTCGGCATCGACAGCTGGTTCAACACCCCCGGCGACGCACCGCTCGACCTGAAAACCTTGCGCGGCAAGGTGGTTCTCGTCGACTTCTGGACCTATACGTGCATCAACTGCCAGCGCGCCATCGAGCACGTCACCGGTTGGTACGACCGCTACAAGGACCAGGGCTTCACCGTGATCGGCGTGCACACGCCGGAATACCAGTTCGAACACGACCGCGCCGGCGTCATCAAGGGTGCGGCAGATCTGCATATCAAGTATCCGGTCGCCCTGGACAACTCGTACGACACGTGGAACAACTACCAGAACCAGTACTGGCCGGCGAGCTATCTGATCGACGCCGCCGGCGTCGTCCGGCATATCAAGTTCGGCGAGGGCGACTACGACGTCACCGAAGGCATGATCCGTGAGCTGCTGGCGCAGGCGAAGCACTGACGGGTGAGGTTAGGCTGCTCGACGATGGCCGCGTCGTCTGAGCACACCCCCGATCTCGGTGCCTTGCTGCAGCGTGTCGCGGACGGAGATGCCGACGCGTTCGCGTCGTTCTACGACGCGACCTGCTCCCGGGTCTTCGGTCTGGTCCTACGGGTGCTGCGGGACCGCGGCTACAGCGAGGAGGCGACGCAGGAGGTGTACGCACAGGTGTGGCGCGCGGCGGCCGGTTACGACCCCGCGGAGGGCTCGGCGCTGGCCTGGGTCATGACGCTGGCGCACCGCCGGGCGGTTGATCGGGTACGCGCGGAGGCCGCGAGCCGCCGGCGTGAATGGGACTACGGGACAACGCATCTCGACCGGCCGTCGGACGAGGTGACGGAGGCGGCGGTGCGGGGTGAGGATCGTCGTCGGGTGGTGGGCTGCCTCGGCACTCTCACCGACGCGCAGCGTGCGGCAATCGAGTTGGCCTATTACGACGGGCTGACCTACGTGGAGGTCTCCGAACGCCTGGCCACCAGTCTCGGCACGGTGAAATCGCGGATGCGCGACGGGCTGCGCAAGCTGCGTGATTGTCTGGGGGAGTCATGAGCGAGCCGGCCGAGTTCGAACTGCTGGAGCTGGCGATGCCGTATGCGCTTGATGCCGTCACCGATGCCGAGCGCGCCGACATCGAGCAGCGGTTGGCCGCGGCGCCGGGGCCTGTCGCGGAGGCATTCCGCATTCAGGTGGTCGAGGCCCGCGAGACTCTCGGGACACTGGCGGACGCGACGGCCGTGCCGCCGCCTGCGGCGCTGAGAGACGCTGTTCTGCACGGCAACCGGAGTCGGATCAGCGAACACCGTTGGCGCAATGCGGTTCTCGCGGCGGCCGCCGTGCTGGCTGTCGGCGGCAGTGCCTTCGCGGCGGGCTGGCTGCTGCGGCCACCGCCCGCACCGCCGGTGGCCGAACAGGTGATGACCGCGCCCGACGTCCGCAGCGTCTCCACGTCGTTGCGGTCCGGCGGAACCGCGACCGTCGTCTACTCGCGGGAGCGCGGGGACGGATTGGTGATGTTCGACGGTGTTGCGCCGCCTCCGCCGGGGATGGCCTATCAGGTGTGGTTGATGAAGGACGGGGTCCCGGTCTCGTCGGGGCCGGCGATGCGGGATGCGCGCACCGTGATGGTGCCGGACATCGGACGTGCCACGGCACTGGGTGTGACGGTTGAGCCGGTGAGCCGCGCCAGGGATGCGCTGCCCGGCGACATGGTGGGGCGGGTCGTGCTGCCCTGAGGCGCAAGTCTCAGCCCAGTTATTTTCCCGACGGTCGCGAAACTGTCCGTCAGCTGCCGAAAATGGTCCGTATTGCGGCTGGCCGCGAAGGAAATGGATCTCTCACCCAATTCGGGTGAGTTCGTCGAATTGTTCTCGGCGAATTTCGGTTTGGGTGGCGATTACACCGGATCGTCCGTATTCGGCTGCGCCCAACGAATACTCTCCAGTCATGAATTCGTTGCGGATTCGTTTGTCGGGAGTTCTGGTAAGCGGCTTATCGGTATTGGCTCTGGGTTTCGGTGGGGTAGGAGCTGTCCAGGCTGCTCCGGACGTGGCGCCTGTCAGCACCGCGGGCTCCGGAAGTTTGAGCCTCGAGTCACTCGGTCTGGGTTCGTCACTGGGTTTCTACGGCCTGCAGGCCGAGACGACTCTGTCGATCCCGGTTCCCGTGGGATTGGCGCCCACGGCGCTGACGGCGACGGTGGACGTGCCGCCCTATATCCAGCGCGGTGCGGTCACCGTGATCCAGGACGACAGGACGATATCTCGTACCGACCTGCCGCCGGACCGGGGCACCATCACGATTCCCCTCGCCGGTGCGCAGATCGTCGACAACGCGCTGACCGTTCGGTTGCGCGTCAACCTCATCCCGGTTCTCGACAACTGCGTCTACGACCCGGCAAATCCGTTGCGGCTCAGCGCGGTCGCGGTGTCGTTCAGCGGTGTCGAATCGGCTCCTGCCACCGTGGCCGAGTTCCTGCCGCCGGTCCTGCACCGGCTGACCATCTTCCTGCCGGGGACTCCGTCGCCCACCGAGTCCGATGCCGCCGTCAAGCTGGCGACTTCCGTTGTGGCGCACTACGGCTCGCAGAATACCGCCGTCGCGGTCGCCGCACTCGACGGTGCCGCCGTTCCGCCGGCGCCCGCAGCGGCCTTCGAGCGGCAAGTGGTGATCCGGGAGAGCCAGGCTCCTGCGGTGGCGCTGCAGCCCGCGGCGGGCAGGCCGTCACTGCTGATCACCGGGCCCGCCGGAGCGATCGCCGATCAAGTGCGGCTGCTCAGCAGCAACCTCTCGCGATTGGCACTGGCCTCGAAAGCTGTTGCCGGACCGCTGGCCACGGTCGCACAACTGCCGACGAACCTCACCACCATCCGGGACCTCGGGCAGCCGGGGGTGAACGCGACAGCGCTGACCAACCCCAGGGTGACCATCCCGCTGGATCAGACTCGGCTCGGCCGCGTCGCGCGCGGCCTCCGGGTGCACTTGGAGGGCTCCTACACACCGTTGCCGTCGACGGTCGGCGGGCAGGTCACGGTGAAGGTGGGCGACGACACGTTGACGCGGTGGCCCACCGATTCCTCCGGCGCGATCGACCGCTGGGTCGACGTGCCGGACCGGTTGGTGACCAGGTTCACCAACCTCGACGTCGCCGTCGAAGCTGCCGGAAATACCGGGCGCTGTGGCGAATTCCAGCCGATCACCCTGACCATCGACGGCGCCACCGAGGTGCAGAGCCAGTTGGCCGATCCGCCGTCTCCGCTCGGGTTTCAGTCACTGCCGCAAGCGCTGATGCCGAAGGTGCTCATCGGGATGAAGGGGCCCAACGCATTTGCCGACACGGCACGCGCGGTTGGCATCATGACCGGGCTGCAGCATATGAGCCAGCGCCCGCTGGACTCCGACGTGGTGCCGTTCGACCGTGCGGCCGGCGCACAGTTGCCCGCCGTCCTGATCTCCGCCGACGGTTGGGATCGTAAGGACCTCACCTTGCCGGTCTCGGCCGGTGCGACCGGCCCACTGACCGTCGCCGGCAGCGACGGCAAGGGCGGTGCCGCCACGCTGACGCTCGACCCGGCGCAGCAGTTCGGATCGCTGCAGACGCTGTACAGCGGCGGTCGCACGGTACTCGTCGCCACGTCGAACGGTAGTGCAGCCCAACTGGATTCGTTGCTCAACTGGCTCGGCACCGATGTGCGGAACTGGCGGGACCTGGACGGTACCGCAGTGGTGGCCATGGCCGGCCACCCGCCGGTCGTGCTCAACACCGATACCGGTCCGGTGGTGACCAGATCGGATGATCTGCCGAGCTGGGTGCCGTGGCTCGGTGGCGGCGTGGTCGTCGTGCTCGTCGGTGCGGCGGCGTTGACGGTATTGCGTCGACGCCGGGCGGACCGCTGACGTGCCGGAAGGCGCGCCGTCGGTCATCGATTCGCCGGAGCCGGCACCGGCCGCACTGGTGTGGTTTCGCAGCACCACCGGGCGGTTGTTCCTGCGCTGGGGCTACATCGCGCTCTTGACCGTCGTCGCATTCCACCGCAGCCTGGCGGTCCTGGTTCAGGCGACGGTCGGCGACACGCTCAACGGCTATATCTGGATGGTGCTGGTGGCGGGCCTGCTGGCGACCATCGGCATCGCGAGCCGCGAGCGCCGCGAACTACCGATCCACGACCGGGAGACGGACATCATCGTGGGCGCGATGGTGCTGGGCGTGGCGCTGCTGCTGCACGGCGTCCTACTGGCGCGCTACACGGTCTATTTCAGCTTGTTGCGGCTCGATCTGGTGGCGATGGGCTGGTTCGTCCTCGGGTGCACCATCGTGTTGTTCGGGCTGCGCCCGGTGATCCGGTACGCGCCGGTGTGGGTCATCCTCCTGCTGCTCTTCCCGTTGCCGTATCACGTGCTGGTCGTCGCCCTCGGCAGCAACCGGGCGGCCGCCGCCTTGGCGACGCTCGTGGTGCCGGTGTGGGCGGCGGGGATATGCGTGGGCAGCACCCGCCGGCGCGCACTCATCGGCGCGGCAATGGCGTTGGGTGTGGGGCTGGGCGTGGTTGCGGTGATGGTGGCAGCCACCCCGGAGGCGCCGCTGTTTGCCTACCAGGTGGTCCCGTCGCTGACGGCTGTCCTGGTGACAGTGGCCGTCAGGTTCCGGCGCGGCTCGATTCAGAGGCCGCCCCCGCGTGAATTGGCCCCGCTGGCAACCAAACAGGTGTGGTCGGCCGTACCGATGGTCGCGGTGGTGGCGGTACTCCTGGCCTTGGTGCCGCTGCCGCGGATGTCGGTCCCGAGCGACGTCGCGGTATCCGGCGCGGGATTCTGGAAGCCGCTGCAGGTGCCGCCCGGCTGGCATGAGGAGCGGGAGACCGAATACCCGAGGGTGGCACGCCTCTATGGCGCGGATGCATCCTTCATCCGTCAACAGATCCGAGCGGATGTCGGCAACCCGAAGTGGGACAAGCTGTCTCAGCCGCGCCTCGTCGTGATCGACTCCATCTCGACGCGCAATCCGTTCGCCTTCGACGTGTATCCGAGCATCACGCTGTATCCGTTGCCCCGATCACGGGTCAGCCCGCCGCGGGCGGTCGATCTCGGCGCCGGTGTCGTCGCCCAATTGTTTTCGGCGACCGATGACCAGTTGCTGGTCACCTGGAACGTCATGGTGTGGACCTGGCACCACCGATCGGTGGCACAGCGAATCCTGATGTTCTCGGTTGATTTTCACGAAGACGGGGCGCCCATACCCGAGCCCGGACACTCGGTGCCCAGCGTGCTGAATTCGCTCCTGGTGGTGTTGTTCCGGGGCAACGCCGCGGTCTCCAATCAGGCTGCACAATTCAAGGACGCAGACATGCTGGCCGAGGTCGGCCGCAAAGTGGTTGCGGCGCAAATCGAGTCGCGCCCATGAGAGTCGAGTACGAGCACCGTGACCGGCTGCTGTCGGTGGATTCGGCCACCGAGGCCCAGAAGCAGCGGGCGCTGCACCGCGCTGTCGATGGTCTGCGCGAGGACGACCCGCTCCGTTCGGCGTCGGTGCCGGTACTCGGCTGGCAACGCGCCGCGCTGTGGGGTCTGCTGGCGGCGACCGTGGTGTGCGCGGCGCTGTGGCCGAAGATCACCGCCGTGACCTTCGTCGGGTTGTGCACGCTGGCCTACGTGGTGTCGATGGTCGACCGCATCTTGACCTTTCGGACCGGCCTGGCGGCCCGCGCGATCGTCATCTCCGACGACGCGGCGCGCGCCATCCCCGATGCCGACCTGCCGGACTACACGATTCTGGTGCCCGCGTACAACGAGCCGGAAGTCGTGGCAAATCTGGTCGGCTCGATGGCAGCCCTCGAGTACCCGCGGGAAAAGCTGCAGGTGCTGTTACTGCTGGAGGCGGACGACGATGTCACCATCGCCGCCGCAAAAGACTGCGCGAACATCGATTACGTGAGCATCCTGCTGGTGCCGCCGGCCGAGCCGCGCACCAAACCCAAGGCGTGCAACTACGGGCTGCAGTTCGCCACCGGCGAGATCGTCACCATCTACGACGCCGAGGACGTGCCCGAACCTCTGCAGCTTCGCAGGGTGGTGGCGGCGTTCCGTCAGCTGCCGGACAACACCGCATGCGTCCAGGCCAAGCTGGCCTACTACAACGGTCACCAGAATGTGCTCACCGGTTGGTTCACCGCCGAGTACGGCCTATGGTTCGGCTACCTGTTGCCCGGCCTGATGCGCAGCAATTCCCCGATTCCGTTGGGCGGCACCTCGAATCATCTGCTGCATCCGGTGCTGGACAAGATCGGCGCCTGGGACCCGCACAACGTCACCGAGGACGCCGACCTGGGCCTGCGCATCGCCGCGTCGGGATATCAGACCGCCATCGTGGACTCGGTGACGCTCGAAGAAGCGAACAGTGATCCGATCAACTGGGTGCGTCAGCGCTCGCGCTGGTTGAAGGGGTACCTGCAGACGTGGCTGGTCCAGATGCGGCGTCCGCGGCAGTTGTTGCGCACGTTGGGTTTCCGGAACTTCGTCCGGTTCAACGTGGTGTTGTTCGGGACGCCGATCATCGCGGTGATGAACCTGCTGTTCTGGCTCATCACGGTGCTGTGGTTCCTCGGGCAGCCGTCCGCCATCGAGGCCGTGTTCCCCTGGTACATCTACTTTCCCTCGCTCGCTGCGCTGTCCATCGGCAACATCGCGACCATCTACATGAGTCTCATCGCGCTGCGCGAGGACGACCGCGCCGACCTGTTGTGGCCGGCGCTGAGCGTGCCGCTCTTCTGGTTGATGATGAGCGTCGCCGCGGCGAAGGGCACCTACCAGCTGATCCACAAACCGTCATACTGGGAGAAGACATTCCACGGACTGGCGGATCAACCGGAGCCGACGACGTGAAGCTGCGCTCACTGACCGACAGCCGGGTGCGGTGGCTCGCGTTCGCGGTCGCCTTTGTGTGCTATGCGTCGGTCGGGTACTGGCTGCAGGTGCGGCACGGCTTCATCATCGGCGATGCGCTGGCCCGGGTGGCAGCCGCACAGAGTGTGCTGTTCAGCCGGTCCCCGCACGTGGCCGCCATCGGATTCATCTTCACTCCGCTGACGGCGGCGGTCCAGATCCCGCTCGTCGCCCTCGCTCCGCTGTGGCCGGACGCGGTGGCCCGGGCGTTCACCGGGTCTCTGATGTCGGCTGCTTTCATGGCGGGCGCCGTGTATCAGATTCTCGGCATCGGAATGGATCGCGGTGTGCCGCGCAGCTTCACGCTGACCATCGCCGCGTTGTTCGCGCTGAACCCGATGATCATCTTCTACGGTTCCAACGGCATGAGTGAGGCGCCGTTCATCTTCTTCATCGTGTGGTCTGCCCGGCGGCTGATCATGTGGATGGTCGACGACGACGTGCATCACCTCGTCGTGGCCGGAGGCGTCGCGATGGGGCTGGCCTATCTGACGCGGTACGACGCGGCGGCGGTGATCGCGGCGGCCGGGTTCCTGGTTGCCATCACCACTTTCGTGCGAGCCGCGAAGTCGCCGCGGTTCAAGCGAGCCCTGATGGACATGGTCTTGGTGAGTGGGCCGGGGTTCCTGTCGTTCATCGGCTGGGCGGTAGCCAGCTGGCTCATCACGGGACTGGCGTTCGCGCAATTCAGTTCGCAGTACGGCAACAGCGCGATCCTGGCGCAGGAGGGCGGTGCCCCCAAATCGTCGATGTGGGACGGGATCGTCTACTCGGTGGCATCGTTCTCGCTGCTCGCGGTGACATTGGCGCCGTTGATCGGGTGGGCGGTGGTGGCCCGCTGGCGCAGGCCCGGGTGGCCCATGCTGGTCGCCCCGCTGGCGATCTTCGGCGCCGTACTGGCCTTCCAGGTCTATACCTTTTCGAAGGGCGCGACGTTTCCATTCCTGCGGTACTACATCATCGCGATCCCGTTCGCGGCAGCGGTCACCTTCTTCTGCGTCCCCAACGGACCGCTGCGGGAGCCCACCCGACGCGGCAATTACGCTGTGCCGGAGGCTGACCCGCCGCAGCGGCCGCGGCGCTGGGCGTACGCGGTGCCCGTCCTGATCCTCGCCGTGTGCGCGCCGGTCGCGGGATTCGGCATGTCGTCACAGAAGTATGCGCCGCAGGAGTATGGGCTGGGCGCACTGCTCGCGTCTCCGGACGCGACCGGGCAACGAAACCTGGACCAGCGCAGGTTGGCCGCGGCGTTCTCGACGGAGCGGGAGATCGCCGCATACCTCGACCGGATGCAGCTGCCCGACGGGTCGATCCTGGCGGACCCGGTATACGCCTTCTCGATCATCGTCGCGTCGCGGCACCCAAGAATGTTCGTGGTGCCGTCCGACCCCGATTTCGTCGCGATCCTCAACGACCCGACGGCGAACAAGATTCGGTACATGCTGGCGGTGCCGAACAAGGGCCGCGGTACCTCGGACGCGCTCAACCTGCGTTACCCGACGCTCTACGAAACCGGCGGCAATGTTGCCACTTTGGAGTTGGAAGCGCCCAATGACGGGAAAGACCAACCGGTTTGGCGTCTCTATCGGGTCCACGAGGCGCTGCCGGCGTCCTGAACGACTACTCGGTGAGGTATTCGCGCGTGCTGTCGGCGGTCGCCAGCCCGATGATGCCTACCGCGATGATGACGGCGGAGGCGGCGATCTGGGCCAGCAGAAGCGGTTCCCTCGGGAACACCTCGAAAGCGAACAAGGCGAATGCCAAGCTGGCCACCGGATTGGTGACGCTCATCGCCGCTACCGCGGGAGGCAGGGTGCCTGACGCAAAAGCCAACTGGCCCAACACCACACCACCGAGTACCGAGATGGGAACCGCGTAAAGCGGCCAGTCGGTCAGCATGTCGGCCAGGCCGCGGTGCGCGTAGTCGCGCAGCGCCAGCTTCATGAAGCCCGCGCTCATCGCCTGGAACAGCCCGGTGCCGGTGCCGAGCAACATGCCGGCCAGCCAACTTGGGGACCGGCGGCTCACCGCCACCAGCACAACGATGACGCCCAGCACGCACACCAGGGTGAGGATGATGCGCGGGCGGTCGGGATGCCCGGCCAATCCCATCCGGCCCTCGGTGGACAGCAGCAGCGCGATTCCGCCGCATACCGCCACTGCAGACAGTCCATCGCGGACGGCAGGCCACCGGTGGCGCTGTAGCGAGGCCAGCGCCAGCACGAACAGCAACTGCGTCGCAATCAGGGGCTGCACGGTTGCGACGGTGCCGACGGCAAGCGCCGCGGCCTGGAATCCGAACGCACCGAAGTTGGCGAGGACTCCCCATTGCCAGGTCCGGTTCGCAGGCAGGCCCTGCAGCAGGTGCTTGGCGCCCGCCGATTCCTGCACCGACGTCCGGGCGCCGGCCATGACCTCCTGGGAGCCGCGCCGCTGCAGATGCGCGGCGAGCGCGAACAGGTACGCGGCGACGAGCGCCAGGGCGATGACGAGACCCATCTGCGGCAGTTCGCCCATGCTCAGCTGCCCGGCATCGATTTCGCACGGACCGCGGGCGTCCCGAGTCGGTAGGCCAGCCATGGCAGCGCTGCCGCGAAACCTGCTCCAGCGGATTGAAAGTCGTGTTGTCCGCCATATCCGACGACCGCGCATTCGATATTGTGTCCGCTCAGCAGCACGCACAACTTGTCGGCGTTGGCTTCGTGGTCATCCTTGTAAGCATCCCAGTCGGCAGCAGGAGCCGACGGAGAATTTGTGCCCGGGCGATGGACAGTCGGGATATCGCCCGATACGCCCATCCAGGCGGCCATCGTGTCGTACCGGCCGTGCGCGAGCACCACGGATCGGGGATCGAAAGCGGCCCATGCGTCCGCATCTCCGCCGAACAGTCGCCCGACGGTCTGCGGTTTGGTGCCGGCATTGGGCCCCAACTGACCGTCGAGAGCGACGAAGACGCTGAACTTGTCCGGGTTGCGTACCGCGGTGGTCAGCGCGCAGGTGCCGCCCGATGACCAACCGACCAGCCCCCAGTTGGCGGCTTTCGGGCTCACGTTGAAGTGTGAGACCAGGTACGGCAACACATCTTTGGTGAGATGGTCGGCGGCATTACCGCGGGGACCGTTGACGCACTCGGTGTCATTGTCAAATTTGCCTGTGGTGTCGGGAAACACGACGACCGGGGTGTTGCCGTAGTGCAGGGCGGCAAACCTGTCGAGAATCTTGAGCGCGTCGCCGGATTCCAGCCAGTCGTTGGGATGGCTGAACTCGGCCCCCACCATCATGACCGCGGGCAACGTCGGGGGCGGGCTGCTCCTGAACCAGGCAGGTGGCAGGTAGACCAATTCCGTGCGATGCGCGAATCCCGATTCGTCACCGGGGATGGTCACTGCAACGACGGTGCCGCGGCTGGGCTGCTCACCGCGCGCGAGCATCGCGGCGAGTTGATCTTGGTCGATCCACTGATCGGGCTGCGCTTGCGTGAAGCGGTGCCAGGCCGCCTTCACGGTGGGCAGGTAGCCGGTTGCGGTGTTGAGGGCCGCGAACGCGCATAGCACCGCAAGCGGAATGGCCAGTATGGACACGACTCGTTGCCACCATGAGCCGCTTCGCCAGCCGAAAACCAGAATCGCCGTGGCGAAGCCGACCATGAAATCCCAGAACACGGTGCCGAACGAGACGGCATCGGCGGACCAGCCCTGGTTGTTGACGACCAGTCGCACTGCGGCCGCGAGCCCGGTTCCGGTCAGCACCGCTGCCGGGACCCAGTGCCGGAGCCATGTTGCGGGCCGGTGCCGTCCGACCGCGACGGCGATCGCCGCGATGGCGAGCACCTGCAACGCTATGGGGATCAAGCCGCTGGTCAGTGACAGGTTCATCATGTGCGCCCTGCGCAATCGTTGGTGGCGGGAACAGATTTGAATCTGTCATTGATCCACGCCAGCGCGGTGGTGAGGTCGGCTTGTGGGTCGGGACGCTGCTGAATGGTGATGGTGTCTGCCATCTTGCACGCCGCGGCCAGTGCGCGATCGGTCCACTCGAACGGGGGTACCTGATCAGCGGTGTTGTAGCTGACCAGCATGGGCGCCAGCGCGGGCCCCTGCGGCAGGTTCGTTTTCCGGAGGTACCCGCGCAAGGTGGACAGTGCCTCGGGTCCGGACGGTTTGAGGTCCGCGGGCGCGATCGTCGATGCGATGACTTCCGGTTTGTCGGATCGGCAACCCATCAACGCATCCCATTGCTGTTGGGCGGTGCCACGCCTGAAGTCATCCAGTTCCACGTCGTACTGATACTCACGATGCATTGCCGCCAGATACCGGGCGAACACCACCTTCTGGCCGTCGCTGAGGGTGCCCGCCTGCGCGGCGTCGGCCAACCCCATGACGTCAGAAATCGGTGAAATACTGGCCACACCAACGAGTTTCATGCCCCATCCGTAGCCATCGGCCAGTTCGTTCGCGGCCCACGCGGCTTGTCCGCCTTCGCGCACGCCTAGTGCGGCCCATGATGTCGACGACTGCGGCACCATGGTGTGCGTGGCCCGGGCTGCATCGATCATGTTGTAGCCGGCGGTGGTTGAATCCAGGTACGGGTAGTAGTGGTTGTAGTCGTCGTCGGTGACGGCCGGCTTGCCGAGGCCCTGATAGTCCGGAACGGCCACCACGTAACCGGCTCGCAGCAATGTGGCGACGGTCGGAGCCAGGCCGAGCAACGTCGGAGACTGCGATGGTGCGCAATCAGGAGTGATGCCGGTGACCGGGTGTCCCAGCGCGGCGATGGGGAAGCCGTCAACCGGCGGTGTGCTTTTCGGCACCAACACGACCGCGCTCACATGGGTGCCGCCATCGTTGACGCCCGAACGTGAGACGTAGGTGACGGTGTCGATGGATGCGGCGACGTCGCGCAGTGTGGGGTCGACATCGGTGACCGGGACAGCTGTCGGCCGCTCGTCGGCGCTATCCGCTGTCGGTTTGCTGGCGTTGTCGGTGGCCGTGCCGCTGCAGCCGGCGAGCAAAACCATCGCGACCGACAGCGTCGCCAACGTCCGAATCATCAACCGGTCCCCTTAGCCGACATCCCAATTCGATCGTAGGCGGCGACCGTGCCCAAGCCGTGGAAACGGGCAAACGGGTCCATCCGCTCGTGCATTCACCCCGGTCGAACCGCCGTCAACTCCTCTCACCCCAAATGGGTGAGAAACAAAGCCTCAAGGGCAGCAATCCAATTCGATTCCGCTGGACCGGCCCGGAGCCGCGGGACTGGCGGTAGTTTGTGAATCAAGTGGAAATGTTTGCAGCCGAGACTTTGATGCGACGATGGGAATGCTGCACTGTGAGTGACTTGAACCGTAGGCAGCTTCTTCAGGCGACCGGCGTGACCGCGGCGACCGTCACTGCTGCAATCGGAGTGGCGGCGTGCGGAACAAAAGAGGGCGCCCCGCCACCTGCGGCGAACTCGCTCGACCGTTTCAGGACGCTGGCCGATGCTGAATTCCAGGGTGGGTACCCCACGGAGCAGGCCGCCGGTCTCCTCAGTGACGAGTTGTACTTCCAGCGGGCGGTGCAGGCCTACCTGTGGGCGCTGCCGGCCGTGAACATGTACGCCATGAAGAAGGGTCTCGGGGCGGTCGCCGGTACCGGCTACAACGTGATGTCGGTGTACGAGAAGCGACTCAAGCCCAACACCGTCATCACCACGCCGAACTCGGATGTCATCTACTGCATGGGTTTTGCGGATCTGAGTCAAACCGGGCCGTTGGTGCTGGAGGCGCCCCCGAAGATCCAGGGCCTGATGGACGACTTCTGGCACCGACCGCTGACCGGACCGAACATCAACGGTGTGCAATATCTGGGCGACATCGGTATCCCCGGCCCGGACCGGGGCAACGGTGGCAAATACCTGGTGGTTCCGGCCGGTCAGAAGGTCGAAGACCTCGGAGTCGACCTGAAGGACTACTACCTCTATGAGTGCCCGACCAACGGGGTGTTCATTTTCCAGCGCGGCTTCTTCCAATCTGTCGACGACCTGTCGCCCGGTGTCAAGGCGGTTGAAGGACTGGTTGTCCGACCGCTGAAGGGCCCCGCCGAGCCCATGAAGTTCCAGCACGTTTCCGATCTGCCGGCCGACGCGCTGTTCGCGCATGACGCCAGTTACTTCGACATGCTCAACGAGCTGATCCAGAGTGAGCGGCTGGATTCCGTCGATCCGTATATGCACGGCACTCTTGCCGCCCTGGGAATCGCCAAGGGCGGCAAGTTCGAACCCAGCGCGCGGCAGCATGAATTGCTCGATCTCGGTGCGCACACCGCGTGGAAGATGGCGAAAAACATTGCCGCGCACTTCGATCAGGAAACCAATGCACTGTGGTGGTCCGACCGGCACTGGGTGGCGCACGCCAAGACGGAACTCGACGACTTCTGGCACACCTTGCTCGATGAGCAGTTCCGCGATCGGAAGACCGGCTATACCGACGTCAATGCCAAAGCGCACATGTTCATCAACGCGTATTCCATCAGCACCGGCATGATGTCGTCGATCGTCGGTTTCGGCGCCAAATATGGTGCGGCCTACAAGGACAGCAAGGGCGAGTACCTGCGGGGCGAGAACACGTACACCATCGATCTGCCCGCCAATCCACCGGCGAACATCCTGTGGTCGGTCACGGTGTATGACGCCGACACGGCGTCCGGTGTCGACGTGCCGGGACAGACCTACCCGTCACTCAACTCGATGAACAATCTGAAGTTCAATCCGGACGGATCGGTCACTTTCCATATCGGACCCAATCCGCCCGATGGAGCCACCAACTGGCTCAAGACGGTACCCGGCAAGGGGTGGTTCAGCCTGATCCGTTGGTATGGGCCGAAACAAGAGTTCTTCGATCACAAGTACAAGCCCGGCGATTTCGTGAAGGTGTCCTGAGGGTCGTCTCTCGGCCGAATCATTTTGCAGAAAGGCATTTTTGGTCATGACCAACGAATTGTCCCGCCGATCGGCGTTGCGGGCCGCAGGCATGGCAGCAGTCTCGGTCGGTGCGGTCGCGGCTGTTGCCGCCTGCACCAAGCCGGAGCAGCAGCCGGGTCCACCGGCGCCCGGCACGTCGTCACCCACGCCAGTGCCCGGCGCGAACGGCTCTCAGCCACAGGTGACGCAGCCGGCCACGGGCATTTCGATGACGCCCGGTTACGCCAGGACCGTCGCGCAGATGGCCTACCTGTGGGGCTGGCCGATGGTCAACATGATCAACCGGCACGACAAGATCACCGCGGCACCGCAGCCGGGACTGCTGGGTGGCATTCTGCCGGTGGCGCCCCAGGGGCGATTGGCCATGCTGTCGAACTACATCGAGCCCAGTGAAACGTTCGTCACGTGTCCCAACCAGGACGTCGTGTACGGCCTGGCCTACATGTCGCTCGACGAGCAGCCGGTGATCGTTCAGGTCCCTGACTTCGGCGACCGCTTCTGGGTGTACGCCCTCAGCGACGCGCGCACCGACCAGTTCGGTGAACTGGGCAAGCCGTATTCGACCAAACCGGGCTTCTATCTACTCGCCGGCCCGAATTGGAAGGGGGACAAGCCGAACGGCGTGGAAGCGGTGATTCGCTCCTCGACTGCGCTGGCGATCGGGTTGCCGCGGATCTTCATGGACGACACGCCTGAGGACCGCGCGGCGATCCAGTCGGTGATCAACCAGGTGAACATCTATCCGTTGTCCGAATTCGACGGCAAGATGAAGACTGTCGATTGGGCGAAGCTCCCCACGATTCCCGCGCCTCCGTCAGATGCCGGTGCGGGGGAGACCAAATGGGTTGTGCCGGAGAAGTTCTTCGATCAGTTCCCGCAGGTGCTCGACACGGTTCCGCCGCTGCCTGGAGAAGAAGCGCTGTATGCCCAGTTCCGATCGCTGATGGATGCGGCCAAACAGGATCCCGCCATTCACCAGGTTCTGGTCGACACTGCGGTGGCGAGCGAGCGCGACGTCATCCTTCCGTTCTTCCAATGGGTGCACAACGGGCGGCCGGCAGGAAACGGCTGGAACCGCTCGACCAACAATGCCCAGTGGGGCATCGACTATTTCAACCGCACCGGCACCGCCAAGTCGAACATGTTCGACAACCGGCCCACCGAGACGCAGTACTTCTATACCGATAACGACGGCAGCGGCGCTCCGCTCGAGGGCGGTCGCAACTACAAGGTGACCTTCCCGGCCGGACAGGAGCCGCCGGTCGACGGCTTCTGGTCGCTGACGCTGTACAACGACAAGCACCTGTTCAATCCCAACCCGCTCAAGCGGTATTCGTTGGGAACCAAGAACAAGAACCTGGTGAAGGGACCGGACGGCTCTCTGACCATCTATGCCGGCGCGAAATCACCTGGGCCGGACAAGGAATCGAATTGGCTGCCGGCACCCGACGGACACTTCTCGCTCTACATTCGGGCTTACTGGGGCAAGCAAGCGGTCCTCGACGGCAGCTGGAAACCGCCTACGGTGGAAGCGATCTGAACATGAATCAGGGGCGCCGGCTCGGTCGACGCCCCTGATTCACCACCATCAGTCGCGGGCGAACGCGCCCTGTGCTTCCTTCTCCAGATCGATGTACGCCTTGCCGCTCACGTCCACCGCGACCACGTTGATGGTGCCGCCGGTGAACCGGCCCGGGTTCTGGTAGAGGCCCGAAACGTTGTCGCCGCTGTCGAAGCCGATGCACAGGCCGTCACCGGCGAGGGTGAACTTACCGATCTGCGCGCGCATCGGGCCCTGGGTGACGACGTTGCCATCAACGTAAAGCTTTGTGGTGCCGATGGACTCGCCATGTTCGCCGCTGCGCTCGCGGATGAACTCCATGCCGAGGTCGTGCTTGCCGGGGGCCAGGGGTGGCGAGGTGAACACCTGCTCGGGCGGGATACCGAGGAAGTTGTACACGTAGAACAGCTTGTTGTCCTTGATGAACAGCGCATGACCGCCGAACCGGGAACCGTGCGCGAAGATCACACCCTGCGCCTGCGGGGTGAGGTCGGTGTTGGCGATGATCTTGTAGGACTTCCCGCGGATATTGACCGCGACTGCCTCGGGCACCGGGGACGCGTCCGGGTAATAGAGGTACCGCTCGCGCGGTGGCTCGAACTGCGGCCGTTGCAGGGTGAGCAGCTCGGTGGCGGTGCGATCGTCCAGTGGCAGCACGAAGTTCTTCTTGGCCTCGTCGAACCAGGCGTCCTGCAGTTCCTTGAGCTTGTCCGGGTACTTGTCCGCGACATTCGTCGATTCCGAGCGATCTTCGTCGACGTGGAACAATTCCCACTTGTCCTGGTCGAAGTGCCCCTTGCCGCTGATCGGCGCGTGTAGCGCGGCGGCCTTCCACCCGTCCTGCCAGATACCACGGGTGCCGAGCATGGCGTAGTACTGGCGCTTCTTGGTGGTGGGCGCATCCTTCGTGTCGAAGGTGTACTTCATCGAAACCCCATTGACCGGGAATTGTGGTGTGCCTCGATAGGTTTCGGGCATCTTGATGCCGATGACATCAAGGATCGTCGGCACGATGTCGGTCGCGTGGTGGTACTGATGCCTGACTTCGCCCTTGGCCTTGATGCCCCTTGGCCAGTGGATGACCATTGGGTCGCAGGTGCCGCCGGAGAACTGCGAGTAACGCTTGAACATCTGGAACGGCGTGGAGAACGCAGTCGCCCAACCGGTCGGAAAGTGGTTGTAGGTAGCTGGAGTGCCGAGCTTGTCGATCATGGCCATGTTCTCGGCCAGGTCGTCAGGATATCCGTTGAAGAACTTGTTCTCGTTGACCGAGCCGTTCGGGGAACCCTCGCCGGAGGCACCGTTGTCGGCGCAGTAGAAGATCAGGGTGTTGTCCAGTTGGCCTGTCTGCTGCAGGTAGTCGACGATGCGGCCGACCTGGGCGTCGGTGTACTCGGAGAACCCGGCGTACACCTCGGCCATCCGGCTGAACAGTCGCTTCTCGTCAGGGTTGAGGGTGTTCCACGGCCGGACCATATCTGCTTCCGCCGCAACATCTTTCGGCAGCGGATTGATCGGCGTCATCTTCGTGTCAGCCGGCATGATGCCCTTGTCCTTCATCCGCTGCAGCACCCACTCGCGGTAGGCCTCATAGCCGTCGTCGAACTGGCCCTTGTACTTGGCCGCATACTCGGCCGGGCTGTGGTGCGGGGCGTGATTGGCGCCCGGGCAGAACCACATGTACCAGGGCTTCGACGGATTGGTGGCCCGCTGATCGCGGAGCATCCGAAGGGCTTGATCAGCAAGGTCTTTCGACAGGTGATAGCCCTGCTCAGGAGAGTAGGGCTGCTCGATGTAGCGGTTGTCCTCGACCAGGTCCGGGTACCAGTTGTTGGTCTCGCCGCCCAGGAAACCATAGAACCGGTCGAAGCCTTTCTGAACCGGCCATTGCGACTTGCTGCCGCCGCTGGCGAGGTCTTCCTCGGGGACGTTGTGGTCCTTGCCGAGCCAAAAGGTGCTGTAGCCATTCTCCTGCAGCACCTGGCCGATCGTCGCGCATTCGTCGGGCAACCGGCCCGATGCGCCGGGGAATCCCTCGGAACCTTCAGCGATCGACGCGAAGTTGTTCACGTGGTGATTGCGGCCGGTCAGCATGCAGGACCGGGTGGGGGAGCAGAGGGCGGTGGTGTGCCACTGCGAGTAGATGAGGCCGTTGTCGGCGAGCTTCTGCAGCGTCGGCATGTTGATCCGCCCGCCGTAGGGAGACCACGACGCCATTCCGGTGTCGTCGTAGAGCACTACCAGTACATTGGGCGCGCCCTCAGGGGCGTGCTTGAGCTCCCACTGGCTCCAGTCCTCCTTGGAGTCCCGCACGTCGAGTTTGACCTCGCCGTGGAACTTGTCCATGACTTCCTTGGCCGCGGCGCCGCCGTCGCCCTCACCGGGTGTCGCGCCCTTGTCGTCGCACCCGGCGATGAACGACGACCCGGCCGCGACACCCGCGGCGGCCGCGAGGCCGCCGATCATCGAGCGTCGGGACAGTCTCGGACCGGAATGATCGGGAGCAGGCTCGGACGGTGAATCAGTAGTAGGTGCCATGGCGCCATTATTGGGACGATCAAGTGCGTGCGCAGCCATTCGGCAGATCGCAATGGCGTGTCGAAAGGTCGACGCCCGCGGTGCATCAGCGGAAATTCGTCGTCGGCTGCACTTTCAGCGAATCTCGTTGGGGTAGAACATCAGTGACTCGTCATTGTTCTCATCCTTTTCGGGTGAGAGGAATGGCCGTCGGCGGTTCCTGTAGTTTTGGCCAGTGGCGCCGAATGGGACTTCCGCAATGCGGGCGGTGCCATGGTTTCTGGCCACCATTCCGATGGTTCGGGGCGACATGCTGGCTCGCCCGGCGGCGATCGCAGCGCTCAACAGCGAATGTGAACGGAAACGGGCAATCCTCGTGGCGGCGCCGTCGGGCTACGGCAAGACGATCGCCTTGTCGCAGTGGGCTGCGCTCCGCGCCGCCACTGCTCCGGGGTCGGTCGCCTGGCTGACCCTGACTGTGCGAGTTGCCGATCGGGCCGACGTGCTCCGTGGACTGCTGACCGCGTTGAGCAACGCCGCACGGATCGGCGGCGACGACGGACTGTGCCGGCAACTCACCGAGGTCGCCGAGGTGCTGCAGGCATCGTCGTATCAAGCCGCGGTGGGGGCGCTGATGCAGATCGATCCGCTGACGCCCCTCACGGTCGTGATCGACGACTTTCAGCAGGCCCGGGCCGCGTGGCGCGAGGTCGACGTGCTGGAACTGATCGAGCACGGGCCGCAATGGCTCAACTACGTCTTGGCGACCACTGACCCGGTCGGCTCCGAGTGGTCTCGCTTGCGGGTCCACGACCAGGTTGCGGTGATCGGTTCGTACGAATTGGCGTTCAATCGTGACGAGGTCGGGGAACTGGCTGATCGTTTCGGCAAATCGTTGTCCCGTGACGACATCGACCGGGTCGTACAGGCCACGGGCGGCTGGCCGGCGGCCGTGAGATTGATGGTGGTGTCCGGTGGCACGCCGCTGTCCGTGTCTGATGCGGACCTCACCGACTACCTCGAGACCGCGGTGCTGTCCCGGCTCCGGCCGGACCTGTCGGACTTCGTCCTGCGGACGACGGTGTGCGCGCGCCTCGACGAGCAGCTCGCCGTCGCGTTGTCGGGCCGGCCTGACGCTGCCTCCGTGTTGCGTGAGTGCGTCGCGTCCGGCCTCTTTCTCGAACAGTTCGGGGCTGGAGAAAGCGCTTCCTACCAATGGCATTCGATCTTCCTTCGGCATTGCCGAGACGTGTTGCGGCGCACGCAGCCCGGTGAGTGGCAGCGCCTGAACCGCATCGCTGCCGTCGAACTCGCAGCCACCTACCCGTTGGAGGCGGTCGAGTGCGCGATTCGCGGCGACGATCGGCAGGCGGGATTCGACATCATCGCTGACCACTGGCTGGAATTGCTCCTGCAGTCGCGCACCGGCGCGCTCGACGACGCCTGCGCGCGTCTGACAACAGCTTTCGATGAGAACACCGAAGTGTTGATGGTCCGGGCTTGCTGTCGGGCAATGGCAGGGGACAGCGTCACTGCTGCACTGCTTTTCGAACGCGCGGCGAATCGGACATCCGAATCGGGACCGTCCCGGAGGCTGGAGTTCATCGCCGATCTGTCGACACTCCTGGTCTCCGACGATCGCGCGTCGATGGCCCGCGCCGCAGCCAGCGCCGAGGAACTGCTGGCCGACCGAGCCGTGGTGCCGCCGCGGATCTACGCGTGCGCGCTCTTCGTCATCGGTTGGGCGAACTCGCGACTGCGCCGCGGGCGCTCCCGTGGTGCCGACATGCTGCAGGCGTCGGTGCACGAGTGCACCAAGCTGGGATTGATCGAAGTCGCGCATCGGGGCAGGCAGAACCTGGCGTTCGCGGCCGCGCATGCGGGCGAGTTCAACCGAGCACTCGTGTCGCTGCCCGAATCGCAAGCAGCCAGCGCTGCGTCCCCGGAACTGTGGTTGTCCCACGACGGCGACGGTATCGAGCGTTTCACCGCCGGCTGGATCGGATTCTGGCGCGGCGAGTTGGACATTGCCGTCGACTGTTTGGTCTCGGTGAGTGCCAGCGTCGGTGTCGGCTACCCCGACATGGGGCGTATGACGCTGGCGTTCCTCGCCTCGACCGTGGGTACCGACGAAGTGCTGCGGGTGGCGGAAGCCGCTGTGGCCCGAATGCCCGACGTCGACACCCACGGGGTGCCCTGGAACAGCTACAAACTCGCCGGCACGGCCAGGCTGTACGAGGCGCGCGGTCGTTCGGGGGATGCTCTGGCCATCGCATCGGAAATTGTTGGGCGAGAATATGTTCCGATGGTTTCGGCGGTGATGGCAGGGATGTGTCGACGCCTTGGTGCGGCGGAATTGGCGGCGACGCTGGCCGCGCAGGCGCTGACACCCGACGCGCCCCGTTACGTGGTGGCCTATGCGGAGTTCGTCCTCGCTCTGCTCGCATGGCATGCGGGTGACCTTCCGCTGGCGCACCAGCATGTGGAGCGCACGTTGGCCGCTGCGCACGTCGAACAGGTGCGTTATCAATTCGTTGACAATGCCGACGCAGCCTGCCGCGAGCTGCTGGCGGCCCATGTGCCGACGACGTCGTATGGGGAGTTTCTCGCCGAGGCGCTGATTCTGTGCGAGCAGCCGAAGCCGGCCGGAACCGCGTCGCGCCTGACGGCGCGCGAACTTGAGGTGCTCGCCTACCTGCGGACCGCGATGACGTCACAGGAGATCGCAGACCGGCTCGACGTGTCGGTGAACACGTTGAAGACCCACCAACGATCGATCTACCGCAAGCTCGCCGTCGCGAATCGGCGCGAGGCCATCCGCGCGGTGCAGCCTTGACCGATTGACCAGCGGCCCGCCGTCGGCGCCGACGTCAATATCGGGGGCGCGGCTCAGCTCCCGGGTGTAATCTCCGGGCGACCGCCGAGATCGGCGCGCGCAGACCGGGACGAGGCGTCATGGCAACTGAATTCCAGGGCAAGATCAAACTCGACATCCGCGACTCGGAGCCCGACTGGACTCCGTACGCCGCGCCGACCGCTCCGGCAGATGCGCCCAACGTGCTGTACCTGGTCTGGGACGACACCGGCATCGCGACCTGGGACTGCTTCGGCGGCCTCGTCGACATGCCGGCCATGCGCCGGATCGCGGACAAGGGGGTGCGGCTGTCGCAGTTCCACACCACCGCCCTGTGTTCGCCGACGCGGGCGTCGCTGCTGACGGGCCGCAATGCCACCTCGGTCGGTATGGCCACCATCGAGGAGTTCACCGACGGCTTCCCGAACTGCCACGGCCGCATACCTTTTGAGACGGCATTGCTGTCCGAGGTGTTGGCCGAGCGGGGCTGGAACACCTACTGCGTCGGCAAATGGCACCTGACGCCGCTGGAAGAGTCGAACCTCGCGTCCACCAAGCGGCATTGGCCGCTGTCGCGCGGCTTCGAACGCTTCTACGGATTCATGGGCGGCGAGACCGACCAGTGGTACCCCGAACTGGTCTACGACAACCATCCGGTCGCCCCGCCGGCCACGCCCGAAGAGGGGTACCACCTGTCAAAAGACCTGGCGGACAAAACCATCGAGTTCATCCGGGACGCCAAGGTCATCGCCCCGGACAAGCCGTGGTTCTCGTACGTGTGCCCGGGCGCCGGGCATGCCCCGCATCACGTCTTCAAGGAGTGGGCCGACAAGTACGCCGGCACGTTCGACATGGGCTACGAGGCCTACCGCGACCTGGTGCTCGAAAATCAGAAGCGCATCGGCATCGTGCCGCCGGATACCGAGCTCTCGCCCATGAATCCGTATCTGGATGTCAAGGGGCCCAATGGTGAGCCGTGGCCGCTGCAGGACACCGTACGCCCGTGGGATGGGCTGAGCGACGATGAGAAGCGACTTTTCGCCCGCATGGCCGAGGTGTTCGCCGGCTTCCTGTCGTACACCGATGCGCAGATCGGGCGGATTCTCGACTATCTGGAGGAGTCGGGCCAGCTGGACAACACCCTCATCGTCGTCATCTCCGACAACGGGGCCAGCGGCGAAGGCGGCCCCAACGGCTCGGTCAACGAGAACAAGTTCTTCAACGGCTACATCGACACCGTCGAAGAGAGCATGCGGTACTTCGACACCCTGGGTTCGCCGGACACCTACAACCACTATCCGATCGGCTGGGCGATGGCCTTCAACACGCCCTACAAGCTGTTCAAGCGCTATGCCTCCCACGAGGGCGGCATCGCGGACACCGCAATCATCAGCTGGCCCAACGGAATCGCCGCACATGGCGAGGTGCGCGACAACTACGTCAACGTCGCCGACATCACCCCGACGGTCTACGACCTACTGGATATCGAACCACCCACCGAGGTGCGCGGCGTGCCGCAGCGGCCGCTCGAAGGCGTGAGTTTCAAGGCTGCCCTGGAAGATTCGGCCGCCGGCACGGGCAAGACGACGCAGTTCTACGCGATGCTGGGCACGCGGGGCATCTGGCACGACGGCTGGTTCGCCAACACGGTGCACGCCGCCACCCCGTCGGGGTGGTCGCACTTCGACAAGGACCGCTGGGAGCTGTTCCACATCGAATCAGACCGCAGCCAATGTCATGACCTCGCCGCGGAGGATCCCGCGAAACTGGCTGAAATGCAGGAACTCTGGTTCACCGAGGCAGCCAAGTACAACGGCCTGCCGCTGGCGGACCTCAACGTCTTCGAGACGCTGCTGCGCGACCGCCCCTACCTGATGCGGGATCGGCAGACCTTCACCTATTATCCGGGCACCGCCGAGGTGGGTATCGGCGCCGGCGTCGAGCTGCGGGGGCAGTCGTTCTCGGTGCTGGCGGAGGTCGACGTCGAATCGGCGGCCGCCGAAGGGGTCCTCTTCAAGCAGGGCGCGGGCCACGGTGGACATGTGCTGTTCGTCCAGGACGGCCGGCTGCAGTACGTCTACAACTTCATGGGCGAGGACGAGCAGGTGGTGTCCGCGCTCGATCCGTTGCCCTTGGGACGGCACGTTTTCGGCGTCCACTACGACCGCACCGGCACCGTGGCAGGCAGCCACACGCCGCTCGGCACCGTCGAACTTCGAATCGACGACGCGGTGGTGGCAACCCGCCCGGATATCCGCGCCCACCCCGGCACCTTCGGTCTCGCCGGGGGCGGCGTCGCCGTCGGGCGCAACGCGGGCCAGCCGGTGTCGAACCGCTACCGGGCCCCGTTTCCGTTTGTCGGCGGCACCATCGCCAAAGTCGTCGTCGACATCTCGGGTACGCCGTACATTGACGTCGAACAGGAACTGGCCAAGGCGTTCTGCAAGGACTAGGGGACTGAGATGAGCGGACCGATCATCCGGTGCGTCGCCGCGGTGTCGGCGGCCGTGCTGTTGGGAGCCTGCGGCGGTAAGACCGACGAGAAGCCCACCACTGCAACCAAATCCGACGGCACCACGACCACGGCCACCAGTACGTCTGCTCCGTCGTCGTCGACGACGACGGCGTCCGGATCGAAGATGCCCGACCTGCCGACGTACGGGGTCGTCGAAACCACCAAACGCCCTGTCGCGGCAGGGTAGCAGGTCTGCGATCCGCCGAGCCCGCCCGCACAGACGATGACCGCGACCACCGGAGCGCCCGGCTCGCCGACCGTCGTCGTCGCGGTGCCCGACGGATTCGGTCAGGGGGCGCCGCCGTCCGGTGATGTCGCGCTGAACCTGACCGGCCCCGACGGCCTGACCGGCACCGTGAAAATCACGCCCACGCCGCAGGATGCCGCCGCGGCGTTCCAGGGATATGCCGACGCGCGCACGGCGGGCCATGAATTCAACAGCGTCAGCATCCTGCCCGACGAATTGTGCGGGTACAGCGGGCAGAAGCTGATGGGCGTGCTCGCCGAGAAGCCTGGCTCTGGTAGCGACTACGTCGACCGCATCGTGCACGTGTGGACCAACAACGGGGATTACCTCATCGCGCTGCAGTTGCAGGGACCCGCCGGTTCGAAGGGCATCGATGCGGCCAAGTCGGTCCTGCTGGGGGACTTCGGTATTCGGCTGGGCTGAGCGGGGCTGCCACTCACTGCTCAAGATTGGTCAAGCGCCAACACAATTCCGCCGACGATCATCGATAAGGCCACCGCTCGGCCGCTGTTCAGCCGATTCGCACGCGATTCTCGGCTGACCTGCGGTTCCATTCAGATTCAGCGCGAGCAGATCCCTGTGCAGGCGGCCCGGCGCCCGCCACCATGAGCCCAACATCGGTGACGGGAGAGGCGTGATGACTGAGAACGACGCGACGCAAGGCTGGCTGAGCCGCGTCGGAACTGACTGGTGGGCAACAATTCTGGGTCTCGCCGTGACGGCACTGGCGGTGGCCGGCGTGCTGCCGAAGATCGGCTGGTGACGCGATGACTGTCGATGCGGCTGATACCGACCACGTCGAATCGGGCGATCACACCGAAGCCACGGGCGCTCGCAGATTCCTCGACTACGTGCCCGGCCTGCTGCTGCTGATCGCGGTGGGCCTGGCCGGCAAGTACGCCCAGATCGGCTGGCTGGCGCTGGCCAAGCACCAGCACTGGCACGTGCCCGACATCGAATATGTGCTGTGGGCCATCGTTTTCGGGTTGATCATCACCAATACCGTTGGCCTGCACCGTATTTTTCGTCCCGGCGTCGGCACCTACGAGTTCTGGCTGAAGGTCGGCATCGTCCTATTGGGTGCGCGGTTCGTCCTCGGCGACGTCCTCAAGCTCGGCGCCACCAGCCTGGTGCAGATCCTGATCGATATGACCGTCGCGGGCGCAATCATTCTCGCCGCGGCCCGGTGGTTCGGACTGTCCGGCAAGCTCGGCTCGCTGCTGGCCATCGGGACATCGATCTGCGGGGTCTCGGCGATCATCGCGGCCAAGGGCGCCATCCGGGCGCGTAACTCCGACGTCAGCTACGCCATCGCCTCGATCCTGGCGCTCGGCGCCGTCGCGCTGTTCGTGCTGCCGCCGCTGGGCCACGCCATCGGGCTGACCGACCACGAATTCGGACTGTGGGCCGGACTCGCGGTCGACAACACCGCCGAAACCACGGCCACGGGGTACCTCTTCTCCGACGAAGCGGGCAAGACCGCCGTCCTGGTGAAGTCGGTGCGCAACGCACTCATCGGCTTCGTCGTCCTCGGCTTCGCCTTCTATTGGGCCGCCAAGGGCGAGGCCGACGCCGTCGCCTCCGGTGTGCGTGCCAAGGCCGCGTTCGTGTGGCAGAAGTTCCCGAAGTTCGTGCTCGGTTTCCTCGCGGTCTCGGCCGTCGTCACCGCGGGGCTGTTGAGCAAGGGACAGGTCGCGAACCTGGCTGCGGTGTCCAAGTGGGCGTTCCTGCTGACCTTCGCGGGCGTCGGGCTGTCCACCGACTTCCGGCAGATCGCGCGGACCGGCTGGCGCCCGCTCGTCGTCGCGGTGATCGGCCTCGTCGTGGTGGCGACGGTGTCGTTGGCGCTGGTGCTGCTGACGTCGCGCGTCCTGGGCTGGGGTGTCGTCGGCTGACGCAAGGTTTGGATAACTGGACGAGGGCGACGGAAACGTCGCCCTCGTCGCGTGTGAGGGGCCCCTGAACGCACGCTTGCCGCGGCGTGTTGCCGTACAAACACGGTCGCTCGCGGGAGAGATGAGCAGTCATTGGGCAGCGATTTGGAGCGTTCTGGCTGCTCGCCTAGTATGTAGGGGTTGCCCAGGGCAGACCCCGGTCACACGCTGACTCTGCGTGCCCTTGGACAACAAGACCGCGCACGTCCAGGTCGGTATCTGGCGTGCATACAAAACCCAGGTCAGGAGATCGAGTGATTCAGCAGGAATCGCGACTCAAGGTCGCCGACAACACGGGCGCAAAGGAAATCCTTTGCATCCGCGTGCTCGGTGGCTCGTCGCGGCGCTACGCCGGCATCGGCGACATCATCGTGGCGACCGTCAAGGACGCCATCCCGGGCGGCAACGTCAAGCGTGGTGACGTGGTCAAGGCCGTCGTCGTGCGCACCGTCAAGGAGCGCCGCCGGCCGGACGGCAGCTACATCAAGTTCGACGAGAACGCCGCCGTCATCATCAAGAACGACAATGACCCCCGCGGTACCCGCATCTTCGGGCCGGTCGGTCGCGAACTGCGCGAGAAGAAGTTCATGAAGATCGTCTCGCTGGCCCCGGAGGTTTTGTGATGAAGGTGCACAAGGGCGACACCGTGCTGGTCATCGCCGGCAAGGACAAGGGTGCCAAGGGCAAGGTCATCGAGGCCTACCCGACCCGCAACAAGGTGCTCGTTGAGGGCGTCAACCGGATCAAGAAGCACACTGCGCAGTCGCAGAACGAGCGCGGTGCATCGTCGGGTGGCATCGTCACCCAGGAGGCGCCGATCCACGTTTCCAACGTGATGGTGGTCGACTCCGACGGCAACGCGACCCGCATCGGCTACCGCGTCGATGAGGAGAGCGGCAAGAAGGTCCGTATCTCTAAGCGCAATGGCAAGGACATCTGAGATGACCACTGTGGAAAACACTCAGCCCCGGCTGAAGACGCGTTACCGCGAAGAGATCCGCGACGCGCTCAACAACGAATTCAACTACGCCAACGTCATGCAGATCCCCGGCGTGGTCAAGGTTGTCGTCAACATGGGTGTCGGTGACGCCGCCCGCGACGCCAAGCTGATCAACGGCGCGGTCAACGACCTGACGCTGATCACCGGCCAGAAGCCGGAAATCCGCAAGGCCCGTAAGTCCATCGCGCAGTTCAAGCTGCGTGAGGGCATGCCGATCGGCTGCCGCGTCACCCTGCGTGGCGACCGCATGTGGGAGTTCCTGGACCGCCTGATCTCCATCGCTCTGCCCCGTATCCGCGACTTCCGCGGTCTGTCGGCCAAGCAGTTCGACGGCAGCGGCAACTACACCTTCGGCCTCAACGAGCAGTCGATGTTCCACGAGATCGACGTCGACTCGATCGACCGCCCCCGCGGCATGGACATCACGGTCGTCACCTCGGCCACCACTGACGACGAAGGCCGTGCGTTGCTGCGGGCCCTGGGCTTCCCGTTCAAGGAGAACTGACAATGGCAAAGAAGGCTCTGGTCAACAAGGCCAACAAGAAGCCGAAGTTCGCGGTGCGTGGCTACACCCGCTGCAACAAGTGCGGTCGCCCGCACTCGGTGTTCCGCAAGTTCGGCCTGTGCCGAATCTGCCTGCGGGAGATGGCCCACGCCGGCGAGCTGCCCGGCGTGCAGAAGTCCAGCTGGTGACTCTGCCCGTCTCATGACGCTGTAGAAAGCCGCCCCGGTCCTGGTGACCGGGGCGGCTTTTGCGTTCTGCGGGGCGCGCGGCTCGTCGAGCGTGCACACAGATCGTCCAGAACGGCGGATCCGCGGTCTCTGTGCACATTCGCCGCGCCACGTGGTGAGGCGACTTCGTGAATGTGCGCAGGGATCGCGAAAAGTGTGGATCCGGTGATCTGGATGCACATTCGTGGCACGAACTGGCTCCGCGAGCCCGGGAAAGCACGGATTTGGCCCTGAGCTGCGCATTGTCTACACTGGGCAGGTTGCCATGGGCGTTTTCGTCCAATGGCCGATCGGCATGTGCCTTCTGAAGCTGGATTGCACTACTGATGCACGACCCCTGACCGACCTCGGTCAGATAAGGGAAAACACTTCGTAGCAGGCCCACGATGTGACGTGCCAAGCCACCGCAAGGTGGAACCGGCACGGGCGTGATGTATGGGAACCGCAGCGAGAAAGGTTGATCAACGCTGTCATGACAATGACGGATCCGATCGCAGACTTCTTGACACGTCTGCGCAACGCCAACTCGGCGTACCACGACGAGGTGACCCTGCCCCACTCGAAGATCAAGGCGAACATCGCCGAGATCCTCAAGAAGGAGGGTTACATCACTGACTACCGCACCGAGGACGCCCGCGTGGGCAAGAGCCTCGTTGTGTCCCTCAAGTACGGCCCGAGCCGCGAGCGCAGCATCGCCGGCCTCCGCCGGGTGTCCAAGCCCGGTCTGCGGGTGTACGCGAAATCCACCAACCTGCCGCGGGTTCTGGGTGGCCTGGGCGTGGCGATCATCTCCACGTCCTCCGGCCTGCTCACCGACCGCCAGGCAGCTCGACAGGGCGTGGGCGGCGAAGTCCTCGCTTACGTCTGGTAGGGGGCAGAAAACATGTCGCGTATTGGTAAGCAGCCGGTCGTTGTGCCGGCCGGTGTCGATGTGACCATCGACGGCCAGAACGTCGCGGTCAAGGGCCCCAAGGGCACCCTGACGCTGGATGTCGCTGAGCCGCTCGAGGTGTCGCGCAATGACGAAGGTGCCATCGTGGTCACCCGTCCGAACGACGAGCGTCGCAACCGCTCGCTGCACGGACTGTCCCGCACCCTGATCGCCAACCTGGTGACCGGTGTGACGCAGGGCTACACCACCAAGATGGAAATCTTCGGCGTCGGTTACCGCGTGCAGGCCAAGGGCTCGAACCTGGAGTTCGCGCTCGGCTACAGCCACCCGGTGCTGATCGAGGCCCCCGAGGGCATCACGTTCGCAGTCGAGACCCCGACGAAGTTCTCGGTGTCCGGCATCGACAAGCAGAAAGTCGGCCAGATCTCGGCAGTCATCCGCCGCCTGCGTCGCCCCGACCCGTACAAGGGCAAGGGCATTCGCTACGAGGGTGAGCAGATCCGCCGCAAGGTCGGAAAGACAGGTAAGTAGCAATGGCCAACACTGAGACTGACAAGCGTAAGCCGTTGGGCCAGAACATCTCTGAGACCCGTCGGGTGGCGCGTCTGCGTCGTCACGCCCGTCTGCGCAAGAAGGTCGCCGGCACCGCCGAGCGTCCGCGCCTGATGGTCAACCGCTCCTCGCGGCACATCCACGTCCAGGTGATCGACGACCTGACCGGCACCACGCTGGCCGCCGCGTCGTCCATCGAGGCCGACGTGCGTGCCGTCGACGGTGACAAGAAGGCCGTCAGCACCCGCGTGGGTCAGCTGATCGCCGAGCGCGCCAAGGCTGCCGGCATCTCCGAGGTCGTTTTCGACCGCGGTGGCTACAGCTACGGCGGCCGGATCGCCGCGCTCGCCGACGCCGCTCGTGAAAGCGGGTTGACGTTCTAATGACTTACTTGAAGATGACCGGAAGGACTGCATGATGGCCGACCAGGCTGGCGCCGGTTCGGCGCAGGACAACCGTGGTGGCCGCGGCGACCGTGACGGCCGTGGCCGTCGCGACGACCGTGGTGGCCGTGGCCGTGGCGATGACCGCGGTGAGAAGAGCAACTACATCGAGCGCGTTGTCACCATCAACCGCGTTTCGAAGGTGGTCAAGGGTGGTCGGCGCTTCAGCTTCACCGCGCTGGTGATCGTCGGTGACGGCCATGGCATGGTGGGCGTCGGCTACGGCAAGGCCAAGGAAGTTCCGGCCGCCATCGCCAAGGGTGTCGAGGAGGCTCGCAAGGGCTTCTTCCGCGTCCCGCTGATCGGTGGCACCATCGTGCACCCGGTTCAGGGCGAGGCCGCTGCCGGTGTCGTGATGCTGCGTCCGGCCAGCCCGGGTACCGGTGTGATCGCCGGTGGTGCGGCGCGTGCGGTGCTGGAATGCGCCGGCGTGCACGACATCCTGGCCAAGTCGCTGGGCAGCGACAACGCGATCAACGTGGTGCACGCCACCGTTGCCGCGCTGAAGCAGCTGCAGCGTCCGGAGGAAGTGGCGGCCCGTCGTGGCCTGCCCATCGAAGATGTTGCGCCGGCCGGCATGCTGCGGGCCCGGCGTGAGGCAGAAGCGCTCGCCGCCTCGGCAGCGCGTGAAGGATCGGCATAATCATGGCTGAACTGAAGATCACCCAGGTGCGTGGCACCGTGGGTGCCCGGTGGAAGCAGCGCGAGAGCCTGCGGACGCTGGGATTGCGCAAGATCCGCCAGTCCGTCGTTCGCGAGGACAACGCGCAGACCCGTGGTCTGCTCGCGGTGGTCAACCACCTCGTCACGGTTGAGGAGGCGTAAATGAGCGTCATCAAGCTGCACGACCTCAAGCCGGCCGCGGGGTCCAAGAAGGCCAAGACCCGCGTCGGTCGTGGTGAGGGCTCCAAGGGTAAGACCGCTGGTCGTGGTACCAAGGGCACCAAGGCCCGCAAGAACGTCCCCGTGACGTTCGAGGGTGGCCAGATGCCGATCCACATGCGTCTGCCGAAGCTCAAGGGCTTCCGCAACCGCTTCCGCACGGAGTACGCGGTGGTGAACGTCGGCGACCTCGCCAAGGCGTTCCCGCAGGGCGGCACCGTCGGTGTGGACGAGCTGGTGGCCGCGGGCCTGGTTCGCAAGAACACCCTGGTCAAGGTGCTCGGCGACGGCAAGCTGGCCGTCAAGGTCGACGTCACCGCCAACAAGTTCAGCGGTAGCGCCCGTGAGGCGATCACCGCTGCCGGTGGTAGCGCGACCGAGCTGTAACTGTTTCGCAAAAAAGGGAGTCTCGGCCTTCGGCCGGGGCTCCCTTTTTGTGTCCGCCGAGACTGAGCTTGTGTGCCAAGTTCGTCGCGGAATTGGCACACAAGCTCAGTTTGGGCGGCCCTGGTCCGGCAGCTAGCTCTGCGACCGGGCACCCAGGACGTCGTGGAAGAGGGCCTGGCGCACCGCGAGTTCGCGGGGATCGCTGACCAGATGGAAGCCGAGCCGGTTCATCACGTAGCCGAATCCGACGCCGGTGTCGGGGTCGGCGAAGCCGAACGAGCCACCGAAGCCGGGGGTGCCGAACGCCTTTCCGGACGAGCCGAACGCGAACGTCGGGATCGGCTTGCAGAAGCCGAGTGCGTAGGCGATCTCGGCGCGCATCACCTTGTCCCGGGTGCCGCCCGACGGATTGCGCGGCGGGGCGATCAATGCATCGAAAGTCTCTGGGGTGAAACCTATTTCGCTCCCGCCGGTCGCCGCGGCGCCGTAGAGGCCGGCCAGTGCGCGCGCCGTGCCGGTGCCGTTGGCGGACGGGATCTCGACGCGGCGCACCTTGTCGGTGTTGTAGTCGCCGGCGTAGGGGTCGATGTCGGCGGGGATGGCGGCGGTTCTGGCCAGCAAGCCGCGCGGGTTGAGGCTGCCGATCAGGAACCCGGCCGGCATGACGTCGAGGTGCCGCAAGGACTCGTATCGCTGCCAATGGTGCAGCGTGGCAATGCGGTTGCGGTCGACCGAGTCCGGCAGACCGATGTACAGGTCGAGGCCCGCCGGCCCGGTGATCTCCTCGGCGAGATAGCGGCCGAGTGTACGGCCGTCGGTGCGACGGATCAGCTCGGACTCGTACCAGCCGATGGTGATGGCGTGATACCCGTGCCGGGTGCCGGGCGTCCATGCGGGTTTCTGCGCGGCGAGGATGGCGGAGAGTCGCACCGGGTCGGCGATGTCGGACAGCAGCGGGTTGGGAGTCAGGACGCACAGGCCCGCCTGGTGCGCCAGCAGCTGACGCACGGTGACGTCGCCCTTGTCCTGCGCGGCGAACTCGGGCCAGTACGTGCTGACCCGCTCGTCGTAATCGAAGAGCCCTTTCGACACCGCGTGCGCAACGGCTAGGGCGGCAACACCTTTCGTTGACGAGAACATGTTGACCATGGTGTCGGCCTGCCACGGCGCCCGGCTGATGCCGTCGCGGTAGCCGCCCCACATGTCGACGACCTTGCGGCCGTCGCGGTAGACGCACAGCGCGGCGCCGACCTCGCCCCCGGCCGCGAAGTTGGCCCGGAACGCGTCGGCGACCTTGCCGTAGCCGTCGTCGGCATCGCCGTGGACCAGATCAGGGGAGACGGAGACCTTGAGCACCATGGCGTCGATCATCACCCGCGAGGAGACGCAAAACTGTCGAAACCGGGCACGAAATGGACAGTTTTGCGTCGGCTCGGCATGCGACGGCGAATCGGTAGGCTCGGAACATGTTTGCTTTCCGGCCAAGCCTGCCCGGTCTTCCCGGCCCCGATGAGTTGCGTGCCCTGGTCCGTAAAGTCGACACGGCGCGTCACCACGGCGTGCCCAACGGCTGCGTACTGGAACTCGACTTGCAGGCCGTGCCGCCGGAGACCGCCGGCTTCGACCCGATCGCCTTCGTCATGGGCAACGCGCGGCCGCTCGTGCTGCGCGACGCCGTGGCCGCCATCCACCGCGCAGCCGACGACAAGCGGGTGGCCGGACTGATCGCCCGGGTTCAATTGCCCGCTGCCGCAGCGGGTCCGGTGCAGGAGCTGCGTGACGCCATCGCCGCGTTCAGCGCCATCAAGCCGTCGATCGCATGGGCCGAGACCTACCCGGGGACCATGTCGTACTACCTGGCCTCGGCGTTCCGGGAAGTGTGGATGCAGCCGTCGGGCACCGTCGGGTTGGTGGGTTTCGCGACCAATGCGCTGTTCCTGCGCGACGCGTTCGACAAGGCCGGTATCGAGGCGCAGTTCGTGGCGCGCGGTGAGTACAAGTCGGCGGCCAACATGTTCACGCAGGACCGCTACACCGAGCCGCACCGCGAGGCCGACGGTCGGCTCATCGAGAGCCTGCACGCCCAGGTGCTGACCGCCATCGCGGCGTCCCGCGGTGTCGACGCCGGCGAGCTCGACGCCCTGGTCGACCGGGCGCCGCTGCTGCGCGACGCCGCGCTCGCGGCCAAGCTGGTCGACCGCATCGGTTTCCGCGACGAAGCGTACGCCCGGGTCGGCGAATTGACCGGTGGCACAGCGGAATCCGACGGCGAGGACGCGCCACCGCGGTTGTTCCTGTCCCGGTACGCCAAGGCCACCGCCGGCCACACGCTGCCCGAGGTGCCGCCGCTGCCGGGCCGCAAACACAAGCCGACCATTGCCGTGGTCACCATGGCGGGCCCCATCGTCAGTGGCCGGGGCGGCCCGAGCGCCTTCCCTCCCGGACCGTCGAGCGTCGGCGGCGACACCATCGCCGCCGCCCTGCGGGAAGCCGCCGCGGACGACGACGTCGCAGCCGTCGTGCTGCGTGTGGACAGTCCGGGTGGCGCGGTCACGGGTTCGGAGACCATCTGGCGCGAGGTGGCGCGGCTGCGCGAGGCGGGTAAGCCGGTCGTCGCGTCGATGGGTGCGGTCGCCGCGTCGGGCGGTTACTACGTGTCGATGGCGGCCGACCACATCGTCGCCAACGCCGGCACCATTACCGGATCGATCGGTGTGGTCACCGGAAAGCTCGTCACCAAGGGGCTCAAGGAACGGCTCGGTGTCGGGTCGGATGCCGTGCGTACCAACGAGAATGCCGATGCCTGGTCGGCTAATCAGCCCTTCACCGAGGCCCAGCATGCGCACGTGGTGGCCGAGGCGGACCTCTTCTACACCGACTTCGTGGCACGCGTCGCCGAGGGCCGCAGCCTGCCGGTCGAGGCCGTCGAGCAGGTGGCGCGCGGCCGCATCTGGACCGGCGCCGACGCGCTGGAACACGGCCTGGTCGACGAACTCGGTGGGCTGCGGACCGCGATTCGCCGGGCCAAGGTGCTGGCCGGGCTCGATCCCGACACGACGGCCAAGGTCGTCAACTACCCGGGCTCGTCACTGCTGGATCACGTGCGGCCCAAGGCCTCCTCACAGCCCGCCGCGGCGTCGCTGCCGGAAGCGGTCGCGGCACTGCTCGGCCGGTCGCTGGTCGGTGCCCTCGGCCAGGCCGAGCGGTCGATGACCGGGGTCAGCGCTCTCTGGCTGGGGGACTACCGCTTTTAGCCGCTCAGCCGAGAGTGCCGCTGATGTAGATGATCTCGCGCATCGGGTCGTCGTCGCCGAGGACCGTTGCCGTCAGGCCGTGCCGGGCATGCAGATCCACCCGGCCGATGCCGGTCGTCTGCCAGCCCTTGGCCGCCAGATAGTCTGCGGCGGAGTGCCTTTCGCCGTGGTAGACCAGCGACGGCATATCCATGTTCAAGCCGAGCTGCTGGAATCCCGCGGCGGCCTCGCGCGCCTTGTCGGCGTCGAAAGCCTTGAGGCCCGGCACGAATTCGGTGGCCACGGCGCTGCCGGGAGCGCTGAGCTCGTGGATGGTGTCGAAGAGCTTGTCCTGGGCTTCCGGCGGCAGATAGATCAGCAGCCCTTCGGCCAACCATGCCGTCGCGAGGCTGGGATCAAAACCGGCTGCCCGCAACGCCGCAGGCCAGTCCTCCCGCAGATCGATCGAAACGGTCCGGCGCTGCGCAGTCGGCTCCGCGCCGAGGCCGGCCAGGGTCCGGGTCTTGAACTCGATGACGTCGGGCTGGTCGATCTCGTAGACCACGGTGCCGTCGGGCCACGGCAGTCGGTACGCGCGCGCGTCCAGGCCCGAGGCCAGGATCACCGCCTGCCGGATGCCGCGTTCGGAGGATGCGATGAAGTAGTCGTCGAAAAACCTTGTTCGCACGGCCATTTCATCGATGTTGGCCCGCGCCCGTGTCGCTGCATCCGGGGCGACAGCATCCAGGACGGCCAGGTCCAGTTCGCCGTCGACCATCTTGGTGAACGCCTCGATCCCGACGGCGCGCACCAGCGGCGCCGCGAACGGATCGTCGATCAGACCGTGGTCGTGGGTGCTGGCGATCGCGCGCCCCGTCGCGACCAGCGTCGCCGTCGCGCCCACACTCGATGCCAGGTCCCAGCTGTCTCCGTGTGTCCGTGCCATCGCGGTCAGGCCTTCCGGTTCAGGACCGCGCGGACATACTTGAGCTGAGTCCAGGCCCGGGACAACTCGTCGTCCGGGTACTGGAAACCGTTGTCGGCGTGCGCCTCTTCGACCGTCCGCGCGGTGACGTCCCAGCCGAGGCTCGTCAGGTAGTCGGTGACATGGTTGCGGTCGCCCTGGTAGATGAGGTCGGCCATCTCGATGTTCGAACCCAGGGCCTTCATCCGATCGCGCATCTGCTGCATGCGCTCGTCGTCGAACGCGGAGCTCAGATCGCCGACCTGCTCGGTAGCCACGAAACTGCCGGGCGCCGACAGCGCGGTGATGTTGTCGAACAACCGGTCCTGGGCTTCCGGCGGCAGGTAGATCAACAGCCCTTCGGCGATCCACGCCGTTGGCGCTTCGGGGTCAAAACCGTTGTCCCGCAATGCCTGCATCCAGTCGTCGCGCAGGTCGACGGCGACGGTGCGGCGGGTTGCGGTGGGGGTGGCGCCGAGGCCGGCGAGCGTCGTCGACTTGAACTCGATGACCTCGGGCTGGTCCACCTCGAAGACGACCGTGCCGTCGGGCCAGGGCAGCCGGTAGGCGCGCGCGTCCAGACCGGCGGCCAGGATCACGGCCTGTCGGACGCCGGCCGCGGCCGCGTCGAGGAACAGCTGGTCGAACCAGCGGGTGCGTACCGTCATGCCCTCCGCCGCGCGCCGCGGCGTGAACGCCGGGTTGACGGCGCTGAGGTCGATGTCGCCGTCCAGCGCCTTGGTGAAGAAGTCCAGCCCGACGGCGCGCACCAGCGGCTCGGCGTACGGGTCGTTGATCAGTTGCTCGCGGTGGGCGAAGGCACGTTGCCCGGCGACCATGGTCGCGGTGGCCCCCACGCTGGACGCCAGGTCCCAGGAATCTCCGTCGGTTCGTGTCATTGGTTGCCAGCTCCTAGTTCTTGGTGGCCGTCACGGACAGGGAATTACGCAGTGCCGCAGTGTCTTCTGTCTCGGCGAGGGGACGGCCGTACTCCGCGAAAACTTCAAGGCGCGGGCGGGCCGTGGTATTCCAGCCGCTGGCGTCCAGGTGCTCGACCACCGAGGTGCGCTCGCCCTGGTACCAGAGGTCGGTCAGGTTGAGGTCGAGACCGGCGCCGCGCCACCGCTCGCTCATGGCGGCACCGCGCTCACGCATGCCGGCGCCGTGGTCGGTGTGGAACTCCGTGGCCAGGCGGCTGCCCGGCGCCGACAGTGCGGTGATGTTGTCGAACAGCTTGTCCTGCGCCTCGGGCGGCAGATAGATCAGCAGCCCCTCGGCGATCCAGGCCGTCGGTGCCGACGGGTCGAATCCGGCGGCGCGCAGTGCGGCCGGCCAGTCCTCGCGCAGGTCGATCGCCACGGTGCGGCGTTCGCACGTCGGGGTGGCCCCGATCTGTGCCATGGTCCCGGTCTTGGCGGCGATCACCTCGGGCTGGTCGATCTCGTAGACGACGGTGCCGGCCGGCCAGTCCAACCGGTAGGCGCGCGAGTCCAGTCCGGCGGCGAGGATGACGGCCTGCCGGATGCCGGCGTCACCCGCGGTGGTGAAGAAGTCGTCGAAGAACTTCGTCCGCACCGCCATCAGGTTGGTCATCATGGCGGCGGCCGTCCCGACCTCGCCGCTGAGATCGACCTGCCCGTCGAGCAGCTTGATGAAGAACTCGACGCCGACGGCCCGCACCAGCGGATCGGCGTACGGATCGCGAATGAGCGGTTCGGCTTCCTTCGTCGCCAGGGCGCGGGCGGTCGCCACCATCGTGGCGGTCGCGCCCACGCTCGAGGCCAGGTCCCAGGTGTCGCTGTCGGTACGGGTCATCGGGTGGGTCCTGTCCGTCGGTAGTAATAACTGGAGATCAGCGCACGGCGGTGACGTAGTTGACCTCGCCCATTGAGGGCTGGCCGTTCGGGTCGGCCGCGACGGCCGGCAGGCCGTTGCGGACCAGCAGTTCGTTGGAGGTGACGGCGGTGGTCTGCCAACCGTGGCCCTGCAGATAGGTGTCCACGTCGGCGCGGTCACCGAGATAGACCAGATCGCTGAAGTCGAGTTCGAAGCCCTGGTCGCGCCAGTGTTCCGACGCGGCCTTCATCCGCTCGCGCACGGCGTCCTCGTCGAGGTCCGGTGTGGCCGGCACACCTTCGGCGCCCATCCGGCTGCCCGGTGCGGACAGTTCGGAGATCTGGTCGAGCAGCCGGTCCTGTGCTTCGGGCGGCAGGTAGCCGAACAGGCCCTCGGCGATCCATGCGGTGGGCTTGGTGGGGTCCAGGCCAGCGGCGCGCAGTGCGGCAGGCCAGTCGTCGCGCAGGTCGATCGCCACCGTGCGCCGTTCGGTGGTCGGCGCCGCGCCGAGATCCGACAGGGTCTTGGACTTGAACTCGATGACGTCGGGCTGGTCGATCTCGAAGACGACGGTGCCCGCCGGCCAGACCAGGCGGTAGGCCCGCGAGTCGAGGCCCGCGGCCAGGATGACGGCCTGCCGGATACCGGCCTTGCCGGCGTCCCGGAAGAAGTCGTCGAAGAATCTGGTGCGCGCCGCCATCCCGTTGGTCAGCTGCGACATGGTCGGGCCGTAGCCGGCGCCGAACTGGGCGGGATCGGTGGCGCCGTCGACCAGCTTGGTGAAGAACTCGACCCCGACGGCGCGGACCAGGGGAGCGGCGAACGGGTCGTCGATGATCGGGTCTTCGGAATTGGTGGCGAGGGCGCGGGCGGCGGCGACCAGGGTCGCGGTCGCTCCTACGCTCGATGCCAGGTCCCACGTGTCGTTGTCAGTGCGTGCCATCGCGTCGTTCCTGTCGTCGAGTACCCGTTGAGCGGGCTGGTAGTTAGCTCATGTAACAACCTGTCGGCGACTGTACGCGCCGTTCCTGAACGCGGCAGAAATGCCGGGTGGCGGCACGTTTCGCCGCGTCCCGGCTGGGTAGGAAGGGTTCGGCGCCGAGCGGATGCAGGTCGCGGGGACGGCAACTGTTATTCTCGGAGACTGATTTGACGGCGCGTCCAGGCAGGTCGGGTACCTGCTGTGTTCGCGCACGGAATTAACCAAACGCTGGACCTGACCAGCCCCATCAGCACGCCGCGGCCCGAGCTCGGCTGCGCAGGAGGAAGAGTGCTTTCGGCTTTTATCTCGTCCCTGCGGACGGCCGATCTGCGACGCAAGATCCTCTTCACGCTGGGTGTAGTCGTCCTGTATCGGGCCGGTGCCGCGTTGCCGTCCCCCGGGGTGAACTACCCGAACGTGCAGAAGTGCATCGAGCAGGTCAGTGGCGGTGACGCCGCACAGGTCTACTCGCTGATCAACCTGTTCTCCGGCGGTGCGCTGCTGCACCTGTCGGTGCTGGCGGTCGGCGTGATGCCCTACATCACCGCCAGCATCATCGTGCAGCTGCTGGTCGTGGTCATCCCGCGCTTCGAACAGCTGCAGAAGGAAGGCCAGTCCGGTCAGGCCAAGATGACGCAGTACACGCGTTATCTCGCGATCGCGCTGGCAGTTCTGCAGGGCACCTCGATCGTCGCGATGGCCGCGAGCGGCAACCTGCTGCAGGGCTGCACCCTGAACATCATCCAGGACCAGAGCATCTTCACCCTGGTCGTGATCGTGCTGGTCATGACCGCGGGCGCCGCCCTGGTCATGTGGATGGGCGAGCTCGTCACCGAGCGTGGCATCGGTAACGGCATGTCGCTGATGATCTTCGCCGGCATCGCCGCCCGCATCCCGTCCGAAGGCCAGTCCATCCTGGAGAGCCGTGGCGGCGTGGTCTTCGCCTCGGTCGTGGTCGCGACGCTCGTGATCATCGTCGGTGTCGTCTTCGTCGAGCAGGGCCAGCGCCGTATCCCGGTGCAGTACGCCAAGCGCATGGTGGGCCGCCGGATGTACGGCGGTACCTCGACCTATCTGCCCCTCAAGGTCAACCAGGCCGGCGTCATCCCCGTCATCTTCGCGTCGTCGCTGATCTATATCCCGCACCTGATCACCCAGCTGGTCACCGCCGGTGATCCGAACGCATCCAACGGCTGGTGGTCCAAGGCGATCGCCAAGTACCTGACCAACCCGGCCGACCCGGTCTACATCGCGATCTACTTCGGGCTGATCATCTTCTTCACCTACTTCTACGTGTCCATCACGTTCAACCCCGATGAGCGGGCGGACGAGATGAAGAAGTTCGGTGGCTTCATCCCCGGCATCCGGCCCGGCAAGCCGACGGCGGACTACCTGCGGTACGTCCTGAGCCGGATCACCCTGCCCGGCTCGATCTACCTGGGCATCATCGCCGTGCTGCCCAATCTGTTCCTCGAGATCGGCAACTCCGGTAGCGTGCAGAACTTGCCGTTCGGCGGTACGGCCGTGCTGATCATGATCGGTGTGGGTCTGGACACGGTGAAGCAAATCGAGAGCCAGCTCATGCAGCGCAACTACGAAGGGTTCCTCAAATGAGAATGGTTCTGCTGGGACCGCCGGGAGCAGGCAAGGGCACTCAGGCCGAGAAGCTGGCCGAGAAGTTCGGCATCCCGCAGATCTCCACGGGTGATCTGTTTCGTAGCAACATCAGCAAGGGCACCCCGCTCGGTGTCGAGGCCAAGAAGTACCTCGACGCGGGCGACCTGGTCCCGGCCGAGCTGACCAACGCGCTGGTCGACGACCGTCTCGACGCCGACGACACCGCCGCCGGGTTCATCCTCGACGGCTTCCCCCGCTCGGTCGAGCAGGCTGTCGCGCTGCGCGACATGCTGGCCAAGCGCAACCTGAAGCTGGACGCCGTGCTGGAGTTCCGCGTGTCGGAGTCCGAGCTGCTGACCCGGCTGAAAAGCCGTGGCCGCGCGGACGACACCGAAGAGGTCATCCTCAACCGGATGAAGGTGTACCGGGACGAGACCGCCCCGCTGCTGGACTACTACCGGGACGAGCTCGTGTCGGTCGACGCCGTCGGCAGCCTGGATGAGGTTTTCGCCCGCGCCCTGCAGGCGCTCGGCAGCTGAAGCCGCCGACCGGCCGAAGTAGTCATCGATGATTGGTCTACCCCGACGCGGCCGCAAGGTCGTCCCGCAGCGGACTCCCGGTGAATTGGACGCCATGGCGGCTGCCGGCTCGCTGGTGGCGGCGGCGCTGAAGGCGGTCCGTGAAGCGGCCGCGCCTGGGATGTCCACTCTCGAGCTGGACCAGATCGCCGAGTCCGTCATCCGCGAGGGTGGCGGTATCCCGTCGTTCCTGGGTTACCACGGCTTCCCGGCGACCATCTGCGCGTCGGTCAACGACCGCGTGGTGCATGGCATTCCGACCGCCGACGAGGTGCTCGCCAGCGGTGACCTGGTCTCGATCGACTGCGGCGCCATCCTGGACGACTGGCACGGCGACTCGGCCGTGACGTTCGGTGTCGGCCCGCTGATCGACGCCGACCAGAAGCTGTCCGACGCCACCCGTGAGTCCATGGAGGCCGGCATCGCCGCCATGGTCCCCGGTAACCGGCTGACCGACGTCTCGCATGCCATCGAGCGGGGGACCCACGCGGCGTCCGCCCGCTACGACCGCAAGTTCGGCATCGTCGCCGGCTACGGCGGCCACGGTATCGGGCAAGAGATGCACATGGACCCGTTCCTGCCCAATGAGGGATCGCCAGGTCGGGGTCCGTTCCTCGAGCCTGGTTCGGTGCTGGCAATCGAGCCGATGCTGACGCTGGGCACGTCGAAGACGGTCATTCTCGAAGACGAGTGGACGGTGGTTACCAAGGACGGCTCTCGTGCCGCACACTGGGAGCACACCGTTGCTGTCACCGAGGACGGACCCCGAATCTTGACGCTGCTTCGCGACTGATCAGGTGAACCGGATCGCCCCTGATCTCGTGTCAATGACGGAGGTTGGTGCATGAGCGATCCGGAGGCCGCCATGATGCGGGTGCTTTACGACGAGCACGCAGGCGCCCTTTGGCGCTATGCCCTGCGTCTGACACAGGACTCGGCGCGTGCCGAGGACGTGGTGCAGGAGACGTTGCTGCGGGCGTGGCGCCACCCCGATGTCGTATCCGACGCCAACCAGTCCCCGCGGGCCTGGCTCTACGCCGTCGCCCGCAACCTCATCATCGATGAGCAGCGCAGCGCCCGGCGCCGGCACGAAACGACGTCGTCAGAGGTGGTGGAGGCCGAGGACCGGACGGACCCGGCCGCCACCGACGAGGTGGATACCGCCCTGGATCGGATGTTGCTCGGGGGTGCCCTGAGTCAGCTCTCCGTCGACCATCGCGCAGTGATCGAGCGCGCGTACTACCGGCAGTTGAGCGTCGCCCAGATCGCGGCGGAGCTTCAGATCGCCGAGGGCACAGTGAAATCGAGGCTGCATTATGCGGTCCGGGCGCTGCGCCTGAATCTGCAGGAAATGGGGGTGACCCGGTGAGCATTCACATTGTCGAACCTCTCGGACCCTTCGATGGCGACCGGTACGCAACCTGGGACGCCGCCTACGTGCTGGGCTCGCTGTCCAGCGCCGAACGCCGTGAGTACGAAGCGCACCTACAGACCTGCTCCCGGTGCCGCGACGCGGTCGGTGAGCTCAGCGGTATGCCGGCCCTGTTGGGTCTACTGGATTTGGCCGACGTGCAGGAGATCGGCGCCGAGCAGCCCGAGCCGCCGTTGCGGCCCGAGGTGCTCGACTCGGTACTGGCCAAGGTGCGCTGGCGCCGGCGCCGGACCCGCTGGGTGACGACGGCGGTGGCCGGCCTGGCCGCGGCGGTACTGGCAGTCGGTGCGGTGGCCGTCGTCCGGCCCGAGTTCTTCGGTGGGGGCCAGAGCCAGGAGCAGGTCGCGCAGTTGCCCATGCAGCACGTGGCACCCACACCGTTCAACGCCACCATCGCGCTGAGCAGCTTCGGCTGGGGCACGCGGATCGACATGGCCTGCAGCTACGGCGACTGGTCCAGCGGACCGGCCGCGCCACCGACCAACCTGGGTATGGTGGTGGTGGGCCGCGATGGCAGCCGTAACCAGATCGCCACATGGTTCGGCATGTCCGGTGCCACCGCGTTGCCGAGTGGTAACACGCCGATGCAGGTTTCGGAAATTGCTGCGGTACAACTGGTTTCCGCCGACAACGGCAAGGTTTTACTGGAGCGCAATCTCTAAAAATTTCCACTGGCGTTGAACCATTCGCCCATCCGCCTCGTGTCTGTGGTTAGACGAGCGGAAGCAGGTGGCAGATGGTCAGCAGGCATCGGGTGGTGGACCACATCATCACGCAACTTGCGGCGTCGGGTGTCGAGTATTTCTTCGGCGTCGACGGGGCCAACATCGAGGACCTGTTCGACGCGGCGTTCCTCGCCGACGACGTCACCGCGATCCTGGCCAAGCATGAGTTCTCCGCGGCCACCATGGCCGACGGCTACAGCCGCGCGGTGTCCCGGATCGGGGTGGTGGCCGCGACGTCGGGCGGCGGATCGCTGAATCTTGTTGCGGGACTAGGTGAATCACTGGCCAGCCGAGTGCCGGTGCTGGCTCTGGTGGGGCAGGCGCCGACCGGCATGGACGGCCGCGGCAGCTTCCAGGACACCAGTGGCCGGTCCGGATCGCTGGACGCGGTGGCGTTGTTCTCGGCGGTGTCGGTGTACTGCCGTCGCGTGACGGAGCCGGAGGACATCGTGCCGGCGCTGGCGGAGGCGCTGACCGCGGCGGCCGGTGGCGGCCCGGCGGTACTGCTGCTGCCGAAGGACGTCCAGCAGGCGATGATCGATGTGGTCAATCCGGTTGCTGCTGTGCAGGATTCGTTGCTGGCAGACCCGGGTCCCATCGCCGAGGTGCTGCGCCGGGCGCTGGGGCCGGTCACGATCATCGCCGGCGAGCAGGTGGCCCGCGACGACGCCCGCCGTGAGCTCGAGGAATTGCGCTCGGTGCTGCGGGCCTGGGTCGCCACGGTGCCTGACGGCAAGGACGTCAGCGGCTCACCCGGGCTGGGGCAGTCGTCATGGCTGGGCGTCACCGGCGTGATGGGCCATCCGCGGGTCGTCGACGCGATCTCCCGCAGCGCGGTGTGTCTGGTGATCGGGACGCGCCTGGCGGTGACGGCGCGCGCCGGCCTCGACAGCGCGCTGGCCGGGGTGCAGACGGTCTCGCTCGGCGCGGAAGGTCCGTATGTGCCGAGCACACACGTGAATTCGACCAACCTGCGGGCATCGCTGACGGCGCTGACCCGATCGTTGACCGGAGCCGGCCGGCCCCACGGGCTACGGGTCCTCGACCCGCTGCCGCACACCGAACTTCAGCCGCCGCCGCACGACGGCCCCGGCATCCGGTACCGCGACACCGTCGCCCTGCTCGACGACCTGCTGCCCGACGGCGCCGACATTGTGGTCGACGCCGGCAACACCGGTGCCTCGACGGTGCACGGGCTGCCGGTGCGCCGGGCCGGCCGCTTCGTGGTGGCGCTCGGGATGGGCGGTATGGGGTACAGCTTCGGCGCCGGCATCGGCATGTGCTTCGCCCGGGCGAAAACAGCTGGACCGCAATACCGGACCGTGGTGGTGGCCGGCGACGGCTCGTTCTTCATGCACGGCATGGAGCTGCACACGGCGCTGGAGTACCGGCTCCCGATCACCTTCGTGTTGTTCAACAACAACGCCCACGCCATGTGCGTCACCCGCGAGCAGTTGTTCTACGGCGACCGCTACAGCTACAACCGCTTCACCCCGGCCCGGCTCGGTGCCGGTCTGGCCGCGATGTTCCCCGGCCTGCACGCGACGGATGTCACCGAGCTGCCGCAGCTGGCCGGGGCGCTGAGCGAAGCACTCAGCCGGCACGGACCATCGGTGGTCAGCATCGAATGCTCCGCCGACGAAATCCCCCCGTTCGCACCATTTCTCGACTCAGCCACACAACAGACGCAGAAAGAGAGTTCCCAGCATGTCGCTGCCCGCGCTTGAAGACATCGCCCTACCCATCGACGGAGTGACCCGCATCGAGAACGCGCCCCGGGAGAAGGCCACGCCCATCATCATGGAGATGATGCGGTCGGTGTACCCGCACGACGTGGTGTTCGGTGACTACTGCACCGTCAACGACTACATCGACTGCCCGCCGCAGGAACTCTTCGAGTATCTGGCGGACACCCGCAGCCTCGAAGAGTGGACCTACAGCCTGCGTGGATTCACCGAGACCGAGGAACCGGGCCTCTGGCTGGCCTACGACCGGCTGGGCTCGGAGACCGAAATCTACACGCGCACAGTGGCGAACCGCGAGGCGATGACCGTCGACTACCACTGCGCCTGGGACCAGGGCCGGCACCTCTGGATGATCTACCTGATGCGCGTCGTCGACGCCCAGGTCGTGCTCAACAAGCCCGGCTCGGTGGTGCTGTGGACCAACTGCCACCACCCCTTCTACGACCACAACCCGTACCCGGAGACCGCGCCCGCGCAGCGACCCGTGTGGGTCGGGGACTTCTGGGACATGTTCGGGGCGGGCCACCGCCTGGAGCTGGACAACCTCAAGGCGATCGCCGAATACCGGCATCGCAACGGCCTGCCGATCACCCCGGCCTGGATGAAGTGAGTCACGCATGAGCCAACCAGTTGTGAGCCTGCTCGATGTCTCGACCTATCTTCCGGGCGAGCCGATCAGCGCCGACTACTACGCGCAGTTCGCCGATTCCGACGATCTGCGGGACAACCTGATGTTCCGGGCGCCGAAGTTCCGCCACCACGTGGCCCCCGACGAGACGGCCATCGACATGGTCGAGCGGGCCGCCGCGGGCCTCGTCGACCGGCACGGCTCCGACGCCCTCGCCGACGTCGACATCCTGATCACCCACACCCAGCTGCCCGACATGCCGTTCTACGGCGGCGGCGGCGGCATGGCCAATCGCCTTGGCATGAAGCCGAACTGGGTGGTCGACCTGCACAACGGCGGGTGCGCGGCCTTCATCCTGGGCCTCAAGCTGGCCAAACAGTTGATCGCGTCAGGGGAGGGGCGTACCGCGTTGGTGGCGGTCGCGCAGAACGCGGCGGGCCAGGTCTTCGACCAGGTCACCATCCGGCCCAAGGCGCAGGCCGCGGTGCCCGGTGACGGCGCCGCGGTGGGACTCGTTGCGGCGTCGGACGTTTCGCCGATCCTCGACGTCGAATGCCGCACCTACGGCGAATACGCCGGTGACATGACGATGTCGGTCGACCCGCCGCGCAAATGGTGGCAGGCGGGACCGGGTGAGGGCTGCATCGGCTTCACCGAGAGCAAGATCACCAAGGTGCTGGCCCGGGGTAACCGTCAGGTGCCTGAGGTGGCGTACGCGGTGTGCGACCGGATCGGGCTGGCGCCCAAGGACATCGGCCTGCTGGTCACCAATCAGCCGAACCGCGTGTTCCTGCGGAACTGGCGCGAGGCCCTGGAGCTGCCCGAGTCGAAGCACCGCGACACCTTCGACGAGTGCGGCAACCTTTTCGCCGCCGGCGTGCCCGTCAACCTGGACCGGGCGATCATCGACGGACAGGTCGCCGAGGGCGACGTGGTGATGATGGCGGCCTTCGCGCACGCCGGTGACTTCGCCGGCGCGGCCGCGGTGCGCTGGGGCGGACAGCGATGACACCCACGTGCGCGCTGGCCGACGCGGTCGGTTCGCTGCCCGCCGCGGACGACCCGTTGGCGTTGGCGCTCAACGAGAATCCGTTCCCGCCGCTGCCGGCGGTCCGGGCCGCGCTCACCGCGTCGATCGGCGTGGTGAACCGGTACCCGGAGTTCCTGCCGCAGCGGCTGCGGTCGCTGATCGCCGGGCACGTGGGCGTCGCCGATGAGCAGGTACTGGTCGGCGCGGGCGCCACCGGCGTCATCCTGCAGGTGCTGCAGGCCGTCACCCACCCCGGTGACGTGCTGGTGACGGCGTCGCCCACCTTCGACGGTTATCCGATCTTCGCGCAGATGGCGCGATTGCGGTCGGTGACCGTGCCGCTGGACCGGCACGGTCACCACGACCTCGACGCCATGGCGTCCGCCGCGGCGCGCGCCCGCGTGGTGGTGATCTGCCGTCCGCACAACCCGACCGGGACGGTCGAGTCGGCCGCCGACCTGTACCGGTTCCTGGACCGGGTGCCGTCGGGCACCGTCGTCCTGCTGGACGAGGCGTACGTCGAGTTCCTGGCCCCCGAGCTGTGCCTGGACATCCCGTCGCTGGTGGTGCGGTACCCCAATCTGGTTGTGGTGCGCACCTTTTCGAAGGCCTACGGGCTCGCCGGCCTGCGCATCGGCTACGGCGTGTGTGCGCCGTCGCTGGCGCGCGAGCTGTGGGGGATGCAGTTGCCGTTCGGGATCGGGATCACCGGCCTGGTCGCCGTCGCCGCGTCCTACGACGCGGAAGATCAACTGCGGCAACGTATCCGGATGATCGCCTCGGAGGGGGCGTTCCTGCGGGCGCGGTTGCGGTCGATGGGCGTGTACTGCACCGACAGCCACGCCAACTTCGTCTATCTGCCGAGCGGGGCGCGGGCCTGGAAATTCGGCGATGACGGCCCGCGGGTCCGCAGCTATGCCGACGGCGGCGTCCGGATCACCGTCGGGGACCGCAGATCGTCGCGCGCGGTGCTGGCGGCTATCCGGAAGACGGTGGACGGGACGGAAGTCGGGGCCTGACTGCATCGGGCGAGGGGTCCGGTGCGGTATGAATGAGCGGTGAGCAGTGACCCCATCGCCCGGGCCCGGGCCAACTGGGAGCGGGCCGGCTGGGGCGACGTCGCCGACGGCATGGTCGCGGTGACCTCGGTGATGCGGGCCCACCAGATTCTGCTGGCCCGCGTGGAGACTGCGCTACGGCCCTATGACCTCAGCTTTTCCCGCTACGAACTGCTGCGGCTGCTGGCCTTCAGCGGTAGTGGCGCACTGCCGATCACCAAGGCGTCCGACCGGCTGCAGGTGCACGTCACGAGTGTCACCCATGCCATCCGGCGGCTCGAGGCCGACGGCCTCGTCGAGCGGGTGCCGCATCCCACGGACGGGCGGACCACCCTGGTGCGGCTGACCGAGCTCGGCCGCTCGACGGTCGAGGACGCCACGGTGACCCTCAACAAGGAGGTTTTCGCCGACGTCGGGATGTCCGACGAGCAGTCCGCGGCGCTGGTCGACGCGATCGAGACCCTGCGCCGCACCGCCGGCGACTTCTGAGGGCTCAGCGGCGTAAGGGGTTCCGCGCTTCGATCAGGGGACGCAGCGATTCGGCGAACATCGGTTTGGCGAAGTAGTAGCCCTGGCCGATATCGCACCCGTACGCCGAGAGCTGCTCGGCGGTCGCGGCGTCTTCGACTCCTTCTGCGACACTCGTGATGTCGAGGGCATGGGTCAGGTTGATCACCGATCGCACGATGGCGGCGGCTCGGGGATTATGCGTCATCGGCAGCACGAATTCCCGGTCCAGTTTGAGCTCATCGACCGGCAGGTCCCGCAGGTAGCTCATGGTCGAGTAGCCGGACCCGAAGTCGTCGATCGAGACCCGCAGCCCCGACTTCCGCAGCCGGTCGATCACCACTTCCGTCCGGCTCATGTTCGACAGCAGCATCTGCTCGGTGATCTCCACCGTGAGGGCGCTCGCCGGCAGTGCGTGCTGGGCGAGGATGGCCCCGATCCGGTCGGCCAGATCGACGTCGGTCAGTGACGGCGCGAAGAGGTTGATGGCGACCGGCACATTGCGATGGCCCGTCCCGAACCATGTCGAGGCGTCCAGGACCGCTTGCTTGAGCACCGTGTCGGTGACCGAGCCGATCAGGCCGTTGCGCCGGATCAACGGCAGGAACTCGGACGGGGTCAGCAGGCCGAGCTCGGGGTGGGGCCAGCGGAGCAACGCCTCCACGCCGACGATCTCGCCGGTGGCCAGCAGCACTTTCGGCTGGTACACCAGTTTCAACTCGGAGTCGCCGATGGCGCGGCGCAGTTGCCCCAGCAGCTGCACCCCGGCATGGGCCGGCGGCCGGATCCGGCCGCTGTCGCTCCATCGCTGCGGCAGGTCGAGCGGCGAGACCTGGCGCATGTCCGCGGAGAAGGTCTGGACGCCGCCGATGCCGGTCCGCTTGGCGGCGTACAGCGCAACGTCGGCCTGTTGCATCAGATCGTCGGCGGTGACGTCTGGTTCGTCGGCGGGGGCGATCGCCAGCCCGACACTCGGATGGATGAAGACCTTCTCGCTGTTGAGCGAGAACGGGGCATCGAACGCCTCGATGATGCGCTCGGCGATGATGGTGGCCGAATTCGGTGCCGACCGGATGAGAACGGCGAATTCGTCGCCGCCCAGCCGGGCGACGGTGTGCTCGGCCGGCACCGTGCTCTTCAGCCGGCTCGCGACGTCGACCAACAGCTCGTCACCGCTCGGGTGCCCCAGGTTGTCGTTCACCATCTTGAAGTCGTCCAGGTCGAGCGCGAGCACGGCGACGGGAATCCGATCGTCTCCGCGGGACCGGATGGCCGCATCGAGGTGATCGTTGAACATCAACCGATTTCCCAGACCCGTCAACGGATCGCGCCTGGTCTGCTCGGCCAGGTCGAACAACAGCCGCCGATTCTGGATCAGCACGATGAGCTGCCGGACCAGCGCCGTCATCACGAGCACCGAGGCGGCGATCAGCACCGGTTTGTCGTTGGTCACCGGCCAGAGGTCGAAGAGCCCGACGACCACCGCGGCCACCATCGGCGAATACGGTAGCCAGAGCAGCGGATCGGACAGCGGCTGCCGTTTCCGCCGGGTCGCCGACGGTGGTGTGCGCGCATCGATCAGCCCGCCGGCGCTGAACAGCACCAGGCCCGCCGCCCAGCAGACGACCGCCACCGGACTGGTCGAATTCGATTGCGCCAGAACGTATATCCAGATGCTGTCGGCCACCGCGACGATGATCAGTCCCGTGCAGACCAGGACGATGGCCTGGCGTTTGCCCGGCACCGTCGAACTCACCGTCAACACCGCCAGCGTGATCATGACGACGTCCGAGATCGGGAACGCCACCGACACCGCGGTCGCGATCCAGCTCGAATGCGCGGAGGTGAACAGATCCTCCAGGACCAGCACCCAGCACACGAGGAACAACGCGGAGGCGACGATGACGCCGTCCAGCACGGGGCGCAGGGCCGACATGCGGTCGGGCCGCACCTTCCCCACGGATGCGACCACCACGGTGCACGGCAGCAGCAGGAACGCGGCGTCGGCGACCGACGGAAACGCGGGCGGCGATCCGAGCACGGCGTGGTGATAGAGCAGGATCAGGTTGCCGACGACCCAGCCCGCCATCCCGATTGCCAGTGCCAGCCACGCGCGCCGACGCCGGCCACGGTTGGCCCGGTAGGCGGCGACAGCGGCCAGGCAGGCAAGGCTGCTGAAGACTGTCAGTCCGATGTCGTTGGTGAGACGTGCCGCCGCCGTGTCATGGTCACCGGTGATCACCAGATAGGCGAACACAGCGAAGGTGACCGCAGCAGTGCCGATGATCGCGTTTGTGTTGCCTGTGCGCACCTACACCCCCATGTCAGCCTCGATGGTTCGGCATTCTGTGGGCGTTGTCAAAATTTGCCGAGATGACCGCATGATGCACGGCAAGTGAAACCTAGCAACCCTGAGGGGAGAGTCGTCGTCAGTTCGTCGACGGCAGCGGGATGGTGGCGGTGACGATGGTCCCCGAGCCGGGTCGGGACCGGATGTTCAGCCGGCCGCCGACGATCTCGGCGCGCTCGGCCATCGACAGCAAGCCGTAGCCGCCGGTCTCGTCGGCGCCCAGCGGGCGCTCGAAGGTGTCGAAGCCGATGCCGTTGTCGATGATCTCGAGCCGGGCGTGCTCCGCGTCGGCGGCGAACTTCAGCAGCGCATTGCTGGCGTGGGCGTGCTTCACGACGTTCTGCAGGCATTCCTGCGCGATGCGGTACAGCGCCAGCTCGATGTGGTCGGGGAGGCGGACGTCGGTCAGCTCGACGTCGACGTCGAGCTGACCGATGGAGCGCGCGAGGCTGGCCAGTCCGCCGGCCAGCCCCAGATCGTCGAGCACGGGCGGGCGCAGATTCCCGATGGCGGCGCGGGCCTCGCCGAGCGTCAGGTCCACCAGTTCCCGGGCCAGCGTCAGCTGTTCGGCCGCGACGGCGGCGTCGGTCCCGACCGCGCGGCTGGCCGCGTCGAGCCGGTACGACAGCGTGACCAGCCGCTGCGAGATGCCGTCGTGGATGTCGCCGGCCAGTCGGCGGCGCTCGATCTCCTGGGCCTCGATGACCTGCTCGACGAAGTTCTCGTGGGCCCGTTCGCGGGCGACGAGCTGGCGGTGCAGCCGGGCTTGATGCATGGCCCCGGCGATGAGCCGGCCGATGACCAGCAGCAGCTCCACGTCGCGGGCGGTGAACTCCCGGCGCTCCACGGTGTGCACGTTGAGCACGCCGACCAGCCCGCCCGGGTCGGTCTCCATCGGCACCGACACCATTGACGCGAAGTCACTGCCGCGCAGCGATTCGAACGGCCGGTACCGGGGGTCGGATTCCTTGTCGTGGCTGATGACCACCGGTTCGCGGTTGCTGGCCACCCACCCGGAGACGCCTTCGCCGAGCGGGAGCCGGATCTTGCCCACCTCCTGGTCGAACGGCGGGGTCGCACCCGTCAACGTCAGCGATCGCTCGGTGTCGTCGAGGACGTGGACGAAGCAGACGTCGGTGCCGGTGGCCGCGGTGATCATCCGGGCCGCCGCCGCGGCCAGCGGCTCGACGCCGGGTCCGCTCGAGGCGGCCTGGATCAGCTCGCGCAGCAGGGCCAGCTCGCGGTCGGCGGTCAGCACTTCGTTGCGCGGTGTCATCGGTAGATGCCCTCCCGTAGCGCGGTGGCCACCGCGCCGGCCCGGTCGCTGACGTCGAGCTTGCGGTAGATGGATCGCAGGTGGCTCTTGACGGTCTCCTCGCCGATCACCAGCCGGGTGGCGATACCGCGGTTGGACAGGCCGTCGACGACGAACGACAGGATTTCGCTCTCGCGCTGCGTGAGGCCCTGCCGGGCGCCGGGCCAGAACTCGTCGCGCTGCATGCGGGCGGCGGTATCGGCGGCCCGCGCGGCCATGCTCGGGTCGATGGCCGTCGCCCCGCCGTGCACCAATTCGAGCTGACGGACCAGATCGTCGCTGCTGATGCTCTTGAGGAGATAGCCCGCCGCGCCGACCCGCAGCGCCTGGTACAGGTACTGCTCGTCGTCGTACACCGACAGCATGACCACTTTGCGGTCCGGATCGCGCTCGCGCAGTTCACGGCAGAGGTCCAGGCCGCTGGCGCCCTGCATCCGCACATCGCACAGCACGATGTCGGGCTGCAGCTCGTCGACCACCGCGGCGGCACGTTCGGCGCCGACGGCCTGGCCGACCACCCGCACCCGGTCGCTGAACGCGGCCAGCATGGCCTTGAGTCCCTCGATGACCATTTCGTGGTCGTCGACCAGGATCAGCCGTACCGGCGCGCCGGCCTCGGCGTCGGGCTCGGCGGTCATGCGCGATCCGCCTTCGGCTTCTCGCTGGTGCTCATGGCATCACCTTAGAGCCGTGATTCGGCGCTGGTCGGCAGGACCGGCTGGACGGTCCCGGAGTGTTACCCCGGTCCAATCCCCCGTTGGGGGGAGGCCCGGGATGTGTGACGTGGGACACCCTTGTACGCATGTCGGTGAGTTGTGTGGAGCGCACGTTCTGGTGGGATGTGGCGCGCCCGGCCCATGCCGTGATCGACCCGCTGCGCGCGGTGATCTTCGACCTGGACGGTGCGCTGGCCGATGTCGAGCGCGACGGGCACCGCGTGGCATTCAACGCCGCCTTCGCCGAACACGGGCTCGATATCTCCTGGTCGGTGGCCGAGTACGGCCGGCTGGTCCGCATCGCCGACGAACAGCGGCGCGTCGCCTCGGCGCTGCGCCGGCGCGGATACGGGCGGGTCAGCAACGAGATCGCGGCCCACGTGTACCGCACCAAGACCGACCTGTTCGAGGCGTCGGTCCTCGATGGTGACGTGAGCCCGCGCGACGGCCTCGCCGACCTGGCGGCCGGATTGTTCGGCGCCGGGGTGGCGGTGGCTGTGGTCAGCACCGGCAGCCGGTCGTGGGTGGAGCCGCTGGTCCGTCAGCTGCTGGGTGACGGCATCGCCGAGACCATCGTGACGCCCGACGATCTGCCGCGTCCGACCCGGGAGCCGGATCTGCACGGCCACGCCCTGTGGGAGTTGGGCCTGGGACCCGAGAGTGCACTGGCGGTCGCGGGCGGTGCCCGCGGTTTTCGCGCGGCACGGGCCGCCAAGCTGGCGACGCTGGTCGTCACCACCGGCTACTCGGCCGGCCACGAATTCCCCGGGGCGGTCCAGGTGCGCGCCGAGTACGACGGCCTGCTGGTCGCCGGGTGCGAGCGCCTACACAAGAACTGGTGGTCAGCCCAGGGCTGACCACCAGTTCTTCACAACTTTTCACTTGTCGAGGCGGGGCGCCGAGCCCCGCCTCTTTCAGCGGCTCAGAACCACGGAAGGCTGACCTTCGGCAGGCCGATCTTCGGGAAGATCCGCGGGTGCGGCGGGAAGCCGATCTGCGGGTGCGGGATGTCCGACATGTCGGGCAGGCCGACCTTCGGGGCCTTCGGCAGACCGATCTCCGGGTGGGGCAGGTCTTCCGGCTTGGGCAGCTTGGGGGTGCCCAGCTTGGTGAAGTCCGGCATCTCCGGCAGGCCGGCGGACGGGAGCTTCGGCAGACCGATGCCGGGCAGCTTCGGTGCGGCCAGCGCGCCGAGCGAGCCGATGGCCGGTGCGCCGATGGCCGGCAGGCCGCCGAGGCTCGGGGCAGCCACCGCCGGAGCCGCCATGGCGGGGACCGACAGGGCCGGAGCGGCGGCCGCCGAGGAGACCTTGGCGATGTCGCCGACGGTGGACAGGGTGCCGAAGGTGGCGGCAGTCGCGGCCGGAGCTGCGGCAGCGGCGACCGGGGCGCCCAGCGTCGCGGTCGCAGGCACGGCGGAGAGGCTGGTGATCTGGCCGAGTGCGAGGCCGCCCAGTGCCGTCACCAGACCGCCGAGACCGGCGTCGAGCACCAGGCTGGGCAGGCTCAGGCCGGGCAGGCCGAGGGACAGCGGCACGGCGACGGTGGCCTCCGGCGGCTGCATGCTCGACAGGTTGATCGGCGGGAAGCCACCAAGGCTCCAGTCGTCACCCCACTCGAGGCCGTTGTCGTTGTTACGGGCCGTCTTGCCGGTGTGGCCGGCGGTCGAACTCGAGGTCGAGTTGGAGACGGTCTTGCTGCTGGCCGTACCGAGGTCACTCGACGGCGTCGTGGCCGACTCGTTGTTCTTGCTGGCCTGCTGCGTCTGCGTCGGCTGAGCCGGGTCGGTGCCCGGGTTGCTCGGGCTCGACGGGCCGGGCGATGCGAAGGCGACGCCCGCCCCGAAAAACGCCACAGCAATCGCGGTAGCCGAGGCGGTGGCCCCCTTGGCGGAATATTTGAAAGTCATGCGGCGCGAATCCTCCCTGTGCGACCCACGCATCCTATGCCCTAACGCGCGCGATGTCACAGTTAACTAACGAATACCACTGTGACGTGCGGTGATGGTGATGCGACCTCATTGACGCAGCAGGTTGATTACCGCGCTGAAGTCGAGATCGGGATGCTCGGCGGCAAACTTTGCGTAGATGTCCGCGGCATGGCTACCGAGGGGTGCCGACGACCCCGTCGAGCGCACCGCAGCCATCGCCAGACCGAGGTCCTTGTTCATCAGGGCGGTGGCGAAACCGGGCTGGAATCCGTTGTTGGCCGGGGAGCTGGGGACCGGTCCGGGGACCGGACAGTTCACCTGCACGGCCCAGCAGTTGCCGGTCGCACCGGTGATCACGTCGAACAGCGACTGCTTGTCCAGGCCGAGGTGCTCGGCGAGCACGAACGCCTCACCGATCGCGATCTGCTGGACGGCGAGCACCATGTTGTTGCACACCTTGGCGGCCTGGCCGGCCCCCGAGTCGCCGCAGTGGATGATCTTGCCGGCCATCGGCTCGAGCACCGCGCGTCCGCGTTCGAAGGCCTCGGGCTCGCCGCCGACCATGAACGCCAGCGTGCCGGCCGTCGCGCCCTTCACGCCGCCGGACACCGGGGCGTCCAATTGGGCGAAGCCGTGCTCGCCGGCCAGGCGGTGCACCTCGCGGGCGTCGTCGACCGAGATGGTGGACGAATCGATGAACAGCGCGCCGGGGGCCGCGGCGGGCAGGACCTCGGCGTAGCAGCTCTTCACCAGGTCGCCGTTGGGCAGCATGGTGATGACGACGTCGGCGTCGGCCACCGCCTCGGGGCCGCTGTCGAAGGTCGTCGCGCCGTGCTCGCGGGCCGCCTGCGCCGCGGCCGGGACCGGGTCGAAGCCGTGCACGGTGTGCCCCGCCGCGATGAGGTTCGCCGCCATCGGGCCGCCCATGTGGCCCAGGCCCAGGAATGCAATCGTCGCCATCAGTCTGTCCTCCCTAGTTCTCCGCGATTTGTGCACGATTTCTCGCGCTCACCGCGGATTTTCGTGCACAAATCGCTTAATTACGTGCGGCAGCCGAGGCTGCCCGGCCGATGACCACGCGCATGATCTCGTTCGTCCCCTCCAGGATGCGGTGCACCCGGAGGTCGCGGACGATCTTTTCCAGCCCGTACTCGCGCAGGTAGCCGTAGCCGCCGTGCAACTGCAACGCCTGGTCGGCCACCGTGTAGCAGGCCTCGGTCACATGGAGCTTGGCCATGGCGCACAGTTCGACCTTGCGCGGATTGTTGGTGTCGAGCGCGGTTGCCGCCCGCCACAACATGTTTCGCGAGGTCTCGAGCGCGGTGGCCATCTCGGCGAGGGTGAACCGGATGGTCGGCTCGTCGATCAGCGCCCCACCGAAGGCCTCGCGCGATGCCAGATAGCCCAGCGCCTTGTCGTAGGCGGCCTGCGCGCCGCCCAGGGAGCAGGCGGCGATGTTGATGCGGCCACCGTTGAGGCCGTTCATCGCGATGGAGAAACCGGTGCCCTCGCCGTCCGAGCCGCCCAGCATGGCCTCGGCGGGCACTCGCACACCTTCCAGGATCACCTGGGCGGTGGGCTGGGCGTGCCAGCCCATCTTCTCCTCGTTGGCGCCGAAACTCAGTCCCGGCGTGTCCTTTTCGACGATGAAGGCCGAGATGCCGCGCGGTCCGTCGGCCCCGGTGCGGGCCATCACGACGTAGACGTCCGAGACGCCCGCACCGGAGATGAACTGTTTGACGCCGTCGAGCACATAGTGGTCGCCATCGCGAACGGCCTTGGTGCGCAAGGCCGCTGCGTCACTGCCGGCACCCGGCTCGGTGAGGCAGTAACTGGCAATGGCCTCCATCGAGGCCAGCTTCGGCAGCCAGGTCTTGCGCTGCTCCGGCGTGCCGTAGCTGTCCACCATCCACGCGCACATGTTGTGGATCGACAAGAACGCCGCGATGGTCGGATCGGCGGCGGCCAGTTGCTCGAAGATGCGCACGCCGTCCAACCGGCGCAGTCCGCTGCCGCCCACGTCGTCATTGCAGTAGATGGCCGCCATGCCCAGCTCGGCCGCTTCCCGCAGGACATCGGTGGGGAAGTGGTCGTCGGCGTCCCACGCCAAAGCATTTGGGGCCAGCCGCTTTTCGGCGAACGCGGCCGCCGTTTCGGCGATCACGCGTTCGTCGTCGTCCAGTCCGAAAAGGTCGATGCTCAACGCAGGCCCTTACTTGAAGGTCGGGATCGAGAACTCGGCCCCGTCCTTGATGCCCGACGGCCAGCGCTCGGTGACGGTCTTGACCTTGGTGTAGAACTGGATCGACGCCGTGCCGTACTGGTTGAGGTCGCCGAAGCCGGACCGCTTCCAGCCGCCAAAGCTGTGGTAGGACACCGGAACCGGGATCGGCACATTGACGCCGACCATGCCGACCTGCACGCGCGAGACGAAATCGCGGGCGGTGTCGCCATCGCGGGTGAACACCGCGACGCCGTTGCCGTACTCGTGCTCCGACGGCAGCCGCAGCGCCTCCTCGTAGTCGTGGGCGCGGACGATCACCAGCACCGGACCGAAGATTTCGTCGGTGTAGATCGACATGTCGGGGGTGACGTGGTCGAACAGGGTGGGGCCGAGGAAGAAGCCGCCGGACAGATCGGCATCGTCGAACGTCAGGTCGTCGCTGGCGCGTTCGCGGCCGTCGACCACGAGCTCGGCGCCGGCCTCGACACCCTGGGCGATGTAGCCCCGCACCCGCTCGAGGGCCGCTCCGGTGACCAGCGGGCCGTAGTCGGCCTTCGGGTCCAGGCTGTGCCCGACCCGCAGCTGGTTGACACGCTCGACGAGCTTGTTACGCAAGCGATTTGCGGTCTCTTCGCCGACGGGAACGGCGACGCTGATCGCCATGCACCGCTCACCCGCGCTGCCGTAACCGGCACCGATCAACGCGTCGACGGCCTGGTCCAGGTCGGCGTCGGGCATCACGATCATGTGGTTCTTGGCGCCGCCGAAGCACTGCGCGCGCTTACCGTTGGCGGCGGCGTTCGAGTAGATGTACTGCGCGATGTCGGTGCTGCCGACGAAGCCGACGGCCTTGATGTCGGGGTGCTGCAGGATCGCGTCGACGGCCTCCTTGTCGCCGTTGACCACCTGCAGGACACCGGCCGGCAGGCCTGCCTCGATGAACAGTTCGGCGAGGCGCAGCGGCACCGAGGGGTCGCGCTCGGACGGCTTGATGATGATGGCGTTGCCGCAGGCCAGCGCGGGCCCGGCCTTCCACAGCGGGATCATGGCGGGGAAGTTGAACGGCGTGATGCCGGCGACGACACCGAGCGGCTGGCGCATCGAGTAGACGTCGATGCCGGCGCCGGCGCCCTCGGTGAACTCACCCTTCATCAGGTGGGGGATGCCGACGGCGAACTCGATGACCTCGACGCCGCGCTGGATGTCACCGAGCGAGTCCTCGAAGGTCTTGCCGTGTTCGAGCGACAGCAGGCGGGCCAGTTCGTCCTTGTTCTGGTTCACCAGGTCGATGAACTTCATCAGCACGCGCGACCGGCGCTGCGGGTTCCACGACGCCCATTCCCGTTGCGCGACAACGGCACCCGCCACAGCGGCGTCGACGTCGGCGGCCGACGCCAGGAGCACCTGGGCCTGGGTCTGGCCGGTGCTGGGGTTGAGCACGTCGGCGGTGCGGGTCGATTCGCCGGTGGTGCGCCGGCCGTTGATGAAGTGCGGAATCTGGGTGGTCATGACGTCCGTCCAAAGTTATGGAGAGTTCAGGATTCTCGACTCGAGCGCCGAGATACTTGCATATCCTAGTAATTCGGTCGGGGTGTTGGCAAGGGGTTTGCCGGCCCGGCGCGCAGCGTGGTTGACACTGCGGTTGCTCCGGGGTCTGCGCGAGGTTCAGAACTTCTTTGCGGATGCCTGACCAAATTCGGAAAAACTTGTCAGGATTGATGCGGCGAGATGCTCCTACATGCAAGCGAGGCCAACCGGGCCGAGCAGAGGAAAGGCGGAGCACATGGCTACCAAGCTGAAAAAGTTCGTTGCTGGAATTGCTGCGGCAGCGGCGGTCCCGGTAGCTCTGATGGGTGCCGGAACCGCGCACGCGAACCCCTTGGGCGTGAATCCGGTACCGCACTACGGCGGCATCTGGATCGGTTGGAGCGGTGGCAGCGGGGGCACGTGGTGCACCTACACCTCGGACTGGTTCACCACCAGGGCCTACCAGAATTCTGCCGGCGAGGCGGGCTTCTTCGTTCCGGGCGTCCCGCTCAACCGGTTCTGGGACATCAACGTCAACTGCGACAACGGCGATACCGGCTTCTACCCGGCCTACTACTACTGATGATCAGGGGAGAACCCCGCCGATGAGCGCGCTTGTCGATTGGGACGAAGTACCCGACGAGGAACTTGCCCGCGCGGCCGCCTCGGGCGACCGCGCGGCGTTCGCCGCGATCTACGACCGCTACGCCGACCGGCTCAACGACTTCGTCGTGCGCATGGTCCGTGACAGTGACGCCGCTGCCGACTGTGTGCACGAGGCGTTCTGCACCGCGGCGACCGGGCTGTCGAAGCTGCGCCAGCCCGAGAAGCTGCGGCCGTGGTTGTACGCGGTGTCGCGCTCTCAGGCCCTGCGGCACATTCAGCGCCGACAGCGCGAGCAACCGGCCGACGACGAGTACCTCGACAGCGCATCGGGCGATGCCGGTCCCGATGCCCTGGCCGAGCAGGACGACCTGGCCCAATTGATCCGGGAGGCCTGCGGTGGCCTCTCGGATCGCGACCGCGAGGTCATCGAATTGAGTTACCGCCACGGCCTCGACGGCCCGGAGCTCGGCAAGGCACTCGGCGTCAGCCCGGCCACCGCCAACACCCTGACGCATCGGGCGCGGGAGATGGTCGGCCGCTCGCTCGGTGCGCTGCTGGTGGCCCGGCAGACGCGGCAGGATCCGGCGCGCTGCCCGGAGCTTGCCGCGGTGCTCGATGGCTGGGACGGTGCGATGACGGTGCTGATGCGCAAGCGCATCGCCCGCCACATCGAGTCGTGCCCCGAGTGTGAATCCGAACGGCGCCGCCGGGTGAGTCCGGCAGCGCTACTGGGCGCCATGCCCTTCATCCCGGCGCCGAAGGAGCTTCGGGATACGACGCTCAGGGACATTCAGTTGGTCTGTCGGACAACCGATCTGGTCGACGGTGCCGATTTCGGTTCGGCCGCCGGCGCCGGTTCTGCCGCGGGCGCCGGTACCGCGCCGGCGGAGGAACGGCGCCGCCGGCTCGCACTGCCGATCAGTCTGGCCGCGTGCGCGCTGGTGCTACTGGTGGCGGGTCTGGTCTGGACGTTGGCCGGGCCGGGCCGGCACGGCGGGGAACCGCTCGACAGCGGCATCACAGCTCCACTGGAAACGCCTGCGACAACACCGCTTTCCGCGCCGCCGAGCGCACCGCCGGCGTCGAGTACGTCGATGCCCGGGGTCTCGACCAAATCCGTCGCACCGCCGGTGGTGGCGCCGAGTCAGCAACCGCAGCCTCAGCAGGAATCCCCGGCTGCCGGATCCGCGCCGGCACCGCACCCATCGCTGCCCGATCACACCGTCAGCAGGCCCGGACCGGTGACGCGTCCGCCGATGTCGGTTGCGCCGCCGTCGTTCGAAGCGCCACCGCCGCCGACCGGTGATGCGGGTTCGGGCGGCCGGCGATGACGCTGGGCCGAGTCGTTGATCCTGACGTGCGGGCGTCGTCCACTCGAACAACCGCGCCGTGAATACAGCGTCAACGTGGTTGCGTCGCGCAGAGTCGTTGATCCTGACGTGCGGGCGTAGTCCACTCGAACAACCGCGCCTTGAATACAGGGTCAACCCGAAAAAGCCCGCCACAGTGGGGATACCAACCGTGGCGGGCTTGTGCGTGGGCCGGATGTCAGCCGGCATCTAGAGGCAGATTCGGGTTGACGGGCGGGGTCTTTCCGGGGCTCGGAATGGCGAGCGGGCCCTTCAGCGCCGGCGGTTCAGGCTTGGTGGGCGGTTCCTTGGGCGGCGCGACCGGCGGCGCCGGCAGGTTGATGACGATGGGCGGGAACGTGGGCAGTGGTTGCGCGGGCGGTTCCGGGATCGCCTCTGGTGCGGGAGCCGGTGGCACGACCTCGGGGGCGGGACCGGCTGCGGGTGCCGCGGTGACGACCGGTGCGGCCGGTCGCTGAGGCGCGGCCGCCGGCACGTGGTCGGGAACTACCGGAACGGCCGGTGCCGCCTGCGGGGCAGAGGGCGCCGGAAGTGCCGCCGGCGGCTGCACCAGAACGGTGGGCGCGGCCGCGGGAACGGCAGTCGAGCCGCCGGCGGCCGCCACAGAGGTCCCCGCGTCGAGTGAACTGATCGCGGTGAACGCCACGGCGGCCGACGCCACGATCACACTGGCCGCACCGCCCAGGGCAAGCGCCACGCGGCGCCGGGCCCAGCGGCCGTCGTCGGTGCCGACGGCGACGGTGAGTTCGTCCTCCGGCGCATCGGGTATGTCGAGTTGGTCGCTGTACGCGAGCCGGGAGAAGGTCGCCGAACGCGGGCCGGCGTCTATGGCGTCAGCCGCGATGGTGTTGTCGGTGTCGGGGTTCCACGGGGTCGGTGAATGGTTGCTCATGCTGGTATGAGCACTGCCGGCAGCAGAGTCTGACAAGTTTTTTCGTGGCAATTCGGATTCTTCCGAAAAAAGTGTCCCCGGCGTCCGGGGGTCGCGCTCCTACCTATGACAGAGCCCGCACGGGGCGTCTGCAACACCGAACAAGGAGCGCGAAATGACCAACAACACCCCTGCCAAGCGGCAGTCTCTTGCGAAGCGGGCTGCCGCGGCAGCGCTGCTGTCCGGCAGCATGGCCCTGGCCGGCATGGGCCTGACGGCGGGCACCGCACAAGCCCAGCCGTCCATCCCTGCTCCGCAGACCTGGGGCCACGACTACTGCTCGTGGGCCCGGTGGGACTGGGAGCACTGCCACTACTACTGGCACTGGTACGACTGGGACTGGAAGCACTCCGACCACAAGAAGCACTGACTGGCCGTGATGGCACCCCGCCTGCGCGGATTCGAGACGCAGCCGGGTCCGGTGTTGAACCGGGTCCGGGCTGCTCTCGTTCTCCTCAATGAAGCCAACGCCGATGCTCGTTGATTCGGCAAACCATCTCGCCTTCGCCGGATTAGCATCAGTGCATACCGGCGATCGATCCGGTACGGGAGCCCGTCTCATGACCGCAGTGCCAGATTGGGACATTGTCAGCGACGCCGACTTGGTCGGCGCCGCGCTCTCCGGAGACCGCATGGCATTTGCCGGTATTTATGACCGCTATGCCGACCGGCTCCACGACTTCTGCGTCGGCATGGTCCGGGACCGCGATGCTGCCGCGGACTGCGTCCAGGACGTGTTCTGCACTGCCGCAACAGCTTTGGACAAGTTGCGGGAGCCCGACAAGCTGCGCCCCTGGCTGTACGCGATCGCCAGGAACGAGGCGCTGCGCCGGATCCGGCAGCGGCGCCGCGAAGAACCGTCAGAAGAACTGCCCGACGAGGCGTCCGGGGACGCCGGGCCCGACACGCTGGCAGCCCGCAACGAACTGGCCAAACTGGTCGCCGAAGCGGCCGGCGGGTTGTCCGACCGCGACCGCGCGGTGCTGGAGCTGGGCTACCGCCACGGACTGGAGGGGCCTGAACTTGCCGAGGCCCTCGGCGTCAGTACCGCCAGCGCCAAGAAGATCATGCAGCGGTTGCGCGACACCATGGAACGCTCGCTGGGCGCGCTGTTGGTCGCCCGACGCGGACAGAGTGGTAACAGCTGTGCGGAGTTGGGCGCGATCCTCGCCGGGTGGGACGGGACTTTCACCATCCTGATGCGCAAGCGGATCGCCCGTCACATCGAAAGTTGCCTGACGTGCGATCAGGACCGTCGCCGGATGGTCAACCCGGTCGCGCTGCTCGGCGGCACGCCGCTGTTCATCCCCGCGCCGACCTGGCTGCGCGACCGCACACTGAATCGGATTCAGCTGACCTCGGCGTCCGCCGATCTGGACAGCGCACCCACCGCGGCACAGAGTGCGCTGCCGGATGCGCCGACCGAGCAGTTCGCCGCGGCCGACGGGCTCGCCGCGGAACCGGCCACCAGGCAGCCGAATGGCCGCGTGATGCTGACGATGTCGCTGCTGATCGGCATTCCACTGATCGTGCTGGCGCTGACCATCGCCTGGCGGTACGAAACCAACGCCCCGGTCGCCCCGAAAGGCGTCACTACCTCCGTCACCCCGCCACCGAGCACGACGCCGGAGAACCCGGTGACCACGACCGTCGCACCTCCTCCCAGCCCGACCGCCGTCGTCACCGCGCCTATCGAGCCGACGACGGTCCTTCCGCCACGGGCGGTCCCGCCGCCGCAGCAGTCGCCGGTGCCGCTGCCGCCGGCCGCGCCGGTCGTGACGCCGCCGCCGTCGCCGCGGCCGTTGCCGACGCACCATCCGCGGCCGCCCGTCGTCTCCGAGCAGCCGTCGCCCAGCCAGACGCCGCCCATCATCGCCGAGCCGCTGCCATCGCCAACTCCGACGACACCGACCGGCACGCCCAAGCCGCCCCGCCCGCGGCCGTTGCCCACGGGCCCGATCGGGCCCGTTGAGCCGGCACCGGTGACGACGACGCAGGGACCAATCATCTACTAGCCCGGCCGATGTCGAGCCGAGAAGCAAAGCCCGCCAAAAGTTGTCCCGTCGTGGGTGCCGCGCGACTCCTACCTGTGAGAGCCGCCCATCCGGGACCGCGAGAACGACACAGGAGCACGCCATGTCCACTGCCATGACCGCCACACTGCCGAACCTGGAGTACTCATCCGACCCGGCCAGTGGAAGCCTCCACGGGCTCCCGACGATGCCGTTCGGGGCGCTGGCCTGGTCGCTGGCCGAGTCGGGAGACGCCGAAGAACCTTTGGCGCCGAACCTGATTCCCGCCGCACCGCTCGCGTCGACGCGGCCACCGAAAAGCACACGGGGCGCGCTCGTCGCGGTGGTGTTCGGCGGGGTCACCGTCGCTGCCGCGCTCGGCGCGATCCTCCTCGGCGGCAGCGATGAGCCGTCGACTCCGCTGGCCGTCGTCGACCACACGCGGTCGACTCCGTACGTCGCGCCGGCCGCGGCCCCGATGGCGACCGCCAATCATGTGGCAGGTCCGGCACCGGCGCCGGTGGCCGGCGTGGTGAGCGCGCCCGTCGTCGTCCCGCCGAAGGCCGTCGTGCCGCCGCAGCCGGTTGCCGCGCCGCCCATCGCCGAGGCCCCGAAGCCGACGCAGCGCCGGCCGCACTGGGACTGGCTGCGCCGCATCTGGCAGCACCACGACCAGCAGGACGGTCAAGGCCAAAAGCGCTGAGCGCCAGGCTATCCGCGTAAGCCGAGCGGACCCGCCAGCGCCGTCAGCGTCGGCACCAGCTTGTCCCAGCCGCCCAGCACCTGGACGGTCACGTGATCGGCGCCGGCGTCGAGATGCTCGGTGAGCCGTGCGGCGATGGCATCGGGTGTTCCGTGCGCGACCACCGCGTCGATCAACGCGTCGCTGCCCGGCTTGGCGATGTCGTCTTCGGAGAAGCCGAGCCGGCGCCAATTGTTCAGGTAGTTACTGAGATTCAGGTAGAAGTCGACGGTCTGCCGGCCGATGGCCCGTGCCTCCGCGGTGGCCTCGGCCGATCCGTCGGTCAGCACGACCTTGTGCTCGGGTGCCAGGAACGCGTCCGGCCCGATGAGCTGGCGCGCTTCTGCCGTGTGCTCAGGGGTGGTGAGGTACGGGTGCGCACCGGCGCTGCGGTCGGCCGCCAGCCGCAACACCTTCGGGCCGAGGGCCGCGACCACCCGGCGCGCGACCGGAACGCCCGCGGCGTCCAGCTCGTCCAGGTACTCGACGAGGACGTCGTAGGGCTTGCGGTACTCCTTGGTGTGCTCGGGGTGGCCGATGCCGACGCCCAGCACGAACCGTCCCGGGTAGGCCGCCTCGATCCGGTGGTACGACTCGGCGACCTGCCCGGCCGGGGCCGTCCACACGTTGACGATGCCGGTGGCCACCTGCAATTTCTCCGTCGCGGCCAGGATCGGCTCGACGAACGCCAGGTCGCCGGCGGGGGAGCCGCCCGGCCACACCGCGCCGTACCCCAACTTCTCGATCTCGGCGGCCTGCTCGGGCGTAGGGGCGCCGAACGTCCACACCCCGACGCGGCCCAGATCCAGCTTGCTCATGCGCGATCCTTCCAGTTACCGCAGGCCCAGCGGGCCGGCGAGTTCGGTCAGTGCGGGTACCAGTTTCTCGGGCGACGTCAGCACCTGAACCGGTACGTGGTCGGCGCCGGCGTCGAGGTGCTGCTTGAGCCGGGCGGCGATCGCGTCGACGGTGCCGTACGCGACCACCGCGTCGACGAGCCCGTCACCGCCGGGCTTGGCGACGTCAGAGTCAGTGAACCCCAACCGTTTCCAGCTGTTGAGGTAATTGTTCAGATTGAGGTAAATCTCCAGGGCCTGGCGTCCGACCGCGCGAGCCTTCTCCGCATCGGTCGTGAGGATCGCCTTGTGCTCGGGCGCGAGGAACGCGTCCGGCCCGATCAATTCACGCGCCTCGGCGGTGTGCTCCGGGGTGGTCAGATACGGGTGTGCGCCGGCGCTGCGGCGGGCCGAGAGCTTGAGCACCTGCGGGCCGAGCGCGGCCACGACGCGGTGTTCCTTCGGGACGCCGTACTCGTCGAGTTTGTCGAGATACTCGTTCAGCGCATCGATCGGCTTCTTGTACTCGGTGATGGCCTCCGGGTGCCCGACGCCGATGCCCAGCAGGAACCGGCCCGGATACGCAGTGTTTATGCGGTGGAACGACTCGGCCACCGGTCCCGCTGCCGCCGTCCAGATGTTGACGATGCCGGTCGCGACCTTCAGCCGCTCCGTCGCGCCGAGCAGTGGCTCGACCCAGTCGAGTTCCGCGGGCGGGGATCCCCCGACCCAGATCGCGCCGTAGCCCAGCGCTTCGATTTCTGCTGCCTGTTGCGGCGTCGCGCCGCGCCCGAATACGCCGTAGCGCCCAAGGTCTGGTTTGGTCACCTTTGCGGCAACTATGGGGCGCGGGCGGCTATTCCGTTCGGCGCGCGGTGATTCGAACTATCCCGTTGTCCCAGCCAGAATTTCTTCTGGCGCGGGTGCGTGCACGGGCAGCGTGACGATGAACGTGGTGTCGCCCGGCTTGGATTCGACGTAGATGTTGCCGTGGTGCTTCTCGCAGATGATGCGCCACGCCAGATCGAGCCCCAGGCCGGTGCCCTCGCCGAACGGCTTGGTCGTGAAGAACGGGGTGAAGATGCGCTCGATGACGTCGGGCGGAATGCCCGGGCCGTTGTCGTTGATCTCGATCCGGACGGTGTCGTCGCCGGCGCGCTTGGTGCGGATCGTCAGCACTCCACAGCCCTTCATGGCCTGCAGTGCGTTGTCGATGATGTTCGTCCACACCTGGTTCAGATCTGCTGGGTAGCACTGCAATTCGGGCAGCGCCGGGTCGTACTCCTTGACGACCTTGACGCAGGTGGTGCCGTCCTTGCCGATGCGGTCACCGAACATCATCAGCGTGCTGCGCAGGAGGTCGTGCACGTTGGCGTTCTGATAGGGGGCCCGGTCCATCTGGGAGTACTGCTTGGCACCGGCCAGCAGCGTCGAAATCCGCTTGCTCGCTTCGGAAATCTCACACATCAGCAGCTCGGTGTCGATGGTGTACTTCAGCCAGCCCAGCGCGCCCTGCAACGTCGCGGACGAGTCGGCGCTCCCGATGGATGACGAAATGCCTTCCAGCCAAGCGACATCCAGGCCGGCGTCGACGAAGGTGGGGGCGTAGTCCCACGCGGACGCGATGTCGTGGTCCTCCAGCCATTCGCCGATCTGGTCTTCACGGTCGGACGCCTCGATGGCCGACAGTTCCTGGGTCCTGGCCTTGGCCACCTGCTCGGCGATGCCCTCCTGGATGCCGACCAGCACCCGCAGCGACTGCGGGCTGACCTGGCCGTCGGCCAGCATGGCGAGCTTGTGGCGCATCTTGCCGATCCGGTCGTGCAGGTCGGCGACGGCGCGGGCGGTCGCGGCAGCCGGGTTGTTGAGCTGGTGGGTCAGCCCTGCCGAGAGCTGGCCGAGCGCGAGGAGCTTCTCGCGCTGGCCGACGATCTGCCGCCCGCGGCGGCCGCCGACCTTGTGGCCCTCCAGCAGGTGCACCGCCATCGGGAATTCCTTGCGCATGAAGTCGGCGTAGGCGTTGGCGTCCAGGACGAAGAACCGCGACGGCTTGGTCACCCGCACCGACGCCTCGTAGACCGGCTGCTCGTCGGGGATGTACGCGGACCAGGCGCCGCAGTACACGCCGCGCATCGAGGTGCGGTTGGTCTCGATGTCGATGCCGCCCGACTTCATCGACATCACCAGCTCGCCGTCGAGCATGACGTAGAAGCAGGTGGCCGGTTCGCCTTCGGTGCAGACGGGGCCGGGCTCGAACGTCGCGATGTGACCGTTGGCGCACAGCGTGTCCAGCTGCTCGTCGGTCAACGCCTCGAAAAGGAACAGCGTTTTCAGTTCACTTCGCGCGCACGTTTCGCCCATACCGGTCTCCTCCTACGTCTCGGCCAGATACCGGTGCACCAGCATCACTGCCATCGAGCCTTCGCCAACCGCGGCTGCGACCCGTTTGGCCGATTCAGCGCGGACATCTCCTGCAACAAACACACCGGGCACACTTGTTTCCAAGTGGTGCGGCGGCCGGTCCAGGTTCCAGCCGCAGACGTCCTTGAGATCCGGGCCGGTGAGGATGAAGCCGTGGTCGTCGCGGGCGATGCCGGCGTTCTCCAGCCACTGGGTGCGCGGGGTGGCGCCGATGAAACAGCACAGGCGCGTCGACTCGACGTGCTCGCGCTCGCAGGTGGCGTTGTTGACCAGCCACAGCCCGGTCAGGTGCCCGTCCTCGCCGCAGGTGTCGACCACCTCGGTGCAGGTCCGGACGCTGATGTTCGGGGTGTTCTCGATCTGCTGGATCAGGTAGTAGGACATCGACGCCTCGAGCGACTTGCCGCGTACCAGCAGCGTCACCGACTTGGCCTGCTGCGACATGAACATCGCGGCCTGGCCGGCGGAGTTCGCGCCGCCGACGATGTAGACGTCCTCGCCGGCGCATTCGGAGGCCTGCGACACCGAGGCGCCGTAGAAGACGCCGTTGCCGACATAGCTGTTGCCGACGCTGTCGGGGTCCTCCCAGCACCCGGCGACCTGCAGATGCCGGTAGTCGACGCCGGTGGCCAGGATGACCGACCGCGCGGTGATACTCCGGCCGTCGTCGAAGGTCAGCGTCTTGCTGGCCAGCGACGAGACGTCCAGCCCGACGACCTCACGGGTGGTGATGACCTCGGCGGCGAAGCGCTCGGCCTGCCGCCGCGCCGAGGTCGTCAGCTCGGCGCCCGAGATGCCGGTCTCGAAGCCCAAATAGTTCTCGATGCGCGAGCTGCGGCCCGCCTGCCCGCCGGTGGTGGTGCGCTCGATCAGGACCGTGCGCAGCCCCTCGGACGCGCCGTACACCGCGGCCGCCAGGCCGGCCGGTCCGCCGCCGATGACGGCCAGGTCGTACATCTCCAACGACGGTGTGGTCGACAGGCCGAGCATTCCGGCCAGCTGCGCGTCCGTCGGCTGGACCAGCGTCTCGCCCTGCTCGGAGATCACCACCGGCAGCTCCAGCCCGTCCAGGCCGGCGGCGGTCAGCAGCTGCTTGCCCTTGGGCTCGTCCGACGCGTACGCGCGGTAGTAGTGCTGGTTGCGGGCCAGGAACTGGCGGACCTCCCACGAGCGGGGATTCCACCGGTGGCCGATCACCTTGGTGTGGGGGACGGCGCGGTCGCCGACCTCATGCCAGGCCTCCAGCAGGCCGTCGATGATCGGGTACAGCTTCTCCTCGGGCGGGTCCCACGGCTTGAGCAGGTAGTGGTCCAGGTCGACCAGGTTGATGGCGTTGATCGCGGCATGGGTGTCCGCGTACGCGGTCAGCAGCACGCGGCGGGCCAGCGGGAACACGTCCATGGCCAGTTCCAGGAAGTCGATGCCGTTCATCTCCGGCATCTGGTAGTCCGCGATGAACATCGCCACGGTGTCGCCCCGTAGCTGCAGCTCGTTGATCGCGACCAGCGCGTCCTGTCCAGATTCGGCGCGTACGATCCGATAGCGCTCACCGTAGTGTTTGCGCAGGTCGCGGGCGACGGCCCGGGACACTGCGGGATCATCGTCAACGGTGAGAATCACCGGATTGCGAGCCGGGGAAGCGGGTCCAGTCATCGCTGTTCATCATGCGCCCTGACTTGCGAAGACGATGCGCCTACCTGGCCTCTGCCGGGGTGCTCCGCGGATTTTGGTCCCTGGGGTCCGAGCGGGTATCGTGGACCAACGGTGCAGCTTCTGCGCCGGCTCTTTGCGTGCTCTGTTCTGAAGTTCCCCGGAATTTCCTGGCATTAAGTCCACGTTCTTGTAGCCGGGGTGGGCTCTGCGCCAAGCACGGGCGTATGAGATACGAAACCGAAGAACCAGAGGATTACCAAAGAGTATGGCCAAGAAAGACGGCGCCATCGAGGTCGAGGGTCGCGTGATCGAGCCCCTGCCCAATGCGATGTTCCGCATTGAGCTGGAGAACGGTCACAAGGTGCTCGCCCACATCAGCGGCAAGATGCGGCAGCACTACATCCGCATCCTGCCGGAGGACCGTGTCGTAGTGGAGCTCTCTCCGTACGACCTGTCCCGTGGCCGCATCGTGTACCGCTACAAGTAACTCGCCCGAGCACCATCAATTCAGAACCGAGAAAAGGATCGCTAAGTCGTGAAGGTGAACCCGAGCGTCAAGCCGATCTGCGACAAGTGCAGGGTGATCCGCCGCCACGGCCGGGTCATGGTGATCTGCTCTGACCCGCGGCACAAGCAGCGGCAGGGCTAAACACCAGCTCAAGCAGCACCCAAAACTGAATGCAGACCTCCCAGTACCACTGAGGGCAGACGGCCCTCAACCACGTCCGGCACGGAGGCCGGACCCCGACCAAGACGGGGAACGGACTGGGATCAGACCTCCGCAATGAAAAGGAACACTGCCTGATGGCACGCCTCATGGGCGTTGATCTCCCGCGCGACAAGCGCATGGAGATCGCGCTGACCTACATCTACGGCATCGGCCGTACCCGCAGCCAGGAAATCCTGGCCGCCACCGGCATCGACCGGGACCTGCGCACCAAGGACCTCACCGACGACCAGGTGACCCAGCTGCGCGACTACATCGAAGGCAACCTCAAGGTCGAGGGTGACCTGCGCCGCGAGGTGCAGGCCGACATCCGTCGCAAGATCGAGATCGGTTGCTACCAGGGCCTGCGCCACCGTCGTGGCCTGCCCGTGCGTGGCCAGCGCACCAAGACCAACGCGCGTACCCGCAAGGGCCCGAAGCGCACCATCGCCGGCAAGAAGAAGGCCAGGTAAGTAAATGGCACCCACCAAGAAAGCCGGCGCTGCTTCCAAGCGCGGCAAGCCCACTCGTCGCCGGGAAAAGAAGAACGTCCCGCACGGCGCCGCTCACATCAAGAGCACGTTCAACAACACCATCGTCTCGATCACGGATCCCCAGGGCAACGTCATCGCCTGGGCCTCGTCGGGTCACGTCGGCTTCAAGGGTTCGCGCAAGAGCACCCCGTTCGCCGCGCAGCTCGCCGCCGAGAACGCTGCCCGCAAGGCGCAGGAGCACGGTGTCAAGAAGGTCGACGTTTTCGTGAAGGGGCCGGGTTCGGGCCGCGAGACCGCGATCCGTTCGCTGCAGGCCGCCGGCCTCGAGGTTGGCGCGATTTCCGACGTCACGCCGCAGCCGCACAACGGCTGCCGTCCGCCCAAGCGGCGCCGGGTCTAGGGAGGATCTGAAAAATGGCTCGTTATACCGGACCCGCCACCCGCAAGTCGCGCCGCCTCGGCGTCGACCTCGTCGGTGACGATCAGTCGTTCGAAAAGCGCCCCTACCCGCCCGGCCAGCACGGCCGCGCGCGGATCAAGGAGAGCGAATACCGCACCCAGCTGCAGGAGAAGCAGAAGGCCCGCTTCACCTACGGCGTCATGGAGAAGCAGTTCCGCAAGTACTACGAGGAAGCCAACCGCAAGGCTGGCAAGACCGGTGAGAACCTGCTGCAGATCCTCGAAAGCCGTCTGGACAACGTCGTGTACCGCGCCGGTCTGGCCCGTACCCGCCGCATGGCCCGTCAGCTGGTCAGCCACGGCCACTTCACCGTCAACGGTGTCAAGGTGAACATCCCGAGCTACCGGGTGTCGCAGTACGACATCATCGACATCAAGCCGAAGTCGCTGAACACCCTGCCGTTCCAGATCGCCCGTGAGGTCGCCGGCGAGCGTCCGGTGCCGTCGTGGCTGCAGGTTGTCGGCGAGCGTCAGCGCATCCTCGTGCACCAGCTGCCCGAGCGTGCCCAGATCGTCGTGCCGCTCACCGAGCAGCTGATCGTCGAGTTCTACTCGAAGTAATTCGAGTCCTGGTGGCCCGCCCAATCCCGGGCGGGCACCAACCAAACCGGCATCAAATAGCGGGTGCCGAGAAGGAGATAGAAAAATGCTGATCTCTCAGCGACCCACCCTGTCCGAGGACGTGCTGGCCGACAACCGGTCGCGGTTCACCATCGAGCCGCTGGAGCCGGGCTTCGGCTACACCCTGGGCAACTCGCTGCGGCGCACGCTGCTGTCGTCCATCCCGGGCGCGGCGGTCACCAGCATCCGCATCGACGGTGTCCTGCACGAGTTCACCACCGTCCCCGGGGTCAAGGAAGACGTCACCGACATCATCCTGAACCTCAAGGGCCTGGTCGTCTCCTCGGAAGAGGACGAGCCGGTCACCATGTACCTGCGCAAGCAGGGCCCGGGTGCCGTCACCGCCGGTGACATCGTGCCCCCGGCCGGCGTGACGGTCCACAACCCGGACATGCACATCGCCACCCTGAACGACAAGGGCAAGCTGGAGGTCGAGCTCGTCGTCGAGCGCGGCCGCGGTTACGTCCCGGCCGTGCAGAACAAGGCTTCGGGTGCCGAGATCGGCCGTATCCCGGTCGACTCGATCTACTCGCCGGTGCTGAAGGTCACCTACAAGGTGGAGGCCACCCGCGTCGAGCAGCGCACCGACTTCGACAAGCTGATCCTGGATGTCGAGACCAAGAACTCGATCGCCCCGCGTGACGCCCTGGCTTCGGCCGGCAAGACGCTGGTCGAGCTGTTCGGTCTGGCCCGGGAGCTCAACGTCGAGGCCGAGGGCATCGAGATCGGCCCGTCGCCGGCCGAGGCAGACCACATCGCCTCGTTCGCGCTGCCGATCGACGACCTGGAGCTGACCGTGCGGTCGTACAACTGCCTCAAGCGCGAGGGTGTGCACACCGTCGGCGAGCTGGTCTCGCGTACCGAGTCGGACCTGCTGGACATCCGTAACTTCGGCCAGAAGTCCATCGACGAGGTCAAGATCAAGCTGCACCAGCTGGGTCTCTCGCTCAAGGACAGCCCCGCCACGTTCGACCCGTCGCAGGTCGCCGGCTACGACGTGGCCACCGGCACCTGGAACAGCGATGCCAGCTATGACCTGGACGCCGACCAGGACTACGCCGAAACCGAACAGCTGTAATAAAGAAGTTCCGTCCCGGCCCTACCTGATACGGGGGCCGGCCCCAATTAGGAGAAGTTGCAATGCCCAAACCCACTAAGGGTGCTCGCCTCGGCGGGTCGTCGTCGCACCAGAAGGCGATCCTGGCCAACCTGGCCACCTCGCTGTTCGAGCACGGCCGCATCAAGACCACTGATGCCAAGGCCCGGGCGTTGCGTCCGTACGCCGAGAAGCTCATCACCCACGCCAAGAAGGGCGCGCTGCACAACCGGCGCGAGGTGATGAAGAAGATCCGCGACAAGGACGTGGTGCACACCCTGTTCGCCGAGATCGCACCGCACTTCGCGGACCGCGAGGGCGGCTACACCCGCATCATCAAGGTCGAGAACCGCAAGGGCGACAACGCCCCCATGGCCGTGATCGAGCTGGTTCGGGAGAAGACCGTCGTCTCCGAGGCCGACCGCGCCCGTCGTGCGGCCGCCGCTCAGGCGAAGGCTGCCGAGGCCGAGGCTCCCGCTGAAGAAGCCGCTGTCGAGGCTCCGGTTGCCGAGGTCGAGGCTGCTGACGAGGGCATCGCCGACGCTCAGACCGCTGAGGCCGAGGCTGAGGCGACCGAGGATGAGGCCAAGTCCTAATCACGCTGTGAACGACGTGCCCGCCATTCAGTCGAATGGCGGGCTTGTTTCTTCATCCCGTCGCTCCGCTCGCCCAGAAACTCGTTTACGGCTGGATATCTCATACGACGGCACCGAATTTGCCGGTTGGGCACCGCAGGCCGGGCAGCGCACGGTCGCGGGCGTCATCGAGGAGACGTTGTCGACGGTGTTCCGGGAGCCGGTGCGCCTGGTCACCGCGGGCCGGACCGATACCGGCGTGCATGCCACCGGGCAGGTCGCACACGTTGACGTGCCTTCTGCCGCACTGAGATTCGCTTATCCGCGCACACCCCGTCCGGACGATCCGGAGTTCTTGCCGCTGGTGCGCCGGCTCGCCCGGTTCCTGCCCGCCGATGTGCGGGTGCGCCAGATCGCCCGGGCCGCAGCGGGTTTCGACGCCCGGTTCTCGGCGTTGCGGCGGCACTACGAATACCGGTTGTCGTTGGCGCCCTACGGCGTTGAGCCACAACAGGCCCGGTTCATCACGCCGTGGCCGCGGCCGCTCGATCTGGACGCGATGACGGCCGCCTCGCAGGAGTTGTTGGGGCTGCAGGATTTTGCCGCGTTCTGCCGATTCCGGGAGGGCGCGACGACCATCCGGGATCTGCAGCGTCTGGACTGGCGGCGCTCGGGTGACCTGGTCACCGCTCACGTGACGGCCGACGCCTTCTGCTGGAACATGGTGCGGTCGCTGGTCGGCGCGTTGCTCGCCGTGGGGGAAGGTCGTCGCGAACCCGGTTGGATCGCAGGCCTTTTGGCGGCCGACAGCCGGTCCAGTGAGTACGCCGCCGCTCCGGCGCGGGGCCTGACGCTGGTGTCGGTGGACTACCCGCCCGACGATCAGCTGGCATCCCGGATCACTGTCACCCGGGATCTACGCACGCTCGACTAGCTCACGGGGCCGGCGCCGGCGGGGGCGGTGCCAAGCGGGCGGCGACGAAGTCGGCGGCCTGATCGACCATGCCGGACCCGATGTAGCCGTCCTGCAGGTGGTTCTGCCAGTCGCCCTGCAGTTGGGTGATGGTCTGCGGAAGTCCGGCCATGCACACGGGATCGGCGCCGTTGCACTGATCGATGGTGCGATCCAGGTAGGCCGCGCCGATGTTGGAGCCGACCATGCGGTGGGTGACGTTGCCGAACAGTGCGACGGCCGCGATGTGGGTGTCCATCCCGGGCGGCAGCGGGCGGTTGAATCCGAATCCCTTGCCGTCGGACGACAATGCCACGGCCGCCGACGCCGCGCCCAGCGAGTAACCGCCGATGATCAACCTGGTGTCGGGACACCGCGCGGCCATGTCCTGGATACGCGAGCTGATGTCGTTGGCGCCCTGGGCGATCTCGACGTTGGCGGGGTAGTTCACCGCGTAGACCCCCACGTTCAGCGGTGTCTTGGCGCGCAGCGCATCGACGAATGCGCCGCCCACCCGGCCGACGCCCGGTCGCTCATTGCGGCCGCGGGCGAAGATCACCTCCGCTTGCGGGCACGGGTCCGCCGCTGCGGCGCCGATGACATCAGCGGGGGCGGCGGCCGTGGCCGCCACCAGCCCGGTGGCAACCGACGCTGCCACGCCGGCCAGGGCGACGGCAGACCGGACGGACGTCAACACGGAGCGGGGGGTCATGGCTGGAGTCTAGCGGCGCGTCACAGCCGCGCCGCTACGAACTTCGCGGCCTGGTTCACCATGCCAGACTTGATGTAGCCCGGAGCGAGGTGATCCTGCCACTCCGAACGCCACTTGTAGGGGCTGCTCGGATTACAGACCGGGTCGTCGGAATGGCAGAGATCGATGGTCCGATTCTGGTACGTCGGGCTCAACGCGGTGATGGGCAGCGCCCAGTTGGCGCCATTGCCGAAGAGCGCGACGGCCGCGATGTGCTGATCGGCGCCACGGGGCAGGGGACTGTTGAAGGTGAAGGCCGAAATGGGCACGGCGATAACCAGATCGGTGGCGGCTGCGCCCAATGAGTAACCGCCGAGCACGATTTTGGTCGCAGGGCAGTTGCGGGCGAGCCATTGCACACGCCGGCTCATGTCATTGGCGCCAACGTCGACCTGGGTGTCCGCGGGGTAATTCACCGGGTACAGACCGATATTCGGGCCGCGGAGCTGACGCAGCGCGGTGACGAATGCGGCGCCGACCTGTCCGGGTCCGGGCGGTTCCATCCGGCCGCGCGCGAACACGACCTCCGCGGGTGCGCAGGTGGCAGCGGCGTTCGCCACGCCAATGTCCGTGAGCAACACGGACATTGGCGCGACGCCGACAGTCAGAGCGGTGATCAGCACACAGAGCGTCCGGCGGCCAATCACAAATCCGATGGTATCCCGACGAATTGACGGTCTCGTCGAGAAATGATGCCAGCCTTACAACAATCCGGCGACGAAGTTGGCCGCTTCGTTGGTCGGGCCGCCCGCATAGCTCTTGTGCGCGGGCACGCTCTGACCGTCGGTCTGGCAGATCGGATCGCCCGCGTTGCACAGGTCGATGACCTTGCCGCCCCACACCGGGCTTGCCGTCAACGGCAGGCCCAACTTGGCGGACGGGTTGCCGAACACCGCGATCCCCGCGACGTGGCCGGCGGCCTCCGGCGGCAGCGGGTTGTTGAAACCGATGCCCGGAACCGGGATGGCGCCGATGACGTCCATCACCGCGGCGCCCTGCGAGTAGCCGCCGAGCACCTGCCGGGTGTTCGGGCAGTTCTCGGCCATCCACTGGACGTGGGCGCTGGCGTCGTTGGCGCCGTCAGCGGCGGCAAGGAAGTCGTACGACGCCGGGTAGACGACGGCGTAGGCCCCGACCGAGCGGCCACCGACCTTGTTGCGCAACTGATTCACGAACGCCCCGCCGACCCGGCCCAGACCGGGGTCTTCGGACGTACCGCGGGCGAACGTCACCTCGATGTCGGGGCAGTTGGCTGCGGCGGCGGTGCCGACGGCACCCAGCGACGGCGGCGTCAGCACTGTGATGCCGGCCATGATTACGGTGGTTGCGGTGCCGGCGAAGGCCCGGCGCAGTGCACTGATGATCACACCGAATCCTAACCGTGAGTCCGGATGTGGTTCGGCGACAGGCGCTTAGCGGCCGGTCAGACGCGCGAGGCGATGAACTGCGCGGCCTGCCCGATGTACTCGGACGACTCATAGCGCGAGTGCGCGAACGGGTTTCGGCCACGCGAGCAGATCGGGTCGCCCCACAGACACAGGTCGACCGAGCGGTTCGAGAACAGGCCCATGGAGTCCAGCGGATGGCTGAATTTCGCTGACGGGTTGCCGAATACGGCGGCAGCCGCGACCCGGTTCGCGAGCTCTGCGGGCAGCGGCGGTGCCGAGCCGACATCGCCGATGCGGTCACCGAGCGGCGGAACGCCGGCCAGCATGTCGACGACCGCGGCGCCCTGCGAGTACCCACCGAGCACGATCTTGGTGCTGGGGCACTGCTGCGCCATCAAGGCGATGCGGTTCTGCGCGTCTGCCGCGCCGTCCTGTGCGGTGAGGAAGTCGTAGGACGCCGGGTACTCGACGGCGTAGCCGGTGACCGTGCGGCTGCCGACCAGGGGCTGGATGGCGTCGACCAGGACCGAGCCGACGCGGCCCATGCCGGGGTCGTCGTGCGTGCCGCGGGCGAAGATCACCTCGATGTTCGGGCAGGGGTCTGCCTGGGCGGGTGCCGACGGCAGCAGCGCGGTTCCGGAGATGACGGTGGCGGCGATTGCGGCCACTCGGACCGACATGCTGAGCAAGGTCACGCGGGCCATCTTCACATATGGGGCTCAACTACGGCCAATTGTTTGACCTGCTGGCAAACCCTCCGGGCTGTCGGGCCAGTCGTCGTGCCAGGTCGCTTCGCCGCGGTCGCCCTGGCGGGCAAGCGCCAGACCGGCCAGCACCACCGCGCCGCCCAGCAATTGGATTCCGGTGATGGCCTCACCCAGCAGTGCCCACGCCGCCAGCACGGCGAACATCACCTCGGACAGGCCGACCAGCGAGGCGAACCGGGGCTGCAGGCGGGCGATGCCCATGATGCCGAAGGTGTAGGCCAGCGCGGTCGGCACGATGGCCAGGGCGATGACGGGGACCAGCCAGGACGTCGTCAGGCCGGCCAGCGTGGTGGCGTGGCTGGTGAAGGCCAGCGGCATGACGCCCGAGACGCCCAGCAGTGCCACCGCCGCGGCGCCGACGATCAGGCCGCCGGTGGCCAGGGTGATGGAGTGCAGGCCGGTGCCGTCGGCGCTGGCCTTGTCGGACATGACGAAGTAGCAGGCGGCGCAGATGGCGGCGCCCATGCCCCAGGCGATGCCGGCGAGGCTGATCTGGGTTCCGGTGTGGCTGCCGGGTCCGACCAGGCCGAGCACCAGCGTGATGCCGGCGATGGCGATCGCGACGCCGGCGAGCGTGAGGGTGCTGGGGCGGCGCCGGGTCGTGGCCCATACCCAGCCGACCACCAGCAGGGGTGCGGCGTACTCGAGCAGCAGGGCCACGCCGACCGGCAAATAGGTGACGGCGTTGAAGTAGCACAGCTGGGCGCCCGCGATCGGGATGGCGCCGTAGGCGACGACGGTCCCTTTGTGGCTCAGGGCTTCGCGCACCCAGCCCCGGCGCAGGATGGTCGCGACGACGGCCATGATGAGCGCGCCGCCGGTCAGCCGGGCGACCACCGCGGCGGTGGGGCTCCAGCCGGCCTCGATCAGGGACTTGCCGAGCGCGCCGGCCATGCCGAAGGTGAACGCCGATGCGACGGCGAAGATCATGCCGGTCCGGAAGTGGCCGGCCGTGGTGCCGTTCGACGCAGTCACGGGCCACCTCCGATGATGTAATGAGTGAAGTTGGGATTGGTCATGACGCTACGGAGGGCGGGTGTAACGAGTCAAATGAATTTCAGTCATGACACGGAACTCACGCTGCGCGCCGCGTGCGTGTTGATCAACAGTGATCGGGTCGACGGTGACCAGCTGGCCGATCTGGCGGCTCTCGACGGGTATCTGAACGACTTCGGCTGGACGGGCCGGCGCGACCGCGACACCGCGGAGCTGGCCGCGGTGCAGGCGCTCCGCGAGCGCCTCGGTGAGTTGTGGGCCGTGGTTGGGGACGAGGAGGCGGTAGTCGACCGTGTCAACGCCCTGCTCCGCGACACCCGCGCCAACCCATGGCTGACGCGGCACCCCGAGATGCCGGAATGGCACCTGCACCTGGCGGCCGACCGGGACCCACTGGCCCAGCGGATGGGCGCCGAGATGGCGATGGCCCTCGCCGACCTGATCCGCGCCGGTGAACTGCGCCGGCTCAAGACGTGCGCGGCGTCGGACTGCACCGCGGTGCTGATCGACATGTCGCGCAACCGATCCCGCATCTTCTGCGACACCGGGAACTGCGGGAACCGGCAGCACGTCGCGGCGTACCGCGAACGTCGCGCCCGCGAGAACTGACCGTCGGCGCCCGACGCGCCCGGCGCCGGATACCGCAATGCATCGCGTGAGGAGCCCGCGTCTCCTACCGTGATGTCCGACAGCGGACGCAGCGTCTGCGCGACAGGACGTTCGAGCGGAAGGACGGGCCATTGGCCGAATTCGTGGCGGCCATCGACCAGGGCACCACCAGCACCCGGGCGATGATCTTCGATCACTCAGGTCGCGAGGTCGGACGCCACCAGCTCGAACACGAGCAGATCCTGCCGCGGGCCGGGTGGGTCGAGCACAATCCCGTCGAGATCTGGGAGCGCACCGGCTCGGTGCTGCAGACCGCGCTGAACAAGACCCGGCTGTCGGCGTCCGATCTCGTCGCGCTCGGCATCACCAACCAGCGTGAGACGACGATGGTGTGGAACAAGCGCACCGGGCGCCCGTACCACCACGCGATCGTCTGGCAGGACACCCGCACCGACCGCATCGCCTCCGCGCTGGACCGCGACGGCCACGGCGACGTCATCCGCCGCAAGGCCGGCCTGCCGCCGGCGACCTACTTCTCCGGCGGCAAGATCCAGTGGATCCTCGAGAACGTCGACGGCGTGCGCGAAGCCGCCGAACGTGGTGACGCGATCTTCGGCACCTGCGACACCTGGGTGCTGTGGAACCTGACCGGCGGCACCCGCGGCGGCGTGCACATCACCGACGTCACCAACGCCAGCCGCACCATGCTGATGAACCTCGAGACCCTCGACTGGGACGACGAACTGTTGTCGTTCTTCGGGATTCCGCGCCAGATGCTGCCGACCATCGCGTCGTCGTCGGTGTCGGAGCCCTACGGACTGACCGCGGCCGACGGCCCCCTGGGTGCGCCGGTGCCCGTCACCGGCATCCTCGGCGACCAGCAGGCCGCCATGGTCGGGCAGGTGTGCCTGTCGGCGGGCGAGGCCAAGAACACCTATGGCACAGGCAATTTCCTGCTGCTCAACACCGGCGAGAAGATCGTGCGCTCCGAGCACGGGCTGCTGACGACGGTGTGCTACCGGTTCGGTGATGCGAAACCCGTTTACGCCCTTGAAGGTTCGATCGCCGTCACCGGATCGGCCGTGCAGTGGCTGCGGGACCAGCTGGGCATCATCGCGGGTGCCTCGGACAGTGAGACACTGGCCCGCCAGGTCGAGGACAACGGTGGCGTCTACTTCGTGCCGGCGTTCTCGGGACTCTTTGCGCCGTACTGGCGTTCGGACGCGCGCGGGGCGATCGTCGGGCTGTCGCGGTTCAACACCAACGCCCACATCGCCCGGGCCACACTCGAGGCCATCTGCTACCAGAGCCGCGACGTCGTCGACGCCATGGCCGCGGACTCCGGCGTGCACCTCGAGGTGCTCAAGGTCGACGGCGGCATCACCGCCAACGAACTGTGCATGCAGATCCAGGCCGATGTGCTGGGCGTCGAAGTGGTGAAACCCGTTGTCGCCGAGACCACGGCGCTCGGCGCGGCCTACGCCGCCGGGCTCGGTGTCGGGTTCTGGTCGAACCCCGACGAGCTGCGCGCCAACTGGCATGAGCACAAGCGCTGGGCCCCGTCGTGGGACGACGGCCAGCGCTCCGCCGGATACGCCGGCTGGCAGAAGGCCGTCGGCCGCACCCTGGACTGGGTCGACGTCTCCTAGGGATTTGTGCACGATTTTCCGCGGTCAGCGCGGAAAATCGTGCACAAATCCCTGGCGAGAATTGGCGTCGGGGCGTGCCGTTGCCCGCGGTTAGGCTGCTAGCCGGGGGATGGACATGGCTCGGGGGCAGGGCGCGCGGCTGGAAGCCAGCGGGCGGCGTTTTCAGACGCAGCGGTTGATCCACGCGCTGGTGCGCGGCGACGCGGCGATGGTCGACGAACCGGTTCGTGCGCAATCGATTTCGTACGCGTCGGGATGGCTCGCCGGGCTGTTGGCGGTGGCGGTCTGCGCGGTGATCGCGATCGCATCACCGGCGGGCCGGCTGGGGGACGCGCCGATCGTCATGGTCCGGGACACCGGCGCGCTGTATGTGCGGATCGGGTCGACGTGGCATCCCGCGCTGAATCTCGCGTCGGCCCGGTTGGTCGCCAGGTCCGCGGCCAACCCGGTGGCGGTCGACGCCGACGCGATCGCCGGCGCGGCGCGCGGGCCTCTCGTCGGAATCCCCGGTGCGCCGGCAGAATTGGGCCGGCCGCTCGCGACGGCGTCGTGGCAGGTGTGCGACAGCGGACGGACGACACTGATCGCCGGTGTGGACGCCGTGGGACCGGATGGCGCGCGGCCGATCCTGGCGACGGCGGCGGGGGAGCACCTGGCCACCGCGTATCTGCTGTACGACGGTAAGCGCGCCGCGGTGGACCTGCGTGACCTCGCGGTGGTCCGGGCGCTGCGGCTCGACGGCGCGACGCCCCGGCCGGTGTCGCGATCATTTCTCGACCTGCTGCCCGAAGCGCCCGCGATCACCGCGCCGCCGATCCCGGGTCTCGGCAGGACGGGGCCGGGCGGTTTCGTCGTCGGCCAGGTATTGCGGGTGAGCCGCGCCGACGCGCCGGAACATCACGTGGTCCTGAGCGGCGGTCTGCAGCGCGTCGGCGACGTCGCGGCCGACGTCATCCGGTTCACCCACGGGGTGGCCGACGGTGACCTGCGCACCGTGGCGCCAGCGGCCATCGCCGCAATATCCGCTGTCGACGACCTTGCGGTGTCGACCTTTCCGGACGAGGCGCGACCGCCCCTGCCGCACGAAGTACCGGTCTGCGCGCGCTGGCGAGCCGACGATGACCGTGCGGAAACCGTTGTCGTGCAGGGGAAACCGGGTGCGGCCGCGGTGACGCTCGCGCAAGACGACGGCGACGGTCCGAACATCGACGCAGTGGCATTACCGCCGGGCCGGTATGCGTACGTGCACGCGACCGGGGTCACCGGCGGGTCGGTGACCGGGCCGCTGTACCTGGTGACGGACAGTGGCGTGCGGTACGGCATCCACGACACCGAGACGGCGAAGTATCTCGGGTTAGAGGGTGCGCCGCTGCCCGCGCCGTGGCCGGTGCTGGCGCGGTTGCCCGGCGGGCCGGAGCTGAGCGTGGCGGCGGCCGAGGTGCTGCGCGACGGCCTGTCGCCGTAGCCGCGGCAGGTTTGCCCTGGCGGCCTCGGGGGCATTCCGGGTGCCATGACCGACCTGCCGACTTTCGGGGTCGAGGAAGAGTTTCTCCTCGTCGATCACCGTGATGGTGCGCCCGTGCCACGCAATCAGGCGGTCGCGGAGTATGCCGCCGCGCGCGGTGTCGATCTGCAGCTCGAGTTGACCCGGTGCCAGGTCGAGACCACCACTGCCGTGATGAGCAGCAGCGGTGATCTGCGTACGGAACTGACGCGGCTGCGTCGCGTGGCCACCGAGTCGGCCGAGGCGGAGCGGGCGCGGCTGCTGGCTGTCGCGCTGCCGCCGACGGTGCCGCACGCGTTCCCGGTGACGACGAAAGAGCGGTATGCCCGCATCGCCGATCGGTTCGGCATGATCGCCCATGAACAGGGGATTTGCGGGTGTCACGTGCACGTCGAAGTGCCCAGCCGGGAGGCCGCGGTCGACGTCAGCAACCGGCTCCGGCCCTACCTGCACCTGCTCCTTGCCTTGAGTGCGAACTCGGCGATCTACCGCAACACCGACAGCGGCTATGCCAGCTTCCGCGGCGTGTTGTGGACCCGCTGGCCGAGCGCCGGGCCCCCGCCGTATTTCGAATCGCCTGAGGACTACGACGCTGTCACCCGCACCCTGTCGCGGGCCGGCGCGGTGCTCGACGACGGCATGCTCTATTGGGATGTGCGGCCGTCGGCCAACTTTCCGACCGTGGAGGTGCGGGTGGCCGACGTGCCGGCAACCGTGGCCGAGACGGTGTTGCTGGCCACGCTCATCCGCGCCGCGGTGATGATGGCGCTGGACGCGAAGGAGCGCGGGGAATCGGTACCGCGCCTTGCGGATTGGACGCTGCGCGCCGCGCACTGGAAGGCGGCCCATGATGGCCTCGACGGTGAGGCGATCGATTTGGCGGGTGACTGCTCGATGGCGCCGGCCCGGGTGCTGCTGGCCGGATTCATCGAGCACCTCCGCCCGGCCCTGGAAGCGCTGGGCGACTATGACATGGCGCGCGACGAGTTGACCCGCATCGCCGAGCAGGGCAACGGAGCCATGCGGCAACGCCGGGCCTGGCGCCGCCGCAAAGAGGTCGCGGATGTCATCTCCGAATTGGCCGCGGCGACAACGGCATTCGAACCGCTGTAGTCGTGGCCGACGGAGCCGGCCGTGAGCACGTACGAGCCTGCTCGGTCGATCATTGGTCAGCGCATCGGGCGCCGGGCAGGGCTGGGCGGCGCCGCCAGACGCGACATACTCCGCCCGTCCTCCGGCAGGTGGGGCCAACGAGACCTTGACCGCATTTCCTACAAGGCGTAGCTTTTTCCTACATCGTGTAAGAAAAGGGGGAACATGGCCATCCGTGATTGGTTAGCGCGGCCCGAAACCGAACCTGGGGAGGACTACGGTTTCTTCGGCCCCGATTCGGTGACCTGGAAGGTTTGGAGTTACCCGACATCTCTGTCGATCGGGTTCCAGCGTGCCGTCGTAATCGAAGAACTCGATCCAGCTCTCGTCGCAGCGGTCGACAAGACCCATGAGATCTATTCGCGGCCGCGTACCCGCTACGACCGGACGCTCCGCTACTTTGCGATGGTGGCGTTCGACGACAGTCGCTCGACCACAAAGGCCGCCGATGTTCTGGTCAAGATCCATTCGAAGGCCATCGGTACCGATCAGGTCACCGGAAAGGCCTACGACGCCAACGATCCCGATTCGCAACTGTGGATCCATTTGACCGCATGGCACTCAATCCTCGTGGCCTACGAGAAGTACGGCCCCGGCCCGCTGTCACCCGAAGAGGAATCGCAGTACTGGCGGGAATGTGCGATTGCCGCCGAACTGCAGACCTGCGATCCATCCGATGTCCCGTTGAGTCGCGAGGGCGTCCGGGAGTACTTCGAGAAGATGCGGCCTCAACTGATCGGCTCAGACATCGCCCGACAGGCGATGAACCACCTACTGGGCGCCGAGGTGATGCTGCCGAAGATGCCGCTGCTGCTGCGTCCTGGCACATCCGTGATCACTGCGTTCCTGCGCCGCGGGACCTTGGCGACGATGCCGCGCTGGATGCGAGAGATGTCCGGGCTCAGTACATCCCGGGTTCTCGACGCGCTGGTGGTGCCGCCGCTGAGTGCTGCATTCACGGTGATCGCCATGAGCAAACGGCTCCAGCTGATCCTGCTGCGACTGTTGTCGCCGGCGACCCTGCCGCTCGGTGCACGGGTGCTCTTGTCGGTTCCGCCGCGGAATCCGGTGACCACGACGCCGCGCGAGGCCCAGCGCCGCTTCGGCTACGACGTGCCGAGCCAAGCACACGTCTCACTCCGCGAACGTCAGCGAGTCCGGGTGTTCGGCGACGGCATCGCGCCGAGCGACGAAGGCATCATCGAGTCGCAGCCGATTCTCGGCGGGATCGGTTGACCTGTGATGAAGAAACTTCTCAATTACCAGTTGAGTATCCGGCAACTCGTCTATCTCGCACTTGTGCTCGGAGTTCCATATGTCGTAATCGGGATGGCATGGGCGGTGGCCCACGTCGACCACATCGTTCCGTTAGAGGGACTGGACAAGGTGTTTTCATTGTTGGGTGAGATCGTCGCGTGGCCGGTGCTGATCATTGCGAACGTCTACCTGACATGAGAGAAGCGAAGTGAACGAAGCCGTCACTGCCAACCGGGCCCGAGCTGAGCATCTGGGTCCGGAACGGCGCCGGCCGCAGGTGCTTGACACCGCGTTGGAGATCGCAGCGCACCAGGGACTGGCCGAAGTGACGATGGGAGCCATCGCACGACGCCTGGGGGTCACCCGGCCCGTGGTCTACGCCTGTTACCCCGGTCGCGGGGAAGTCCTTGCCGCGCTGTTGGATCGGGAAAACGAAGTAGTGCTGGCAAGCCTGCTGGAGCTCTTGCCCCCGCAGCGCACCGGCTCGATCGAGCAGTTGTTCGTCGACGGGTTCCGCGCGCTGTGCAGTACCGTGCGCGAGCGTCCCGCATCATGGCGCATCATGTTCGCCGCGGATCCGGACCCGGTGCTGACCGCCGCGATCATCGGCGGCCGTGAACGCATCCGCGGGCAGCTGGCCACCGCGATGCGCCCACTGCTGGAGCGGTGGCAGGTCGCCGATGTCGATACCGCACTACCAATGCTGGTCGAGGTGTTTCTGGCGATCTGTGAGGTGGCCGTCCACAAGATGCTCGACACCGACGATCACGATGACCCGGAGTTGGTGGCCGAAACCCTGGGCAAGGCGGCGTATCGCGCGATGCGCGCAAAACCCTAGTGCGACAACCGCACCCACAACCCGCTCCAGCACACGCAGAAGAACTGCCGACGAAATGGCCGGCGCCGGTGTTCGGTTCCAATTCAGTCGGGAGGGTTGTGGAGTTCGGCCGCGCTGACCAGGAGCGCCCTGCGGTGGATGCGGCGTTGGCACGCGCCGGCACCTTTCAGGGCGTCAGTCCAAGCGCTTTCGCCGCCATGGCTGCCCACTTTGAGTTGGTGTCATTCCCGGAGCGGCACACCGTGTTTCGCGAAGGCGATGCCGGTGACCGCTGCTACATCATCACTGCGGGCAGAGTAAAAGTCGCCTGCACGACCAGACGCCCTGACACCCTCATTGCCGTCCTCGGGCCAGCTGAGGTGTTCGGCGAAATCGCACTGCTCGAACAGAGTCCGCGCACATCCACTGTCACCACGATCACCGCGGTGCGCGCCGCCGCGATGACCGGCGCCATACTGCGATCCTTGATGCGCGAGGAACCCGAAGCTGCTGAACAAATGCTTCGAGCGCTGGCACGCCGTTTACGTCACGCCGACGACAGACTGTGGGATCAGACCGTCAACGACGTCCCCGGACGCGTCGCGAAACTGCTTCTGGACCTCGGCAACCGATTCGGCGAATGCGACAACGGAACACTGCGCGTCGACCATCGACTCAACCAGAACGAGCTCGCCCAGCTTGCGGGCTCCACCCGCGAATCGGTCAACAAGGCTCTGACCCTGTTTACCGTCCGAGGTTGGATCCATATGCAGGGCAGCACGATAGATATCGCTGAACCAGCAGCACTGGCCAACCTAGCGAGATGATGCCCAGTATCCGGCGACATCTCGTGTGCGCCGCGGCTCAACAGGCGCCGGTCCCGCCCGGGATAAAAGCCCGGGCGGGACACCGCATTTCGGTTAGTCGTTGCCGGTGAGGCGGTCCTTGATCGCCTCGACACCGTCTTTCACCTTGTCGGCGGCGTCGGCGATCTTCTGCTTGGCTGCCGCGATCCCCTGATCGGCCTGTCCCTCGGCCCTGAGGTCGTCGTTGCCGATGGCGGCCCCGGCCGCTTCCTTCGCGCGGCCCTTGAGATCATCAACCTTGTTGCGCGCGTCGTCTGCGATTCCCATGTCGTACATTTCCTTTCATATCGGGATGACCGCTGTGGCCACCAGTTTCATCTCATCCAGTACAGACCGTTCTCCACTGGATAGCTATCGCCGGTCACATGACCTGCGGGCGAGACTGTTCCGGTCGCGCTGATCTGACCAGGAGCTGAAATTCGAAGTCGGCGCCCGCCGCGCGCCGGGCATCGTTGGCGCATCCGCGGGCCAGTCGGTGGACCTCAGCGGCCGAAGTGTGTGGCGTCAGCTGCGCGGTGATCCGCATGACGGGCCGGCCGCGTTCGATACGGGTGCTGGCCTTGGCGCTCTGGAGAGCGGGGTGGCGCTCCACATCTTCGGCAATGGCTTGGGCGATCCGGTCCAGATCTACTGCGCCGCTCTCACCGGATACATTGCGTGCCTTCGGGACTCGCAAGTGCAACAGAAGTAACCACACTCCGAGCAGGGTCGCGACAATGCTGGCGCCGCCCAGGGCCACCGCCCACCACGACCACTCGGTGGCGCGGGGCAATGCCTGGGGCTGGATGTGTGCAGCCCAATCTCGTGCCACCCGCAGGTTCACGCGGTACGCGATAGCCCATCCGCCCGCAGCGAGCAGAACCAGGGCCACCGCGGCGGTCACGACGCGGTCGATGCCACGGGCAACCGGTGTCATGTTTCATCGCCTCCCTTATCGGCCGGCTCGCGCGTCAACTCCGAGCGCCAGTCGGCGACGGCCTGCCGTTGCACCCAAACACCGTCGCCGACTGGGTGATACGCCCATCGGCGTGGTTTCACCGCGGCGATGAGTAGCGCGAACCCCGCGAGCACTGCCACCACCGCTACCGGCCAGGTCCACCATTGCCAGTGGGCATCACCGGCCCGGCCGACCGCATGCGTGATCCACGCATCTCCACCGACCAAGTGGAAAGAGATGAGGGCATCGCGCACGCCGAGGACACCGACGGTGGTGACCGCCAAGGCAATGACAACGCCCGTGAACGTCGCAGCTGCAATGCGGCGCGGCGCGAATTTCCGCTGCCGCCCTGCTGGTTTCGCGTCACTTGGCGCGACGTCATCGGCATATGCGTCGAAGACCTGCGCCGGCGTCCGGTCACTGATGATCCGGCCGATCCGTACCCCCACGTGACGTGGCTGTTCGTCGAGGGACCGCGACAACTCGCCGGCCACCGCGGCCTCGACCTTGGTGCGGACCTCTGCGCCGTCGACCGGCCACGTCGCTGCGATCTCGACTTCGACAGCCGGTGAATGCGCTCTGTCATCGGTGTGCACAGCGGGCAACGTTCGTCCCGGCACGACAGTCCGGTGGCGGGCGACGCCGGGCACCGATAGAGCCGCGTGCTCGATCAGCCGATGCCGCACCCGATCGGCGATCACCGTCTGCCCGCGTTTGGGTTGTGCCACAGGCTCGATCGCACGCGGTTCAGCTGTCACCCTCGGCTCCCTGGACGGCGTGTGAGGGCCGCGAGATTGATCGTCCCGTCCAAGTGGGCGCCGATCGCAGCGCCGGCACCGGCGAGGGTCACTGCCAACAGAAACCCGAGCACCCCGCCGGACAGCGTGGCGACGGCGAGCAGCAGGCCTGCGAAAAGACCGACAAAAACGTAGTTTTGGTTCATCGTTGACCTTTCTTGAAAGGATCGGCGCGACGCTTGCGCCGGCGTTTGGCGAGGTAAGCCTTCAACCGTCCCCGGCAGGTGCGCCGGATCTGGATCACGGTTCCGGTGTCGCCGGACTCGAGTGCGGCGAGCGCCTCGATCAATGCCTCGGCCGATCCGCCGACATCAGGATGGTGGCGACGGATGGCCTCGCGGCGAGCGCGACGGTCGGTTGCCGTCACTGCATCTGGTCGTCAGTCACCGCGATGTCGGCCACCACAACGGTGAACGGCACCGCGGCGGCCTCACCAGCGGCGTGCCGCACGCGCTCGGCAACCTCGAGCAGGTGCGCCGGCAGCTGGACTACTACGTGGACTTCACCGCTGTCGGTGCCGAGCCGTACTCCCCGAACGGTCCGGCCCGGCAGGTGCGTCTGCGGTACACCCGGCCCGGAGTGCAGGCCGACCACGCCATCGACGCCCGTCACTGCGCCGACGACGCGGTCGACGCGCTCGGCGATGGACGACACACTCATACGACGCGCGGCTCGCCGGCGGCCGGGCTGTCTGTCGCGTCATCGTCGAAGTGGACGTCATGGACGGTGATGTTCACCTCGGTGACCTCGAGTCCGGTCATGTTCTCGACCGCGGTGATGACGTTGTTGCGGATGCCGTCGGCCAAATCGTGGACGGCGACGCCGTATTCGGCCACGATCCCGATGTCCACGGCCGTCTGGCGTTCGCCCACTTCGACACTCACGCCCTGCGTGAGATTGGGCGAACCCGGGAGGGTCTCCCGAAGCTTGCCGACAACACGTGCCGCCTGGCCCCCGAGGTCGTGCACGACATCGATTTCGCGGGTCGCGATACCGGCGATCTTGGAGACGACGATGTCGGCGATCGTTGTGGCACCACGGCTTGCCACCGTGTCGACGTACTTGCCCCCGCGCTCGGCGGGTCCGCCCGAGCTAACGTCCGTCGGCTGCGTTGCTGTGGTCATCAGTTTCTCCTTTCGGCCCTGCCGCCCAAACGTTTTGTTCGGGCACAATCGGTTAGTCGCTCCGGAGTGCGCGGAGCGCACGCAAATGCGACGTAGACCACAGTGGTGGCCGGACGCAAACGGGGTGGGAATGGTACTGAGCAGGGATGGATTGTTGGAGCGGCTCTCCGACGATGCGCTCGCCCGCCGCGCTCAGCGCGGCGACACGGAAGCGTTCGACATTCTGGTGGTGCGCCATGCGCCGGCGCTGCACCGGTTTGTCGCAAACACATACCCGGATCGCGACGAGTGTGACGACATCGTTCAGGAGACGTTCATCGCCGCGTGGAAGGCGCTGCCCACATTCGGCTTTCGGTCGCAATTCCGCACCTGGTTGTTCTCGTTGGCGTCGCGCAAGACGGTCGACGCCCTCAGGCGCAGGCGCCCCCAGAGCGATCTCGACTCGGCTCCCGACATCCCGGAGTTCGCGCCGGGGCCGGGCCAGCGCGCGCTGTCCAGAGAATTCTTGACTGCGCTCACTCGCGAACTGAACCTCCTGCCCTATCCGGCTCGCGTGACGTGGTGGCTGCGGGAGGTATATGACATGCCACTCGCGGAAATCGCTACGGTGTTGCACACCACCGAGGGCTCCGTGCGTGGACACCTGCAACGCACCCGGCTGCGGCTGGCCGCGGCACTGGAGGAATTCCGCCCATGAGCGCGCCACGGCAATGGATTTGGCCCGACGACCGCGCATCGGGGGCCGTGTCACATCAAACTGGAGGTTCGATGCCCAGCAATGCCACGGATGACGACGACGCCACCGCACAGTCGACGGCGTGGATCGCCGATGCCACGCGCGCGCTGGCTGGACTGCAAACCTCACCCGGCGATACCGAGAACCACGCGGTTGACCCGCGCTGGGGCCAAGGCACCGCAGCACTCGACCGGCTGCGCGCCAGCATCGCTCAGCACATCGCCGGCCTGCCGCGCCAAGGACGGCCGATTCGTACCTCACTCAGGGGCATCAGCATCACGCACCTGGTCTTGGCCAAATTGCTGACCTGGCAATTGGCCGAACCCGCGGCAGCCGTCTCGGCTGCAGTCGCCGACGTCGAGGTCATCGTCGACCGGCATTCGGTCGAGGAGGTTCATATTCACCTCGTCGCGGTCGGAACAGAGCCACGCGATACGACGTACCTGCACGACGGCGACAGTCTTCGCGAGTACGCGGCTGTCGTCATCGCGGAACTCATCGGCACCGCACCGCGTATCACCCTGACATGGGAAGACGTTGCGCTACCGCCCGACGCTTAGTTGGCCGCTCGACGGACCTCGACTATCGCCGTGACCGTCGCCGCCCGGTCACGGCGACAGCTGCCACCATGATGCACAGGGCGGTGCCGAGGAAGGCGATGCGGCGCGATGGTCGGTGGTTGGGACCGGGCGTGGGCGCTGTCTGCGCGGTCGACACCCGTGCTGGGGCAGGTGTCGGTACACCGCCGCTCACCGCGGCGAGTGGGTCGATGACGCCACGCCCGATCTGGGGGTTCCAGCCGTCGGCCGGATGGCGCGCGGTCTCTTCGATGCGGGCCATCACCTGGCGGGCCGACAGCTGCGGCAGTCGCGAACGCACCAGTGCGACAACACCACTGACGACGGGCGCGGCGTAGCTGCTGCCCGACAGCGGGCGCCCGTCGGGCCGGCTGTCGACCAGTCCGTCGCCCTGCGCGTTCAGTGACACCACCGCCTCTCCGGGCGCGGCGACGTCGACCCACGGTCCGGCCAGGCTGAATTGTGACGGCGTCCCGTTCGGGGTGACCGATCCGACGGTGAGCACGTAGTCGTCGTACCAACCCGGGCTGACGACTGTGTGCACGGTGTCCCAGTCCGGCGCGCCCGGACGTTTGGGATCCGACAGCGGATTCTGCTCCGCGCAGTCGCCGCTCGCGTTGCCGGCCGCGGCGACGACCACGACGTTGCGGACATCGACCGCATAGGCGAGGGCGGCGCCCAACGACCGGTCATCGAGCGGGTCCGCGGCGGGCATGCAGGCGACCGACGAGATGTTGATGACGGTGGCGCCCGCGTCGGCGGCCGAGCGCACCGCACGGGCGAGCGTCTCGACATCGCCGACACCCGATATCTCATGATCGTCGGTGAGCCGGAACTTGTTGCTGGACTGGCGGATTGCCATGATCGTGGCCTCGGGTGCCACTCCGCCGAAGGTCCCGGTGTCCGACGCGGTGGCGCCGATCAGGCCGGCGATCGCCGTACCGTGACCGTCACAGTCCTGCGTACCGTCGCCGGACGAGACGTAGTCACCGCCGGCGACCAGGTGGGGGAGCAGTCGGTGCCGGGCCACGCCTGTGTCGATCACCGCCACCAGCTGTCCGCTGCCACGGGAAAGCGGCCACACCGCAGCAAGATTGAGCATGTCGGGTTGGTGTGCAGGACGGGCGCCGGCCGGTTTGGTCGTCGCACACCGGTCCGATTGTTCGGTCCTGCCGGGCGGCGCCGGGGCTGCGGGCCCGGGAAGTTGGCCGTGATCAACAGGTTTCGGCGCGATGGCGTGGGCGCACGGTGCGGCCGCCGCGATCGTGATCGTCATGGTGACGGCGACGATCTGTCGCAGGGTGCTCACAGACCACACGCCAGATGAAAGATGTCTGCGGCCCAGAGCGCGCACGGTGGCACGGCGACCAGTGCCACGTATTCGAGATGCACCAGGCGCCGGCCCACCGAGGCGCTCACCCGCCCGATTCGCTGGGCGCCAAGGACCACCGCGATGACGCCGCCGCCGAGCCAAGCGGCCCAGCCGGGGAATGCCATTGCGGTGACGGCCAAAGTCGCAGCGGTACAGACCATTCCGGCGACGATTACCGCCCATCGCCGTGTCGGATGCCGATAGGACGGTGCCCGCAGCGCAATCGCGGCCGTTGCCACCCAGATGAACACGACCGTCGGGGTCCGGGACGCGTGGACGGCGCCCGCTGCAACCACGACGGCGCCGGCCGCCGCGGCACCGGCCGCGCCCACGACCATCGCCGTGAGCACCCGCTGTGCCAACTCGATGCGTGGCGGATCACCATCGGTGACCGTCGCCGAGCGCGGCGTGAGTCCGGCGACGGTGACGGCGCACCGCGGCGCGGCCGACAGCACCACCAATGCCGCCACGGTGGTGGCCACCCCGGTACTGGCCAGCGGCACCGCCCACGCGCTCGCGGCAGCGGACGCCACCATCACCGGTGCCGTAAAGGCCACGGCTGCAACGGATACGTACAGCACACCGAACCGGAGGAGGACGAGGGCCACCGCGAATGCCGTCGCCGATCCGAGCAGGATGTTGGGCGCCGCCGGGGTACCCGGTACCGCCGAGAATCCCGCCACGAAAGCGAGCACGACGGTGGCGGCCGGCCACGCGGCACGGCCGGACCGCCATGACATCGTCAACGCGGCCACCACGCCACCACAACCGACAGCGGCTGCCGTGAAGGAGTCGCCGCGCGCAGCAGACCAGAGCAGCAGCGCGGACGCGACAGTCACCGCCCACAGACACAGCACTGGCCCGAGCCGATGGTCAGTGGGGTCGGACGGCGCCTGGTCGGCGGCCATCGCCGCCGTGTGCCTACTCAGCGCGCCCAGTTCGGGAGTCGTGTCGTGCTGCAGCTGCAGGATGTCACCGTCGTGAACTTCGTTTTGCCGCAACGACAATGATCCGTCGACCGGATCGCCGGCAGTCCGGCTCAGGCGCCAACTGACGCCTTCCGGCGCTTGCGGATGTGTCAGCGCCACGATGTCAGGCAGTAGCGAGTCCACAGCGGCGCCCGCAGGCAGCACCAGATCGGTGGTGTCGCTGGTGCGTTCACCGTCGGACCGTACGGACAGCCGACACACTGATTCAGACATCGCGCCCCCCGGATCGACATGCCGATCTCACCGTAACCGCGCATCGGGCCCCTAACCGACACGAAAATCGATGGAACCGAACGATGCCGGGGGACGTCTGATAGTTCGATGGAATTCACCAGAGTCGCACGATCTCCCGTGGCCCAACCGGCTACGGAAGACATCGAGGTCCGCACGCCGCCACAGGTGCCGCGACTGCCGACGGGCAACGTCGTCACCCGCGTTGCACCTGTGCTCATGCTGCTGGCGATGGCCGGCATGATGGTGTTCTACTTCCGCTCGGGTCCGGCCACCGGCCGCAACCCGATGTTCCTGTTGTTCCCGGCCATGATGGTGTTGTCACTGGTCGCCAGCACGGTCCTCGGGTCGCGGGGTGCGCGCCGGGCCGGTGAGATCGACGCCGATCGGCGCGAGTACCTGGTGTATCTCGACGCGATCGGGGATTGTGCGGAGCGTACCGCCGTCGAGCAGCATCGCGCACTGCATCAGCACCATCCGCCGCCCGACACGCTGTGGACCTTCGCCGGATCCGGCCGGATGTGGCAACGCCGTTGGAGCGATGACGATTTCACCGAGATCCGCGTCGGCCTGGGACAGTGCCCGCTGCGCACCAGACTGGTGCCGGCGCCGGCGATCGGTGACGAGATGACTGATCCGCTGACCGCCTCGGCCCGCGATCGGCTGCTGCGAACTGCCGCGACCGTCCCCGATGTCCCTGTCACCGTCGTGGTCAGTCAGCTCCGGCGGGTGGATGTCGGCGGCGACGATCCACGCGGCCAGGCACGCGCCCTGGTGTGCCAGCTGGCGGTGTGGCATGGACCCGACCAGCTGAAGATCGCCGCGGTCACCGGATCGGCCGAGTGGGACTGGTTGAAATGGCTACCGCACCACTATCGCTCGGGCGTCCTCGGCGGGCAGCCATTGCGGTTTGCCGAACCCGCTGCCGTCACTGCTCTCGCCGGATGTCATCTGGTGGTGCTGGTCGACACTCCGGCGGCGGCTGGTTTCGTGGACACCGACGTGGTGACACTGGTGGTGATCGGCGCGCCGGGAACGGCGTCGACGTTGCCGCCGTGCTCGACCACCGACACGCTCACGGCTACGCAAGCGGAGACCTGCGCACGCCGGGTGGCGCGCTACCGCCTGGCCGGCGGTGCGGAGTCCACCCGCCGACATCATGATCGGACGGGCGGCGCGGACGGCAACTGGCCGACTCGTCCAGACCGTCAGCGGCTGCGCGTGCCGATCGGCACCGACGACACCGGGGCGACGGTCGACCTCGACCTCAAGGAACCCGCCGAGCACGGCATGGGTCCACACGGCTTGTGCATCGGCGCAACAGGTTCCGGCAAATCCGAATTCCTGCGCACACTGACGTTGCGCCTGATCAGCACCCACTCGCCGGACGAGCTGAATCTGATCCTCGTCGACTTCAAAGGCGGTGCAACGTTTCTCGGCTTCGAACAGGCCAACCACGTCGCGGCCGTCATCACCAACCTGGCGCAGGAAGCACATCTGGTCGCCCGGATGCACGACGCCCTCGCCGGCGAACTGACGCGGCGCCAAGGACTGTTAAGGGCGGCCGGCAACCTGTCCGGTATCGGCGACTATCGGCGGGCACGCGCGGCGGGTCCCGACCTGCCGCCGCTGCCCGCCCTGTTCATCGTGGTTGACGAGTTCTCCGAATTGCTGAGCCAGCATCCCGATTTCGCGGAGCTGTTCGTCGCCATCGGCCGCCTCGGCCGCTCATTGGGCGTTCATCTCCTGCTGGCCAGCCAGCGTCTCGACGAGGGCCGCCTGCGCGGACTGGACACCCATCTCTCGTACCGGGTCTGTCTCAAGACGTTCTCGGCGGCGGAGTCCCGCGCCGTCATCGGGGTCACCGACGCACATGAGCTGCCCGGAACGCCGGGTGCGGGGTTGCTGCGCACCGCGGACGGAAAGCTGGTGCGATTTCACGCCGACTTCGTCTCCCGGCCGGTGCCGCAGAGTCACGACGAGCCTGCCGTTCCGCGCCTGTTCACCGTCGAGGCCCCGGCGGTCACGCCTGACCGGCCGGCCGGTCCGACGTTGATGGATACGACCTTGCGCCGGCTGGCCGGTCGCGGTACGCGCGCTCACCCGGTCTGGCTGCCGCCGCTCGCTGGTTCGCCCGCGTTGTCCGAGCTGCTGGCGGCCGACACCGACAGCGGTCCGCTGCGGGTCCCGATCGGATTGGTGGACAATCCGTTTCAGCAGCGCCGCGAGCCGCTGGTGGCTGACCTCAACGGGTCCGGTGGGCATGTGGCCATCGTCGGCGGCCCGCGCTCGGGGAAATCTGTTGCGCTGCAGACGCTATTACTGGGCCTCGCTGTGACCACGCCTGCCGGCGGCCTCAGCGTCTACGGCCTCGATCTGGGTGACGGTGCGCTGATGGCGTTGCGGCGGCATCCTCACGTCGGCACCGTCGCCGGCCGGAACGAGCCGGAGTTGTTGCGGCGCATTGTTTCCCAGCTCGCCTCGCTGTGCCGCCGGCGTCAGGACTTCCGGCAGCAACACGGCCCCGAAGCGCCCTTTCCGGACAATTACGGTGAAGTCGTCCTGGCGGTCGACGGTTGGGCCACGCTGCGTCGGGAATTCGATGCGCTGGAGGAGCCCATCACGGCCATGGCGGCACAGGGCCTGTCGGTCGGGATTCACGTGGTGCTGACCGCGAATCGGTGGGCGGAACTGCGGCCGATGCTGAAAGACCACCTCGGCACCCGGATCGAATTGCGGCTCGGTGACCCGGCCGAGTCCGAAATGGACCGCCGCCGAGCCCATCTGCTCACCACCTGCCCGCCCGGCCGGGGCCTCACCAGAGACGGCAAGGAGTTCGTGATCGCGCGGCCCGAGCTCGACCGGGTCGCCACTCATCAGTCCCGGGCGCCCCGGATCGAATTGCTGCCGCAACGCGTGGACTACGCCGCGCTCGCGGCTACCGTCGAACGCCCGCCGCGGTACGTCATCGGCCTATCCGACGAGGACGTGCAACCGTTCGCACTGGATCTTGGTGCCGATCCGTACCTGATCGTGTTGGGCGACACGGCGTGCGGCAAGACCGCGGCGTTGCGGACGCTGTGCCGCGCGATCGTCGAACAGACCGATCCCGCGCGGGCTCAGCTGCTGATCGTCGATTTCCGGCGATCGTTGTTGGGGGTGGTGCAATCGCCGCACCTGTGCGGCTACGCGATGTCGGCCGTGACGACCGCCGCCGAGCTCGACGCGACGCTGTCCCTGCTCGCCGCCCGGCTACCGGGATCCGGCGTCACACAGCAGCAGTTGCGGGACCGGTCGTGGTGGTCGGGTCCCGACATCCACGTCGTGGTCGACGATTACGACCTCGTCGTAGGCGCCGCGGGAAATCCGTTGAGCCCCCTGCTCGACCTCTTGTCGCACGCCGCGGACATCGGGCTCCATCTCGTGGTCGCGCGCCGCTCCGGCGGTGCCGCACGCGCAATGTTCGACCCGCTGCTGTCGCGCATGCGCGACCTGGGTGCGACGGGCATCGTCATGAGCACCAGCCCGGACGAAGGGCCGCTGCTGGGCGCCGCACGGCCGATGACGCTGCCGCCCGGCCGGGCCGTCGTGGTGCGTCGCGGTCAACCTGACCAGCTGATCCAGATCGGCTGGACCGAGCCACCATGACGGTCGTGGTGGTCGGGCCGACGACGATCCTCGGTCCGGGAGACATTGACGCTGACCTCGTCTCGTCAGCGCTGGAGTGCATCGACGAGCCACTGGGCCTGCTCGGCGCGGACGTCCGCCCCGCCGAACGCATCTGGCGCGACGTCATGGCTGCGGCGGCAGGCGCCACCACGGCCATCACCGTGGTGTGTCCGACGTGGTGGTCGCGGTCGCGGCTCGAGCGAGTTCGGACGGCGTTGCCCACCAGCGCTTCTCACGTCGTCACAGAGCGCAGAACCGATGCCCTCCGAGCGGCCGGCGGCGAACCCGATTGCGCGGTCGTCGAACTGGGGGAGGACGTCGTGACGATCTCCCGCCCAGGGGCGTACGCCTCCGTCGTGCGGCGCACCGGGAGCGACACCGCGGAGGCGGTCATCGCACGAATCACCTGGGATACCCCGCTGGTGATCGACGCGCCCATCGGCGTTCCCGGCGCTGCACCCCTGGCCGCCGAAATACAAGCGCTGCTGCAGGATCAGGGCGTCCCCGCACAGATTCTGAGTTGCGCCGATCTGCTCGACCAGGCCGACGAGGACAGCACCCGCAGCGCAGCAGAGACCCGTTCACCGCGGGCGCGCATCGCGATTGCCTTCGCCGCGGCTGTCGCGGTCATCGGCGCTGGGGCACTGGGCCTGTCCAACAGAGACGCCCCAGCGCCGCCGGTCGCCGCTGTCGCTGACCCGGAGCTCACGTGGCTCGTGGAAGGCCGGGTGGCGGTACAGATCCCGGTGCGGTGGACGGTCGATCGGGCACTCGCGGGCGCGGGATCAGCCCGGCTGCAGATCATTTCGCCCGACGACCGCGGCCAGATCATCCACCTCACCCAATCGTTCGTACCCCGGGAGCAGACGCTCGACGCGGCGGCGCGATCGCTGCGGGAGGCGTCGGCGAAGCTGCCCGACGGGGTCATCGTGGATTTCCAGGAGGCCGGCGTCAGTGCCGGGCGCGCGGCGGTGCGGTACCGCGAGGTACGCGACGGGCGGACGGTCGAGTGGTCGGTGCTGCTCGATGGGCCGGTCCGGATCGCCGTGGGATGCCAGGGTGCGTCGGTCCGCTCGGCCTGTGACGCCGCGATCCGCTCGGCGCGCCGGACCGACTGAAAAAACTTGGGAGGCAAGGGAACCGAATGCTCGCCGCAAACGTCTGAACTATCAAACCAAATGGAGAGGAAATCATGACAGCTCCGGAAAGTGGCGCCCTGACTGCAGATTTCGATCTGATGACGGGGATCGCCGGCAAGGTCGAGGTCCGCAACGAGGAGATTCGGGCCATGCTCGGCAACTTCATCGGGCAGATGACGGCCATCCCGCCGACGGTGTGGGGCGGTGCCGCGGCGACCCGATTCCAGGACGTGGTGAACCGGTGGAACGGCGAATCGATGAAACTGCACGCGTCACTGCAACGGATCGCCGAAACCATCCGCTCGAACGCGGCGGTGCTGAGTCAGGCGGCCGACTCCCATGCCCAGCGCATCGGCGCCACCGGCCACGCGATCTGACGGGACAAGGCACATGCAACCGGCACTGTCGTACCACTTCGGCGAGATCGAATTCACCGTCCGCCAACAAATCCATGCCACGTCGGCGCGGATGAACACGTCGCTGGAAGAGCTCCGGCACCTCGTCGCGCCGCTGCAGCAGACGTGGACGCGCGAGGCGGCCGAAGCCTTCCAAGCCGAGCAGGCCCGCTGGAACCAGTCGGCGGCCGCGCTCAACGACATCCTGCACAGCCTCGGCAACGCCGTCCGTGACGGCGCCGACGACATCGCCGCCACCGACCGGCGTGCGGCGGGCGATTGGGTCTTCTAGCCCACCCAAGCCCTGTGCGGTCCTGCCCCTGGAAGGAGAGCCGGGGGCGGGGCCGCACAGTCGTAGCCGCGCCGGGGCCCAACGTGTGTCCTGGAACACCCTGGTCGACTACCCTGGCGGCCACGCAGGTGTGTATCCGACCTGCGAGGAGTGTGAGTGTCGTGGGAACCAGCCGCACCGAGGGGTCGCCGGCCGGCTCCACGCTGCGCGCAGTACACCAGCGTTTCGTCACCGGCGAGATCGACGCCCAGCACCTGGACCCTGCCGCCGTCCGTCCCGTCATCGCCGACAGTTGGCGCCGCAGCCTGGCCACGGGCGTGGACCCGGACCTCGGCGGCGCGCAGTTCACGCCCGTCGTGCCCAAGACCCTGGACCAGCTCCGCGCCGAACAACCCATCGCGGCCGCCCTGCCGGTGATCCGGAAACTCCTGGTGGAGGACGCCAAGGACAGCGGTGTCATGGTGGCGGTGGCCGCGGCCGACGGCACGCTGCTGTGGGTCGAGGGCGACAAGACGGCCCTGGGCCGCGGCGAGGCCATGAACTTCGTGCCGGGCGCCGACTGGAGCGAGCGCAGCGCCGGCACCAACGCCCCGGGCACCGCGCTGGCGCTGGACCGGGAACTGCAGATCCACGGCTCGGAGCACTTCGCCCGCCTGGTGCAGCCCTGGACGTGCACGGCGGTGCCGGTGCACGACCCGACGACGGGCGAGCTCATCGGCTGCGTCGACCTGACCGGTGACAGCCAGATCGCCTCGGCCCAGACCCTGGGCCTGGTGCGCGCGACGGTGATGGCCATCGAGAACCACCTGGCCCTGCAACGGCTGCTGCAGCCGGCGCCCAACCCGGTGACGAGGGCCCGCCTGACGGTGCTCGGCGGTGACCGCCCGCGCTGGGTCGCCACCGGCGACGACGGACAACCGCGCCAGCACACCCTCAGCGGCCGGCACGCCGACATCCTGGTCCTGCTGAGCCGTCATCCCGAGGGCCTGAGCGCCGATCATCTCGCAATGTTGTTGGACGACAACGATCTTGACTCAGTCACCATCCGCGTCGAGATGTCCCGTCTGCGCCGGGTCATCGGCGCGCAGTACGTGGCGTCACGGCCATACCGGCTGCTCACCCCGATCGATAGTGACGTCGCCGACGTCTTCGCTGCGCTGCACCGCGGCGATGTCGACGCCGCGCTGTCCCACTACTCGGGTGCGCTGCTGCCGCAGTCGGTGTCGCCGGCGATCGCCCGGTTGCGCACCGAGCTGGGGGAGAGCCTGCGCACCGCGGTGCTGTCGGCGTCCGCGGCCGGACACGTCGGCCTGTTGCGCCGGTGGCTGGCCCTGCCCGACGGCCGCGACGACCGGCACGGCTGGCAATTGCTGCGCAACCACCCATCCGCGGACGCCGTCGTGCGGGCGCAGGCGGTCGGGCACCTGGCGGGATTGGACGCCGACCTCGGCTGACGGGCTCCGGTTCCATCGCGTTCAACGATGCAACTGTGTTGCAACCCACTTCTGCGTACCGTTAGTGACCAGCAGCACACCTGTGTTTGTCACCCACTGGAGGAGTGAACCCATGACTGTTTACGCGCGTCCCGGTGCCGAGGGTTCGGTGATGACCTACCCGGCCCGCTACGACAACTTCATCGGCGGCGAGTGGGTGGCACCCGCTGCCGGTCGCTACTTCGAGAACCGTACCCCGGTCACGGGTGAGGTGTTCATCGAGATCGCCCGCTCGGACGAATCCGACATCGAGAAGGCGCTGGACGCCGCGCACGCCGCCGCGCCCGCCTGGGGCAAGACCTCGCCGGCCGCTCGCGCCCGGGTGCTGAACCTCATCGCCGACCGCATGGAGCAGAACCTCGAGGCCATCGCCGTCGCCGAGTCCTGGGACAACGGCAAGCCGGTCCGCGAGACCCTGAACGCCGACATCCCGCTGGCCGTCGACCACTTCCGCTACTTCGCGGGTGTGCTGCGGGCCCAGGAGGGCTCGATCTCCGAGATCGACGACGACACGGTCGCCTACCACTTCCACGAGCCGCTCGGCGTCGTCGGCCAGATCATCCCCTGGAACTTCCCGATCCTGATGGCCGTCTGGAAGCTGGCCCCCGCGCTGGCCGCCGGCAACGCCATCGTGCTCAAGCCCGCCGAGCAGACCCCGGCGTCGATCATGTACCTGTTCTCGCTCATCGGCGACTTGCTGCCGGCGGGTGTTGTCAACGTGGTCAACGGTTTTGGCGTCGAGGCCGGCAAGCCGCTCGCCTCGAGCAACCGCATCGCCAAGATCGCCTTCACCGGTGAGACCACCACGGGCCGGCTGATCATGCAGTACGCCAGCCAGAACCTGATCCCGGTCACCTTGGAGCTGGGCGGCAAGAGCCCCAACATCTTCTTCAACGACATCATGGCCGCCAACGACGACTTCCAGGACAAGGCGCTCGAAGGCTTCACCATGTTCGCGCTGAACCAGGGCGAGGTCTGCACCTGCCCGTCGCGCAGCCTGATCCAGGCCGACATCTTCGACGAGTTCCTGGCGCTGGCCGCGATCCGTACCAAGGCCGTCCGTCAGGGCGACCCGCTGGACACCGAGACCATGATCGGTGCGCAGGCCTCCAACGACCAGCTGGAGAAGATCCTGTCGTACATCGAGATCGGCAAGTCCGAAGGGGCACAGCTGATCACCGGTGGCGAGCGGGCCGAGCTGGGCGGGGACCTCAACGGCGGCTACTACGTGACGCCGACGGTGTTCTCCGGCCACAACGGCATGCGCATCTTCCAGGAGGAGATCTTCGGGCCGGTGCTGTCGGTGACGTCGTTCAAGGACTACGACGACGCCATCTCGATCGCCAACAACACCCTGTACGGCCTCGGCGCCGGTGTGTGGTCGCGCAACGGCAACGTCGCCTACCGGGCGGGCCGCGACATCAAGGCCGGCCGCGTGTGGACGAACTGCTACCACATGTACCCCGCGCACGCCGCGTTCGGCGGTTACAAGCAGTCGGGCATCGGCCGCGAGAACCACAAGATGATGCTGGACCACTACCAGCAGACGAAGAACCTGCTCGTCTCGTACTCGACGAAGGCCCAGGGATTCTTCTGATGAGTGCTCGCGCGAGGAAACGAAGCGCGTAGCTCCCACGAACCGCGAGCGCCCGCGTACCCCCCGAATGCGCGGGCGCTCGCTTCCTTTTTCGGTCGACGCTTTCCAAAAGCGTTCGGCGACACAATGATCAAGGCCGGCACCAGATGACTCCTGGGGGCAGGCCAGTTCGGCATCAGCCATCCCTCTTTCAGGAGTTCGCAGTGTCCATCACCAACCCACCCAGTGAGCACTCCGCTCGCGGTGTCGAAGAGCACGTCGAGAGCAACGAATACCTCGCGAAACGTCAGCTGAAGAAGGGCACGGCCGGCTGGCTGCTGCTCGCCGGCCTCGGCGTCAGCTACGTGGTGTCCGGGGACTACTCCGGCTGGAATTTCGGTCTGGCACACGGCGGTTTCGGTGGCCTCGCCATCGCCGCCGTGATCATCGCCGGCATGTACCTGGCTCTGGTGCTGGGCATGGCCGAGCTGTCCTCGGCGCTGCCGGCCGCCGGCGGTGGTTACACCTTCGCCCGTCGCGCCCTGGGCCCGTGGGGCGGTTTCGCCACCGGCACCGCGATCCTCATCGAGTACTCGATCGCCCCCGCCGCCATTGCGACGTTCATCGGCGCCTACGTGGAATCCTTGGGGCTCTTCGGGATTCACAACGGCTGGTGGGTGTATCTGGCGGCCTACGCCTTCTTCATCGGCATCCACCTGTCCGGCGTCGGTGAGGCGCTCAAGGTGATGTTCGTGATCACCGCCATCGCGCTGCTGGGCCTGGTGATCTTCGCGGTCTGTGCCATCGGCCAGTTCGATGTCTCCAACCTGACCACCATCGCGGTCGACGTCAACGCGGCCGGAGCGTCGGCGATCCTGCCGCACGGCTACCTCGGCATCTGGGCCGCAATCCCGTTCGCCATCTGGTTCTTCCTGGCGATCGAAGGCGTGCCGCTGGCCGCCGAGGAAACCGCGAACCCCGAGAAGAACGTGCCGCGCGGCATCATCGCGGCGATGACGGTCCTGCTGGTCACTTGCGCCATGGTGCTGGTGCTCACCACGGGTGTCGGTGGCGCGCAACAGATGTCGGCCTCGGGCAACCCGCTCGTCGAGGCGCTCGGTTCCGGCGTCGGCGCCAAGCTGGTCAACTACATCGGCCTGGCCGGCCTGATCGCGAGCTTCTTCTCGATCATCTACGCCTACTCGCGCCAGCTTTTCGCCCTGTCCCGCGCGGGCTACCTGCCGACCCAGCTGTCGGTGACCAACTCCCGCAAGGCGCCCACACTGGCGCTCATCGTCCCCGGCGTCATCGGCTTCCTGCTGTCGCTGACCGGCAAGGGTGACCTGCTGCTGAACATGGCGGTCTTCGGTGCCGCCATGAGTTACGTCCTGATGATGGTCAGCCACATCGTGCTGCGCCGCCGCGAGCCGAACATGCCGCGGCCCTACCGCACCCCGGGCGGCATCGCGACCACCGGCTTCGCGCTCGTCATCGCCGTCGTCGCGGTCATCGCCACCTTCCTCGTCGATCCGTTCGCCGTGGGCCTGTGTCTGGCGGTGTTCGCCGCCTTCATGCTCTACTTTGCGGTCTACAGCCGGCACCGTTTGGTGGCAAACTCTCCTGATGAAGAGTTCGCGATGCTCGCAGAAGCCGAGGACGAGCTGAAATGAAGTACCACCAGCGGATTTCGGGGGTGAACCACACCTTCGACGGGCTTGTGGATTTGATGGCCAAGGCCACGCCGCTGCGCTCCGGTGATGAACTCGCCGGGTGCGCGGCCCACAACGACGCCGAGCGGGCCGCCGCGGCGTGGGCACTGGCCGACCTTCCGCTGGACACCTTCCTCAATGAAGCGGTGGTGCCGTACGAGACCGACGAGGTCACCCGGCTCATCATGGATTCCCATGACCAGCAAGCCTTTTCGGAAGTCTCCCACTTGACGGTGGGAGGTTTCCGGGACTGGCTGCTGGACGCGGTGGCCGGTGACGACGCCGCCGCGAAGATCGCGGCCGTCGCCCCCGGCATCACGCCGGAGATGGCAGCCGCGGTCTCGAAGATCATGCGGAACCAGGATCTGATCGCCGTCACCGCGGCCACCCAGGTACACGCGGCCTTCCGCAGCACCATCGGGTTGCCGGGCACCCTGGCCACGCGACTGCAGCCCAATCACCCGACCGACGATCCGCGCGGCATCGCCGCAGCCGTGCTCGACGGACTGCTGATGGGATGCGGCGACGCCGTCATCGGTATCAACCCGGCCACCGACTCGCCGCAGGCCACCGCCGACCTGCTGCACCTGCTCGACAACATCCGCAGCCGCTACGACATCCCGGCGCAGTCCTGCGTGCTGTCGCACATCACCACCACCATCGGCCTCATCGAGGCCGGCGCTCCGGTGGACCTGGTGTTCCAGTCCGTGGCGGGCACCGAGGGTGCCAACAAGGCCTTCGGTGTCGACATGGCGCTGCTGCGCGAGGGCAACGAGGCCGGCCGGTCCCTGAACCGCGGCACCGTCGGCAACAACGTCATGTACCTGGAGACCGGCCAGGGCTCGGCGCTCAGTTCGGGCGCCCACCTCGGCACCGGCGGCCGGCCCGTCGATCAGCAGACGCTGGAGACCCGCGCCTACGGCGTCGCCCGCGCGCTGGATCCGCTGCTGGTCAACACCGTCGTCGGCTTCATCGGGCCCGAGTACCTCTACGACGGCCGGCAGATCATCCGGGCAGGGCTCGAGGATCACTTCTGCGGCAAGCTGCTCGGCCTGCCGATGGGCGTCGACGTCTGCTACACCAACCACGCCGAAGCCGACCAGAACGACATGGACACCCTGCTGACGCTGCTGGCCGCGGCGGGTTGCGCCTTCGTCATCACCGTCCCGGGCGCCGACGATGTCATGCTCGGCTACCAGAGCCTGTCGTTCCACGACGTCGTGGCGGTCCGCCGGACGCTCGGTTTGAAGCCGGCTCCGGAGTTCGACGCCTGGCTCAAGAAGGTGGGGATGACCGACGACTCCGGCAAGCTGACCAAGTTCGATCTGCAGCGCTCGGCGCTGCGGGCGCTCACCGCGGCGGGATGACGATGACCGAAGATCTCGCAATCCAGGAGTTCTGGGACGAGCTCCGCAAGACCACGCAGGCCCGCATCGGGCTGGGCCGCGCCGGCAACGCGCTGCCCACCCGGGAAGTCCTAGAGCTGGCCGCGGCGCACGCCGCCGCGCGGGACGCCGTGCACGAGCCCCTCGACGTCGAGGCCCTCGCGGCCCGAGTCCGGGAGATCGGCATCGGCGAACCGGCGGTGGTGCGCAGCCAGGCCGAGTCCCGCAGCGAGTACCTGCGCCGCCCCGACCTGGGCCGGCTGCCGGCCACGCCCATGGACGTCCCGGAAACCCCCGCCGACATCGGCTTCGTCCTGGCCGACGGGCTCTCGCCGTACGCGCTGGCCAAGCACGGTCCGGCGCTGCTCGCCGAGCTCGTGACGCGGCTGGGCGACCAGTACACCCTCGCGCCGCCGGTGATCGCCACGCAGGCCCGCGTGGCCCTCGGTGACCACGTCGGCGCGGCGCAAAAGGTGCGGACCCTGCTGGTGATCATCGGGGAGCGGCCTGGTCTGTCCGTGGCCGACAGCCTGGGCATCTACCTGACGCATCTGCCGATGCCGGGGCGCACCGACGCCGACCGCAACTGCATCTCGAACATCCACCCGCCCGAGGGACTCGGCTACGCCGAGGCCGCGCGCGTCGCGGCGGGGTTGGTGTCCGGTGCCCGCGCCCTGGGCCGCTCGGGCGTCGACCTCAAGGACACCTCCCGCGACACCTCGCTCGAAGCGCCGGGCGCCGCAGAACTGACGTGACACTCACCTGACACCAGGAGAACCGTGACCCGCATGACCCGACTGGCCTCCGCCGCTGCGCTGGCCGGCCTCCTCGCCATGTCCGGCTGTAGCAGCCACGACAGCACGCCGGCAGCGCAGTCGCCCGCCACCAGCACGGCGTCGTGCCGGACGCTGGCGCAGAACTCCGCTTGGTACGGCGACAACCGCGACCGGATCGACGCCATGCTGGCCAAGCTGGGCACGTGCGGCGCCGCCGGTTCGGTGACGAAGGGTGCGCCGCTGGCGTTGTTCGACTGGGACAACACCATCGTCAAGAACGACATCGGCGACGCCACGTTCTTCTGGATGGTGCGCAACGGCAAGCTCCGGGCACCGGCCGACGGCAACTGGGCGTCCACCAGCGCGTTCCTGACGCCGCCGGCCGTCGCGGCCCTGGCCCGCGCCTGCGCCGCGGCCAAGCCGGGCCAGCCGATGCCGACCGACACCGACACCGCCTGCGCCGACGAGCTGGTGTCGGTCTACACCGATGCCAAGACCAAGGCCGGGGAGCCGGCCTTCGCCGGGTTCAACGCGCGGCGCATGGAACCGGCGTACGCCTGGGCCGCACAGATGCAGGCCGGGTGGCGCGAAGCCGAGGTGGTCGAGTTCGCGAAGACCGCCCGCAAGGAGAACCTCGACGCCCCGGCGGGTACCGAGCAGAAGGTCGGCAGCAGCACGCAGACCGGCTGGGTGCGGTACTACCCGCAGATGCGCGACCTGGTGGAAACCTTGCACGCCAACGGTTTCGACGTGCGGATCATCTCGGCGTCGGCCGAACCGGTGGCCCGGGTGTGGGCGGAAGAGCTCGACATCCCGGCCGACCACGTCATGGGCGTGCGGACCGAACACGACGGCGATGTGCTGACGTCGCGCCTGGTGCCGTGCGGCGGCGAGCCCGCCATCACGTACATCGAGGGCAAGCGCTGCCGCGTCAACGAAGAGGTGTTCGGCGTGACCGGCCCCGCCGCGTTCACCCAACAGCCCGAGCCCAAGCGCGCGGCCTTCGCCGCCGGGGACTCCGACACCGACGTCACGTTCCTCACCGACGCCACCGCGCTGCGGCTGGTGCTCAACCGCAACAAGACCGAGCTGATGTGCACGGCCTACGACAATGCGGGCGGCAACTGGCTGGTGAACCCGATGTTCATCGATCCCAAGAAGCAGGCCGAACCGTACGCCTGCGCCACCAAGGGATACATCGAGCCGACGGGCGCCAAGGGGCCGCTGCACCGGCCGGACGGCAGCGTCGTGCCCGACCAGCAGGACCGGGTGTACTGACCAGCTCCGCGTTTTGACCTGCGGTGACGCACCCGGGTAAGCTCCCACGTTGGTGCGCTGCAGGCCGTCAGGCCAATGCTTCCCGGGTCACCGTCGGTCGCCGGGAATTCGCAGGTCGCGTACTTGACCGGCACCCGGATAGCACCGGGACTCAACCCGAGAAGAAGAGGTATAGCTGTGCCTACATTCACGCCGAAGGCGGGTGACACCACGCGTCAGTGGTACGTCATCGACGCCCAAGACGTGGTGCTCGGCCGGCTCGCCGTTGCAGCAGCCAACCTGCTGCGCGGCAAGCACAAGCCGACGTTCACGCCCAACTCCGATGAGGGTGACTTCGTCATCATCATCAACGCCGAGAAGATTGCCCTGTCGGGCAAGAAGCTCACCGACAAGTTTGCTTACCGTCACTCGGGTTTCCCGGGCGGTCTGAGCAAGCGCTCCATCGGCGAACAGCTGGTGAAGCACCCGACCCGCACCGTTGAGAACGCGATCGTCGGCATGCTCCCGCACAACAAGCTGTCGCGCCAGGTGCAGAAGAAGCTGAAGGTGTACGCGGGTCCTGATCATCCGCACGCCGCGCAGCAGCCGATTCCTTACGAGATCAAGCAGGTGGCCCAGTGACTGAAGTCGACGTGACTGAAGTGACCGAGTTCGAGGTGGCCGAAGAGTCGGCACCGCGCGAGCCCGTGTACATCGACCGTCCGATCCAGACCGTTGGCCGCCGCAAGGAAGCCGTCGTCCGCGTTCGTCTGGTGCCCGGCACCGGCAAGTTCAACCTGGACGGCCGCAGCCTGGAGGACTACTTCCCGAACAAGGTGCACCAGCAGCTGATCAAGGCCCCGCTGGTGACCGTCGACCGCGTCGACACGGTGGACATCTACGCCCACCTCGACGGTGGTGGCCCCTCGGGTCAGGCCGGCGCGCTGCGTCTGGCCATCGCCCGTGCGCTGATCCTGGTTCAGCCCGAGGATCGTCCGGCACTCAAGAAGGCCGGGTTCCTGACCCGTGACCCGCGTGCCATCGAGCGCAAGAAGTACGGCCTCAAGAAGGCCCGCAAGGCGCCTCAGTACAGCAAGCGCTGATCGTTTCTGCTCGTGGGCGGGCGTGTCGCAGTCTGGACACGCCCGCCTTCGGCGTTTCATGGGGTCATCTGAAGGACGAAAGAAGGTTCATGAGTCGGCTGTTCGGCACCGATGGCGTCCGTGGCGTCGCAAACCGTGATCTGACCGCGGAGTTGGCGTTGGCGCTGGGTTCAGCCGCCGCCCGCCGCCTCTGCTCGACCTCTGGCGCCGGTCGCTGCGTCGCGGTCGTCGGACGAGATCCCCGGGCCAGTGGCGAGATGCTGGAGGCCGCGGTCATCGCCGGCATCACGAGCGAGGGCGTCGACGTGCTGCGGGTCGGCGTGCTGCCGACCCCCGCGGTGGCGTACCTGACCGCGTCGTATGACGCGCAGCTCGGCGTGATGATCTCCGCCTCGCACAACCCCATGCCGGACAACGGCATCAAGATTTTCGGCACCGGCGGGCACAAGCTCGACGACGACACCGAGGACCGCATCGCGGAACTGGTCGCCGCCGGTCCGGGTACCCGGCCGACGGGCGCCGGCATCGGCCGCGTGCTCGAGGCCGCAGACGCCCTGGACCGCTACCTCACCCACGCCGCCAAGGCCGCCGTCGCGCCGCTGGCCGGGCTGACGGTCGTCGTCGACTGCGCGAACGGCGCCGCCTCGACGGCCGCCCCGCAGGCATATCGAGCGGCCGGCGCCACAGTTATAGCGATCAACGCCGAGCCGACGGGCCTCAACATCAACGACGGCTGCGGCTCCACCCACATGGCGCAGCTGCAGCAGGCCGTCATCGACCACGGCGCCGACCTGGGCCTGGCCCACGACGGCGACGCCGACCGCTGTCTGGCCGTCGACGCGTCGGGCGCCCTCGTCGACGGTGACGCGATCATGGTGGTGCTGGCGCTGGCCATGCGCGACGCCGGCGAGCTGGTGTCGAACACCTTGGTGGCGACCGTGATGAGCAACCTCGGCCTGCACCTGGCGATGCGGGAGGCCGGCATCGAGGTGCGCACGACGGGCGTGGGGGACCGGTACGTGCTCGAAGAGCTGCGCGCGGGACGGTTCTCGCTCGGCGGCGAGCAGTCCGGCCATATCGTGATGCCCGAGCTGGGCACCACGGGCGACGGCATCGTCACCGGACTGCGGCTCATGTCGCGCATGGCGCAGACCGGGTCGAACCTGGCGCAGCTGTGTGCGCCCATGAAGACGTTGCCGCAGGTGCTGATCAACGTCGAGGTGGCCGACAAGGCCACGGTCGCCCAGGCGCCGGCGGTGCAGACCGCGGTCGCCGAGGCCGAGGCCGAACTCGGCGACACCGGCCGAATCCTGTTGCGCCCCTCCGGAACCGAACAGGTGGTCCGGGTCATGGTGGAGGCCCCAGATGAAATCACGGCGAGGACCGTCGCGTTCCGCGTCGCCGAATCCGTCAGCGAGCA